>DATHDE010000195.1:0-12848 GCA_035490495.1 Nitrospirota bacterium
TGTAAGTACATCCTGCATGCGGGACCAGACATCGTTATTGAATGACTGATCCTTGATGCTGTTCACATTGATCTTGACGTTCAGCGCGGCGCTCTGCGCGCAGGCCTGTGCAAGAAGCACGGCAACACCCGCATCACTGACCGCTGCCACATTGCCGATTTCCGCAGCGCGTTCGGCGAGTTTTGCGACTTCGAGTGATTTCAGTCCTATTTCGAAGGGGACCTGACAGGCTTTCTTGAGGGCTTCCTGCATTTTTGCCGTCCGGGCGGCCTTTTCGGCATCCGTGTTTTTCGGCATTTTATACACATCGGAAAGAGCGCCGTATACTTCCGTATCCTTCTGGATAAGATCCTGCATTTCAGCACGGAGTTTCTCGGATTCCTTGAGGAGCGCCTCGATTTTCGGCTGAACATCCTTGTATTTCTCCTTGCCGACAGTCAATGAGGCTACCATGCTGACGAGGCCCGCGCCCAGCGACCCGGTCAATGCGGCAACGCTGCCGCCTCCCGGCTCAGGCGATTTACTGGCCAATTTGTCTAAAAAATGGCGTATCGGCTGATCGATGTACATGATGCCCTCCCTTGGTGATCGTTTTTTTCTGCAATTTTAGAGCATAATGAAATGACCTTGGCTTGTCAATAAAAAAAGACGGCTGACAGTTGTTATACATGGCAACTATACTTTCTGAAAGTAACCCGGATAAAATACCGGCCGCACTGAACGAAACCCGCAGCTTGCGATTTTATCAACTGGTAATGTGAAAACTTTTACTTGACTCTTTTCAAGGGCCTTTGGTAATATGAATCGGTTTATCGAGATGAATTGCAAGGCGTTTGCGAAAAAACATGGATCTTTCAAAGGGATTGACGTTTTCAGTTTCACTGTATTCCATGGGGATGGGGCTTGTCTCGTTTGCTTCACCCTGCATCCTCCCTCTGATTCCGTCGTATGTCTCGTACATCACTGGTATCAGCTATGACGAATTGGTTACGGCTGAATCGCGAAGAAAAAATATGGGCATCACGCTGTCCCATTCGATCGCGTTCGTTGCTGGTTTCTCGCTGATCTTCGTTCTCCTTGGCGCTACTGCCAGTTTCGCGGGCAGCATTCTTTCCGAGCATCTGGATATCATCCGTATTGTGGGCGGCATCCTCATCATTCTGATGGGGGTATTCGTCATGGATGTCGTGAATATCCCGTTTCTCCAACGAGAAGCGAAATTGCATCTCAAGACACGGCCCGCAGGCTATGCAGGGACAGCTATTGTGGGTATGATTTTCGGTGCAGGATGGACGCCGTGCACGGGGCCGTTCCTTGGGTCAGTGCTCGCGCTTGCCATGACCAGCGAAACGCTGGGGAGGGGCATCGGATTGCTGGCGCTCTATTCGCTGGGACTCGGCATTCCGTTCATCCTTTCCGCGGTCGCCATCAGTGCATTTCTGACATCGTTCAACAGGATCAAGAGGCATTTCAAAGCTATTAAAATAGTGAGCGGCGCCGTTCTCATTGTCATGGGCGTGCTGTTGATGATGGACAAAATGACGATATTGATACCGCGCTGATCAACGAACGGGAGTTCATATTATGACGCCTGAAGGCTTGGATGTGCTGAAAGACAAAGATGCGCCGCTGTATACGATGGGGGTCGCGGCGAAACTCGTCGGGACCACGGCACAGACCCTGCGGCTCTATGAGAAGCACGGTCTGATCCTTCCCGCGAGGGAACGTCGCAACCGGCTCTATACGGAAAACGACATCAAATGGCTTCGGTGCATCCGTGAACTGATCCACAGCAAAAAGATCAGCATTGAGGGAATCAAAAAACTGCTCGACTACGCGCCGTGCTGGGAAATCAAGGACTGCCCCGATGAAAAGCGGCTCACGTGCACGGCCTTTACGGACAAAACGAAACCATGCTGGGAGACGACTCGGTGCAGAATGGAAAACGATTGTACCAAGTGCGTCGTCTATCTGAAAACAAACAAAACGGAAATCAGGAAGTGATGCGATTGCGGGTCCGGAGCTGCGGATTTCGGACGGAACCGCGGTAAAGCAGGCACCTCATTCGCAATCCGCAATTTCACGGATGCTCTTCCACCCATACCTCGCCTTCCGGCGTGGTCTCTTTTTTCCAAATCGGCGTAATTCTCTTTAATTCATCGATGCAGAACCTGCATGCCGTGAAGGCTTCGTCGCGGTGTCCTGCTGCGACTGCGATCAGCACGATGTCCTCGCCCACGGGCAGGGTCCCCACGCGGTGAATGATCGAGATATCGATTACCCCGAATTCCCGTATGGCCCGGTCCCTGATTTCCCGGAGCTTCTTCTCGGCCATTCCCGGATAATGCTCGAATTCGAGCTTGGCGACCCGCTTCCCCTTTGACAAGTCCCGCGTCGTGCCGATGAAGGTCACGAGCGCCCCGATGGCTGTTGACGCCTGTTTCAGCCGGCTAATTTCCCGCTCAAGGGAAAAAGGCTCACGTTGAATCCGCACCTGCCCCGGGGCCTCGCTGCCGCCGGAGAAGGGCGGCATGAGCGCAACTTCGTCGCCGTCCCCCACATGCGCGATCTGCCTCACAAACTCGTGGTTCACCGATATCATGAGCGAACCGCTGGAAAGCATTTCAGCCAGAGCGGGGCAGGCGTCGGCTACACGCTGCAGGAGATCGGCCACGGTGCCGCCTGAAAAGGCAATCTGCAATTCTGATGCGCCTGCCTTATCTTTCAGGGATGCAAAGAATTTAACGGTAACCATGATAGGTACATCATCCTCCCGATGAAGACTGGTCTCAGCACACCGCGGATGCGGTCATGTTATGGCGCGTCTGCATCTGCCCTCCCGGTTTTTGCTGCAATCAGGCATTGGAGAAGATCGAGTTCATTCTGATCGAACCAGGTGAGTCCGCACAGACTGCATCGGTCGATCTCAATGAGATACGCCTGGCTGTAAAACCCCCGAACCATTGCATTGCTGCACTTCGGGCAGGAGAGAAGCTGTGTTTGCGGCGTGCTCTCGTGCACAAGCTTCCGCAGCATTTGAGCCTGCTGATTCCTCGCCAGCATCGTGCGTGCAAGTGCATTCATTCTCTCGGAACAGGGGTGATCGCGCCCTGTTCTCGCCAGAATCCTCTGTATCCTGCTGTTGTCAACGAGCATGCCGCTGCAGAAACGACATTGCAGGACCGATGCGCCTTCGCGGGCAGCGGGAATGAGCGGCTGATTGCAGACCGGGCATGCAACATCAGACGGATGATGATCCTTTTGCATTGCGGAAACAGTAAAGAGGGCTGCAAGGCCGGCAGTCTTCCACGCCCGGGCAGCCGGACCCCCGCCCTCCGGGGAAATCCAGGTGAGTGGAGAAAGCCACGGCTGTGCAGCCAGTTCATCGAACGTGAACGGCCCCTGCCAGGCCTGCCGGGGATCCTGCGCAAAATACCGCGTTCCCGGCGCAGCCGCGCTCTCGCCGCCGTTACCCCGATCCCTCCGGCTGTGCAGCCCGGCAAGGCTTGTATGGGCCATGGCAAGGAGGACGTCAATTCTTTTGCCGAGCGGAGGATGCGTCGAAAGCAGGTCGGCCAGAAAACCCTCTGTTTCATCCAGTTCGGACAAGCGGGGGTTCACGATGCAGAGCATTTCAAGCCCGCTGCCGATGAAGCCCGCCCCGCGCCAGCTCCGCGAGAGAAGAAAGAGGGCTTCGGCGAGGGCCGTAGGGTTGCGGGTCATGCGGACAGCCGCTGCATCGGCGCGGTATTCCCGCTCGCGCGATACAAACATGTTCACGCAATAACTGAGCTGCAGAAGCAGCCATGCCAGCACGATGCCGGGGAATAGATATACCCTCCCTGCGGATACCGAGTTCAGTTTTTCAATGGCAGACGAAGAGGTGCCGAAGAGGCTTGCTGCGACCGTCGTTTCAAGGCAGTCGCCTGACAGGACATGATGGGCTTCATGGGCGATCACTGTTTCGAGCTGCGGCCGGGTGAGCCGCGAAAGGAGCCCCTCCGTGATGCCGATCGCCGCTTCGCCCTTGAGGTCCGCAACGGCGAGGGCGTTCAGCGACAGCGTCGGCGCGACAAAGCAGCGGAGTGCCCGCTCTCGGCCGCTCGCAATATGGATCTCCTCCATGACGTTCAGCAGCATTTTGTGCACATCATCCTGCGGGTCCGGAGGCTGGGCCCCGAGCGTGCGTATCACGACGCCGACGGCGTCATACGCCGAGAACCAGAAATGAATGCCTGCCGCAACCAGCGCCAGGATCCCGGCTGCGACCCAGTATCGAACACCCATCGCGCCTGAAATATGCAGAAAGGGAGCCGTTATCAGTGCGCAGATAACGAAATAGAGGGCAAGGAGAAGGAAAAAGAAAATGCCGATCCGCCAGTTTTTTTGTCTTTCTATGTCGATGAACGTAAAGGGCACGCGCAGTTTCCCGTTGGCCGCTATTTCCTGATGCTCAGGTTGACCGCGGGTGTCGCACGGTCGGCTTCCTCGGCCCCGAAATACTCCTCGGGTTTAAAGTTGAACAGGGACGAGATGATAGTGTTCGGGAAGACCTGCATCCGTGTGCGGTAATTCGCGACGAGATCGTTGTAGAGCTGGCGTGCGAATGATATCTTGTTCTCCGTGGAAGTGACCTCCTCCTGGAGCTGCAGCACGTTCTGGTTGCTCTTGAGCGCGGGGTAGTTCTCCATGACAGCGAAGAGCCTGCCCAGGGTCTGCGTCAGCATGTTCTCCGCGTCAGCGCGCGACGCGGGTGTAGTCGCGGATACTGCCTTGGCCCGGGCCGATATGACCTTGTCCAGGGTGTCCTGCTCGAACTCCATGGCGCCTTTGACCGTGGCCACGAGGTTGGGAATGAGGTCATGCCGCCGCTTGAGCTGGACGTCGATCTGCTTCCAGGCGCCCTGTACGTCGTTCCTCAATGATACGAGGCCGTTGTAAATAATAATGATCCACGCGAGCATCAAACCGAGAATCGCAAGAAGTATCCATCCCGCCATGTGCGCTCCCTCCTTCGACAGTCTGAAATAACACGATTATAGCATGCTGGCCGGAAATGCGTAAAGAGGAGATCAGGCGCCTGCGAGCAGCGGCTGTACAGAACGGGGAAAGACCTGCCGGAGCTCTGCCTCGGATATCAGGCGTGCAACAGCCCGCAGCCCTTCATCTCCCAGATCAAGGGAAAAATCGTTCACATAGAGATCGATGTGGCTCTTCATGACTTCTTCATTCATCTCCTGGCTGTGCTGTCTGCAGTACTGCAGGACCTCGCTGACATGCAACCGGGCATACGCCAGACTCTCCCGGATGCCCGATTCGACGCGGAGCAGCAGCTCCGGGCCGAGCGTGCGCCTGCCCAGGATCCCCCCCAGAGGGATGGGGAGGCCGGAGTAATGCTCCCACCATTCTCCGAGGTCGAGAAGCTTTTCGAGATGATAGCGCGGATAGGTGAAGCGGCTCTCGTGGATGATCAGCCCGGCAATAACCTCCTTGCGCGTCACGGCATCCATGATACGGTCGAACGTTATAACCTGAATGTTGGCGATCGAGGGATTGTAGAGACGAAGCAGAAGATAGGCTGTGGTCAGCAGACCGGGAATGGCTACAGCCCCATTCTTGAGGTCGTCGAGCCGGGTGCCCGGTCTCGCAACAATGAGCGGCCCGCACCCGCGGCCGAGCGCACTGCCCGAACGCAGAAGGGCGTAGTGTTCACGAAGGCGGCCCAAGGCATGGAAAGATATCTTGGTGATATCGAGTTCACTGTTCATCGCCATCGTGTTCAGTGTCTCGACGTCGTGCAGCTCCTCGCGGAATTCGATGCCGGGAACGCGCACCTTCCCGTGAACGAGCGCGTAAAAGATGAAGGTATCGTTCGGGCACGGGGAATAACCGAGGGAAAGCGTCGCAGTCATGCAGACCATCCTTCCAGAATACGCAGAACTGCCTGCTGCGCCGCACGGGCGGCTGCGGGGATATCCCACTTTCGCACGTCCCTGTTCTCCACGAGGTTCGAAATGCCCCGCACTTCAAGCCAGGGCAGGCTGTGCAGCTCGGCGACCTGGGCCGCTGCCGCGCCCTCCATGTTCTCACACAGGCCATGGTAGCGATCTTCCAGTTCCCGCGCACGCGATTCCGTACCCGTGCAGGTCGACAGGGTCACAAAAGCGCCGACGTGTACATCAGGCATGTCGCGGCGGTCCGACAGAAGCGTCTGGAGAGCAACATGCAACAATGCAGCGGGTGCGGGATAGGTAGTAAAGATGACGGAGCTCGATGTTTTCAGCAGGGGGATTCCTATATACTCAGTATCCTTGAACCCTTCGAGCGTCAGAACCCCTTCGTCGCCGGCAATTTCCGTGTTTGCCACAGCAACATCACCCACGCGCGCCCCCGAGGCCGGATATGCGCCGCCGATACCGAAAACGACAAGCGCCTCGGGATTCCGCTGCACGAGCAGCGTCGCGGCATGCGCTGCATTCACCTTTCCCATGCCCCCCACGCAGAGACAGACGCGCCTGCTTTGGATCGATCCCTCGATCATGGTTTTCGATCCGATGGAAATAGTTTTTTCGTGCAGGATCGTTTCGAGCAGAAGCTCGGCTTCTGCCTGCACAGAGCACAAGAGCGCAATCATGGCAAGACGTTTTCCCGCGCCTGCAGGCGATTTGATGCCTAATGCCTGCAGCCGATTTGAAGCTGATTTCCGCTTTGCTGCCGAACCATGCGTAGGGATAATATACCCAATGAACAGAAAGAAAAACAGCAGAAACACATAATATACTATATTAGTACTAATAATTAATAAATCAGGTAAGTGACGCGCTCTTCTTGTTTAACATATTGTATTATAAAGTTAATTGTAAAATAACCTATATGAAACAACACCCGTATTTTTTGCATCGCTTTGCAATATACCCTAAAAATACCCTTAAATTCAGCATGCTTTCCATTGCACTGGCCGGGCAAATTTGTTATGATGGCGCGCAAATAGAGGATTTTCAGGTGCACCCTGTTACATAACAGGAGGACATCATGTTGCGTTTTCTTACTGCTGGCGAGTCTCACGGCGAAATGTTGATGGGAATTATTGAGGGCATGCCTGCAGGACTTCTGATCCGCATTACGGACATCGACCGCGATCTCAGCCGGCGGCAGATCGGATACGGACGCGGCAACCGGATGAAAATCGAGAAGGATGCGGTGAAGATTTATTCCGGTGTGCGGTGGGGCAGGACGCTCGGCAGTCCGATCGGGCTTATGATCAGGAACAAGGATTGGGAAAACTGGCGCGACAAGATGTCGCCGGATCCCATGTTCCTGAATTCGGCGACTGCGCTGACGCGGCCGCGGCCCGGTCATGCCGATCTGTCGGGGGTGTTGAAATACGGGATGAACGATGTGCGGAACATCCTCGAACGATCGAGTGCTCGCGAGACCGCCATGCGGGTGGCCGTGGGGGCTGTTGCCAAACGTCTTCTCGAAGAGGTAGGCATTGACATACTGAGCCATGTATTGAGTATCGACGGCGTCTTTGCAAAGACGCCGAAAGCGGGGTATCCGGAGCTCAAGAAGCGGGCGGAGGCTTCCGAACTTCGGTGCGCGGATCCCGAGGCCGAGCAGCGGATGAAACGCAGAATCGATGCCGCGAAACACGCCGGTGATTCCCTGGGTGGCGTGATCGAAGTTATCGTCGCCAATGTTCCGGTCGGACTCGGCAGCCATACGCACTGGGACCGGAAACTGGATGCACGGCTTGCGGCTGCTCTCATGAGCATCCAGGCGATCAAAGGGGTGGAAGTCGGATCGGGGTTCGGGGCCGCTCATCTTTCCGGATCTGCTGTGCATGATGAAATTTACTGGAACCGGAAGCAGGGCTTCTACCGCAAAACCAACCGGGCAGGCGGCATCGAGGGCGGAATGAGCAACGGCGAGCCGATCGTGCTCCGTGTTGCCATGAAACCCATCCCCACGCTGGCGAAGCCGCTTCGCTCCGTGGATCTGCAAAGCAAAAAACCATTCAAGGCGAGTGTCGAGCGGTCCGATGTCTGCGCTGTGCCGGCAGCCGGCGTCGTCGCTGAAGCAGCGGTTGCATTCGAAATCGCCGCCGCCGTTATTGAAAAATTCGGGGGCGACAGTGTCGATGAAATGAAGCGGAATTTTGTCTGGTACACCAAGCATGTGAAGGCCCGTATGGGCGTGGATGAAGATATTCATAAGAAGTAACGGCCCCTGTCTCCCGTCTGCATGGCACGCAATCCGCACTCATGCTGCAGAACGGGTTTGCTGCTCACTCGCTGTCCGCTCGGCCCGGCGCACTGCACACCGTGGACTATGTTCAAAAACATCATCCTCACCGGATTCATGGGAACGGGAAAAACAAGCGTAGGTGTCGAACTCGCGCGCGACATCGGGTACACGTTTGTTGACTCGGATTCGCTCATCGAAGCCGGGCAGAACATGACGATCACGGATATTTTCGCGCGGTTCGGGGAACCCCGCTTCCGTGACATAGAGACTTCCGTCATCGAAACCATTCTCCGGGGCGAACGGCAGGTAATCTCCACGGGCGGCGGCGCGGTCATCAGAGACGCCAATCGTGAAGCTTTCCGCAAAGCGGGGTTCGTCGTGTGCCTTTCGGCGGCGCCTGAGGTGATCTATGAGCGTGTGAAGCGGGAGATGCACCGGCCCCTGCTTCGGACAGCCGATCCCCTGACGAAAATCAAAGAACTGCTCGCGGATCGCGAACGGTTTTACCGCCAGGCCGACCTGATCATCGATACATCCAACATGAGCGTGCACGCGGTCGTGCAGGCGATCAAAGAGAGAATCATTCATGCATACTGTTGACGTCAGTCTCGGGGAGCGCAGCTACGCAATAGAGATCGGCGCCGGCCTGGAGAGCGCGGGCGAGCGCATCCAGGGGCTCGGCCTGGGCAGGAAGCTTGCGCTGGTAACGAACCCGACGGTGAAGGAACTGTATGCGCAGCGTGTGAGCGAAAGTTTGAAGGCCGCGGGATTTCAGGTCATGTCCATCATCGTTCCGGATGGAGAGCAGCATAAAACGCTCGACTGGGCGAACTCGATCTACACAGCCCTTCTCATCAACAACTTCGACCGGAAGTCGCCGCTTGTCGCCCTGGGGGGCGGCGTCATCGGCGATCTCACCGGGTTTGCGGCGGCGACGTTCATGCGGGGCGTCCCGTTCGTCCAGATCCCGACAACGCTCCTTGCCATGGTGGACAGCAGCGTGGGCGGCAAGACGGGCGTCAACCACCCCATGGGCAAGAACATGATCGGCGCATTCTATCAGCCGAAAAAAGTCCTGATGGACCTGAGCGTATTGAAATCGCTGCCCCGGGAGGAACTGCTCTCGGGCATGGCCGAGGTCATCAAATACGGTATCATCCGGGACCCCGCATTGTTCGATTATCTTGAGGCAAACCGCGAAAAAATCCTGTCACTGGACAATGACGCGCTCGGTTTTGTCGTGCGGCGGTCCTGCGAAATCAAGGCCGATGTAGTCATGCAGGACGAGCGCGAGGCAGGGCTCCGGGCGATCCTCAACTTCGGCCACACCGTCGGCCATGCGATAGAAACGGCGGAGAACTACACACTCCGCCACGGCTACGCCGTTGCCATCGGCATGGTGTATGCCGCCCGGCTTGCACACCGCATGGGCCTGTGCGATGCGCTGGTGCCGGAACGGGTTGAGCGAATCGTAAGCTCCTACGGCCTCCCGACCGGCCTTTCCACACTTGGCCGGAGACCGTCCGCAACCGAACTCATGGACACGATGCAGGTCGACAAGAAGGCTGAAGGCGGCAAAGTGAAATTTGTCCTGCCGAAGAGGATCGGAGACGTGGCCGTCACGCCCGAGTGGGAGGAACAGGCGCTCCGGGACCTGCTGACTGCGTGATCAATCCGGATCCAAGGAGGCGAGTGTGAGCGAATATCTCTGGCACTGTCCGTTCTGCAACAAGGAGCAGACCATTACGGAGCAGGGGCGTCAGGCTTCTTTTGCCGACCTCACGATCGGGAATGCTGACGGTCCGAGACGGCTCGTCGTTAAATTCGTCGTATGTCCCGATCCGCAGTGCCGTAAATTTTCCCTGACCGCATCATTGCACCATCTTGAACAGTCCGGCGGCCGGGCGTACACAGGCAAGCACATCAAGACCTGGCCGCTGATTCCCCCTTCCCGTGCGCTGACCTTCCCTGTCGCCCTCCCTGAGCACATTTTGCAGGACTACCACGAGGCCTGCCATGCCATCGAATTCAGTCCCAAGGTCGCTGCCGCGCTGTCACGCCGGTGTCTGTCAGCCATGCTGCGCGACTATTGGCGCGTTCAGCCGGGCAGGCTCATCGACGAATTCCGGCAGATCAAGGGTGCTGCCGATCCCCTTACCTGGGAAACCATCGAGTCCGTGAAGAAGACCGGCACGATCGGCATTCGTTTCGAAAGCGAAGGTGCGGAAATCCTCGACACGGAGCCCCTGGAAGCAAAACTCCTCATCGGCCTTATCGAAACGCTCATTCGCGACTGGTATGTTACGCGCGAAGAACGGCGAAAACGGCTGCTCGAGCTGCGCCGGATTTCCGGCGATGCAGAAGCCGAGGCAACCGACGGGGAGGCATGAACCTCAGCGTCTTCTGCTCGTGCTTTTCATGCTCCGGTTGAATTCCGCGACTTGCGAACCCCCGGCTCCCGGCGGGAGATCGCGCCGTAGGCCGTGGGAGGCCGCGTTATTAACGTGAGCCTCCGGCTCCTGCCGGAGGGGCTCCACTTCCCTTTCATTCCACACTTTACTTTGGAAAAAGTATTTCCCGATGCACCCTTCTTTCAGCTCTGAGATCCCCGCAGCAGGAATCGTTCCCATTTCTATTACAAGTTAAATATGTTTATGCATTTTAAAATTGTTTTATCGCTCTGTCTGTGTTATAATTTAGTCGCATGTTTTTTATTGCTGCGTCCTTATCGCCGATCCCGCATAAGGTAATTTACGCCTGCACGGAGGGTTTATGAGAATATCCCGCTGCGCCCGACTGACCGTTCTTATACTGCTCTTGCTCTCTGCCCGGTCGTTCGCCTACCAGGAAATCGAATTTGTCCGGGAAATCGGAGAGCCGGGGAAAAAAGCAAAAGAACGCCAGCTGAACACACCGCGTGCCGTTGCCGTCTTCGGCAGCAAGGTTTATATAGCTGATGCCGATTCAAACAGGATCGTCGTTCTCGATGCGAACGGAAAAACCGTTTCATCGTGGGGCGCAAAAGGCGATCAACCCGGCCAGTTCAAATCTCCGTCGGGCATCGCTGTTGATGAACGCGGAACTGTGTATGTTTCCGACACGGGCAATCATCGCATTCAGGTTCTCGATGCGAAGGGGAGTGTGATGCACGTGTTCGGGGAAAAGGGCAGCGGTCCGCGGGAGTTCAAGAGCCCCCTCGGCATTGTTGCGATGCAGGGCGTCCTGTATGTAACCGATAAAGGGAACGACAGGATACAGGTTCTGTCCTCCGACGGCATCTTCATAAGCCAGATCGTCCAGAAAGCGGAGAAAGACGAGATGAAGGCCCCCGTTGCCGTGGCGGTGGACAGGCAGCAGAGAATCTATGTGCTGGATGCATCCGCCAATAAAGTGCGGGTGTTCGATGCATCGGGGAAGCAGACAGGCCAGTTCGGAGCGAAAGGGCGCGGGCTCGAGGGGCTTGATGAGCCGCAGGGCTTCGTAGCGGACAGCTTCGGCTTCATCTACATGGCTGATACGGGTAATTACAAGCTGAAAAAATTCGATCAGCAGGGCAAACTCGTAGCATCGATCGGAAGCAAAGGCGATGGCCCCGCACAGTTTCGGGAGGTCGTGGGCATTGCCATCGATACGAGCGGCAATGTGTACGCAACAGACGTGGAAAAGGGGACACTTCAGGTTTTTTCGAATGAAAGCGGATCGAACCAGGCTCTCGTGCCGGCTGCGGCGCCTGTTTCAGTCGAACTGGCGAAAGAGATCCTCTGCCCTGCCACTGCTCTTGCCGCGCGCAAACAACTTCGGGGCTTGAATCAGGACTCGGTTCTGACCCTCGGTACGGCAGGCACGGTGTCCTTCGGCATCCGGGGAAGCGATCCCGGATTCCTGAAAGATCCTGCCGCGCTGGCAGTGGACAGCGCGGGCAATCTCTGGATAGCCGATACCGGCAACGACCGTCTGCAGAAGTTTTACCCGGACGGTGCGCTGCTCCAGGTTGTGGGCAAGTCCGGCTCGGGAGAGGGGCAGTTCAGCGATCCGGCGGGCATAACGATCAGCGCAAAAGGGAAAATATTCGTGGCCGACACGGGGAACAGGCGCATACAGGTGTTCAGCGCGAAGGGGGCGTTCCTGGGGACGTTCGGGAAAAAAGGAAAACAGAGCGGCCAGTTCCTCGAGCCGATAGCGGTGGCGGTCAACGATGCAGAACAGGTGTACGTCGTGGACCGGGGCAACAGCCGGCTGGCGAAATTCGACGGCAATGGATCGCTTGTCTGGGAAAGAGGAAAGGCCGGATACCTGGACGGCGAGTTCAAGGATCCGTCGAACGTGGTCATTTCTCCTGAAGGCGAAATCTATGTGCTCGATGCCGGCAACTGCCGTATCCAGGTGTTCGATGAGAACGGTCTGTTTCTCCGCAAATTCGGCAGCGAGGGCGCAGCAGGCGGCCAGTTCAAGTTACCTCAGGGGCTGGCTCTTGAAGACGGCATGCGGCTCTACGTGGGCGACCGAGGGAACAACCGCGTGCAGGCTTTTACGCTGCACCAGACCCCGGCAGCACCCAAGGAACTCGCTGCGCAGAGCAGGCCGAATGAAGTGCAGATCAC
>DATHDE010000196.1:0-16102 GCA_035490495.1 Nitrospirota bacterium
GCAGCGATGCCGCCTGGCTGCTTTCAATACAATCCTCGCAACCGGAAGTCGCTCACTTCCCGCTGAGGATGTCGATCAGCATCTGGTCTTTTTTCTGCTGAGCCAGGGACATCGCGGTCTGCCCTTCATTATCCGTGGCGCTGCTGTCCGCTTTGGCCTTCACCAGGGACCTCAGTGCATCCGGCTGGTTTTCCCTGACCGCCCACATGAGCGCGGTCTTTCCCTGGTTGTCCTTTACATTCTTGTCAGCGCCCTTGTCCAGCAGCAGGGTCACCATTTCCGTACGGCCGTATTGTATCGCCCTCATGAGCGGGGTCATGCCGTAGTTGTCTCTGTTGTTTATGTCCCCTCCCCGTTCGATAAGCAGCAACACTGTTTCCTTCTGATTCGATTCCGCGGCGCGCGCGAGGGGATTGTATCCTGCAAAGTCCTTCGCATTGACCTGCGCACCCTTCTCCAGCAGGAGCTTCACGACTGCCGTGTGACCGAAATCCGCTGCCAGCGACATGGCTTTCACGCCTTTTTCGCCTGTCGTCCCGACCCCCGCCTGGAGGAGGTCCTTGACGATCTCCGTATATCCCCACCGCGATGCGATGATCAGAGTATCGGGACCGTCCTTCCTCACATCCGCCCCGCCGGAGATAAGGCCGCGCACGACTTCGGGCAGGTTCTTTATGGTGGCCGCCTCGAGCGGCACCATGCCCGTTCCGTCGGCGGTATTGAGGTTCGCTCCCGCCGAAATGATGGCCTTGCTGACCCGAACGTTTCCCTTGAGGATCGCAATGATCAATGCGGGGGCGTTTCCCTCTTCAGCCACGGCATTCACATCGATGCCGGCCTTGATGAACAATTCAGCGATGTCGGTATTGTCGTCCTTGATCGCTTTGATGAAGTTCTCTGTTTTGTACTCAACGCCGCGCCGCTCCAGTTCCGCGCGCTCCGGTTTGATCGCCGGCGGTCCGCCGGGCCGGCCGGCACCCACGGCCTCCGGGATGACCTCGGCTTTGATCCTGACACGGTAGCAGTCCCCGAGCGCCGGGTCCTTGTACCATCGCTTGTCGATTTCCTTCAGGACCTTCACTTCTGCATTCGCAAAGGAGGATATCCGGTCCTTTTCAAACGTAAAATTCTTCACATCCGTTTCGCTCTGGACATGGGTCGAGACCGTTTCAACGGCTTTTTTCTTCGCCTCTGCCATTGCCGCCTCTTCCGTCTGTTTGCGGGACTTGTCTTCTCCCATGCAGGCGCTGCCTTGAGCTTCCACGACCGTTGATTGCGAACCGAAGACGAGCTGCGGAGAAAGCGTCAATACAGCCAAAAGAATGACCACCATCGATTTCATGAGAGACCCCTCCTCTTCTCATTTCGTTCATGCAGCCGTTGAATGCTGTGCATCCCCGCTTCCATTTTCTGGCGCGCCGATGCGTTTGCGGAATGCACCGTGATTTTCGGGGGGATGAATCCTTCCAGGGCCACGGCCTGTTCGATCCAGAGAATGACATCATATCCCGTGCCGTGCCTGTCATCGCCGAGATCATGGTCCAGGCTGAGCGCCGAAACCGCGCCGGTCTTCAGAATCGCGATGGCCTCTTCAGGCCACCGAACCAGCTTCCACCCGGCCGGCGGCATCCGCTCGTCATCCAGGTACAGTTTCATTTCAGGGGGCCCTCGAGTATAAAGCGGCAGCCATGATCTTTGGGTACTTTCTGCAGGTCCTTCGTCAGCCAGCCGTTCCAGTCCCAGGGGGGTTTGGAAAGATAAAGATCGCCGTTCTCCAGAAATTCGTGGTCGAAATGCCAGGTTTCGGCGCTGTTCATGCCGGCGACGGTGATGCGCTTTCCCTTGACCGAATAACGGTATTTCACCGCATCACCGCTGTCGGGATACTGCTTGAGCAGCATGGTTCCATCGCTGAAAAATTCAACGGAAAACAGGCATGACGGGATCTTTGCCTTGTCCTGCTGCTTGTAGCACTCCCATCGGCCCTGCAATTGCCTGTCTCCGCTCCAGGCAAGACCTCCCGCGAGGAAGAAGGCCGCAGCAAGGACTGCGTATACCCGTGAGAGCCCGGCAGCATGAGCTGCCCAGGCAACTCGGGCTGTCCCGAGCTGCAGTTGACGAAGCAGGGGATGACCATATTTCGTGAAGGGACGGGGAATCCGCACGCGTAGCCCGAAAACCGTGCAGTGAAAACTATTGTTCCGAGGACGGTGCATCATCTGGAGGCCCCCTGCTTCGAGACGGCAGTCATTCCGCTTCTGCTGAAAACTGTTTCATGAAGAAAGAGGCAAGACGGCAGGCAGCGACACAACTATAGCAATATTTGCCACTTTACGCAACAGGTTTGCGACGGGAGCACCTGGCGTCGG
Source organism: Nitrospirota bacterium (assembly GCA_035490495.1). Classification (GTDB taxonomy): domain Bacteria; phylum Nitrospirota; class UBA9217; order UBA9217; family UBA9217; genus JAJYKN01. Next base: position 2,370 of record DATHDE010000196.1, read on the forward strand.
GTGTGTCAGCCGGATAGAGGAAAACCATGGCAAACGCGACAGAGAGACCGGCGAGCACATCGCTCAGATAGTGATAATCCGTGGCGATCAACACAACTCCAAGCGCTGACAACAGTCCGATCACAACAGGCCTGCGTTCAGGGTAGTACTTCGCCCACGCCAAGAAAAAAACACCGAATACGGTCATGTGCCCGGAGGGAAAGCCGTTGTAATGCTCGGCTCCGCTGAACCACCGGAACTCAGGCAATCCAGGATGAAGCAGCCAGTAGCGCGTTTCGATTCTGCCGAAGGCGAACTTGAGAACATGCTTCACAATAAACGAGAGGGGCACGACCGAGCCAACGAGGCAGGCAAAATCGGTCCGCCGCGTCCGGACGCCCCTTCGGCGGTCGAGATAATACAGCGTCCAGGCGAGCGGTGTCACGATGCAGACGAACAGGAACAGCACATCCGGAACATCGGCCGCCATGAAATCGGTTGTTCTTTTTGCCAGGAGGGTCTCCTTCACCAGCAATGCAAGTGGATGGTCTACGAACAGCATACTGGCAAGCAGCGCTGTAACAAGTGCCCCTGATATGACCAACCATATTATCATGGTTTATACTCACCCCGTGGCGTAAACTGAAGCAACTCACCCTGCGGCATGCCCGCAAGCCTGCTGCAAACACAAGGGTATTACCATCGGATGATGGATTATACCCGCTTTTCCCTGACCCTTAAACAACAATATATTATATTGCTGCGCAAATGATCACAGCTTGCTTCCAGCGGCTTTGTCATACCTTCTTCCCCTGTCCCCGCGTTCAGCAGGGTGTTAGACTTGCAATAGAAAGGTGTATGATCGAATAGAAAGCTGTATGATCGAGGAGGTTCGTATGTTGATCAGAAAAGCAACGGCAATCTGGGAGGGCGGTCTGAAAAAGGGAAGGGGGACCATCACGCTCGGCAGCGGCGCATTCAAGGGCGGTTACAGCTTTTCCAGCCGGTTCGAACAGGCGGCAGGAACAAATCCCGAAGAGCTGATCGGCGGCGCGCACGCGGGGTGCTTTTCCATGGCGCTGTCGATGCTGATCGAGCAGGCCGGTTTCACGCCTGACCGCATCACCACGACTGCACGCGTCCGGCTTGACAAGACAGAGAGCGGATTCAGGATCACGGGGATAGATCTGGAAACGGAAGGCAGGGTGCCCGGCATGACGGAGTCGCTGTTCCGTGAAAAAGCGGAGGACGCTAAAAAGAATTGCCCTGTTTCTGTAGCGCTGTCGTCAATCGAAATCAGGCTGCATGCCGTACTTGAAAAGACCCAGGCTGCCAGCGCTGCATGAGGGCCGAGGAGGAATGCCCGCCTTCTAATCGGTGCCGATGCCGTATATGATGCGGCGGAAGCTCTCCATTTTGAGCGCTCCCCGAATAAGCCCTTCCATTTCATCGGCAAAAGCGGGAAGCGTCTCGGTGATGGTGTATCCGCGTGCGGAGAGGCGTTTCATAAAATCCGGGGCAGGGAGTGTTTCCCAATCGTCGCCGAGGAGAAGCCGCATGCCGTCGGTGATTTCCTCTTTATTCAAGCCCCGCTCTTTCAGCCACGGTTCAATCTGTCTTGCTGTATCGAAAAGCGCCGCCATACTCCGCCCCGATCCGCATCCCTATTCAATCGCGCATAACCTGGTGAAAGTGTATCTGAAGCGATTCGTTTTGTCAATGAAAATGCTGGCAAGAAAGAGGTGAAATGCATCGGGACGGTTTTCACGGCGCAGCCGGACCCGTGGAAGACCCCACGGAGTGAACCGGAGCGGTCGCCGCGGTCTGGGATGAAACGGCCGCCTGCGTTGCCGGCGACGGGAGGAGAGCGGGCACCGATGCGGGATGGTGCGCCGTGGACGACGGAGAGGTCTTCTGCGCATCGGTCCGGGCCGGCGCAGCCTGATGAAACGGCCCGAAATCGCTGCCGTGATAGTAGTACACCGCCGCCCCCGCCGCAAGGAGTACAGCCGCTGTCGCGGCAATCAGCTTTCTCCGGTAGCGCGCGAGGCTCGCGATTTTAGAAGTGACGACCATGCTTTCGTGGTCCGGAGCGGGGTCGAACATATTCATCGACACAAGATGGTCGGCAATGCGCAGAAGCGACGCAGCCTTGGTCGTTCTCCCGGCAACCAGCTTGCCCAGGCGCATTTCAACATCGAGCACGGACCAGTAGCGCCGTTTCGGCTTCTTCCGCAGGCATTTCTTTATAATCCACTGCAGCCGCCAGGGCACCGCTTTATTGGCGCTGCGGGGCGACGGGAACGATTCCTTGACGATTTTGGCCGTCACTGCATGGGAGTCGCTTTCAACGAAGGGTTTGACGCCGGTGAACATTTCGTAGAGCACGATGCCGAAGGAAAAAATGTCGGACCGGGCGTCGAGCTGCTGGCCCATGATCTGCTCGGGCGACATGTACGACGGGGTGCCGATCAGCATGCCCGGGATCGTCAGGGCTTCCATGGTCCTGTGCTGGGCGATGCCGAAGTCCATGAGCTTGACCTCGCCGTTGCGCTTGATCATGATGTTGCTCGGCTTGATATCGCGGTGGATGAGCCCACGCATGTGGGCATACTCCAGTGCATTGCACACCTGGATCGCGATCATCACGCCGACGTCCACCGGCAGGGCGCCGCTCTTGCCGATAACGTCTGCCAGATTGACGCCGTCCACATACTCCATGACAATGCAGAACGTCGGTTTTTTCCAGTAGTCGTAGATGTGCACGATGTTCTCATGCTGGAGCGACGCCGCCACCCGGCTTTCGCGTTCGAAACGTTTGACGATCTGGCTGTCTCCCTGATAGGCTTTCTTGAGCTCCTTGATCGCAACAGGCCGGTCGAGCGATTTCTGCACGGCCTTGTACACCGTGGCCATGCCGCCGGCCCCGATCTCGCCGACAATATCGTATTCTTCTTTCATCTGTCTCTGCATGCGTCGGATCTCATGACCGCACCTGAGCAGTGTCCGCTCCCCGCGTCAGATCTCTGCGATGCGCGCCACGACCACGGTGATATTGTCCATGCCGCCGGCATCGTTCGCCGCGGTAATCAGGTTCTGCACGGCCGCCGCAGGCTCCGATCCGGCCAGGATTGCGCGGATGTCGCCGTCCGCGACCATTTCGGTCAGGCCGTCCGTGCACAGCAGGAATCGGTCACCCTTCCTGATCTCCATCTGGAGCACGTCGGTCCTGACTTCCTCGTCAATGCCCACGGCACGCGTGATGATGTGGCGGTAGGGGCTCATGCGCGCCAGATCAGGCGTAAGGAATCCTGCGCGCAGCTGCTCGGCCACCAGGGTGTGGTCGTTCGTGATCTGGCGAAATTCGTCCGCGCGAAGGAGATAGGCGCGGCTGTCGCCGACGTGGGCGAGATATGCGGTCCGCTGCCTGAATACCAGGAGCGTGATCGTCGTCGCCATATCCGACAGGGCTGCGCTTTGTTCGCGGCCGTTTCGCACATTCCGGTTCGCGAGTGCCACCACGGAGCGAAGCAGCGCAAATTCCGTAGCCGTGTCCGATGAGCTGCCGACCGGCGGCGTGCGGTCCACACCCGCCAGCAGGTCTTTCATCTCCCCTGACAGGGTTTCGATGGTGATCCTGCTCGCGACCTCGCCGCCTTCGCTGCCTCCCACGCCGTCCGCAACGGCATACAGGAACATGCCGTCATCGAGGAGGTACGCGTCCTCGTTGTTCTCACGCCGTTTCCCGGGATGGGTGTCACCTGCGGATATAATCTTCATTCATCCGATCTCATACGTGCTGCTGCGGCCCGTGTCTTCAAGCACGAACTGGAGCACCGTGTCCCCGACGCGGAACGTGTCGCCGTGCCTGAGGTCCGCCTCTTTGATTGATGTATTGTTCATCTGGGTGCCGTTCGTACTGCCCAGATCCCGCAGGAGGAAATTGCCCTCCCGGAACAGGATCACCGCGTGCTGCCGGGAAACGAGCGGGTCCTTGAGCGGCACGTGCGCGTCCCGGTCCCTGCCGATGACGGCATAGTCGCGGTCAATGGCATACTCCATGCCGCGGGGCCTGCCTTTGACGATGACAACCGACGCCTGGTACCGCGCCGGAATTTTCTGAGACGGCGGCGATGCGGGCCGCACGTGCGTTCTGTCGTCGTCTGCTGCCGAACCTGTCATACGCTCCTCCTCAGTGGAGCCCCTCTGGCAGGAGCCGGAGGCTCCCCATGACAACGCGACCTCCCGGAAGAGCTTGCCCGCGATGCTTCGTTTTTTCATGGTCGCGAGGAAGCGCTTTTCACCCCCCCGGCGGGAACCAGGGATGCAGAGGTGCGGGATATGCAATCAGTATAAAAACCATCATAGGATAGTCCCGGAGAAAGGTCAAGGTGAAAAAAGAAGCGCGGAGCGCTCCTTCATGGTTCCGCAAATTTTCACAGCCTCACTGCTGATGGATTCGGTAAAATATTTTCATACCGCTGCTGCTGTTGTGCTACAATGATGCAGCAAGGTTGCGGAAGAACCCTGTTCAGAAAAGGCGGTCCTGGTGGCGAAAAAAGAGCGGAAAAAAACGATACCACCGCGGGCTTCGGATCACACTGAACTTCTGGCAAGCCCCGGCCAGCGCCCGCTCATACTCAAAAAGGCGAGCTTCAAGGTGGTCAAGGGCAAGGACGCCGGAAAAGAAATGGTGCTCCAGAAGCCTGTTGTCACCATCGGCACCCTCGCAGAAAACGATCTCGTGCTCTCGGATGCGACGGTCTCGCGCAGGCACGCCGCAGTCGAGGAAAAGCCGAAAGGATACCTGCTCCGCGACCTCGACAGCACAAACGGCACGTTCCTCGATGCCGTTCGCGTGCGCGAAGCCTATCTTTCACCGGGCGCCCGCATCAGGCTGGGACAGACGGAGGTGGTTTTCTCCCCCCTGGAGGAGCGCATTGAGAACCTGAAGAGCAGCGCGGACCATTTCGGCGACCTCATCGGCTCCGCCCCGTCCATGCGGCAGATCTATGCCATCCTCGAACGTGTCGCCCCGACCGATGTGACGGTGCTGCTTGACGGAGAGACCGGCACCGGCAAGGAGCTCGCCGCCCGCGCCGTGCACGCGCAGAGCCGCAGGCAGAACGGCCCTTTTATCGTCTTCGATTGCGGCTCCGTGGCTCCGAACCTGATCGAGAGCGAGCTGTTCGGTCACGAGAAGGGCGCGTTCACTGACGCGGTCAAGCCACGTCCCGGTGCGTTTGAACTGGCCCACACGGGGACGCTGTTCCTGGACGAAATCGGCGAGCTCTCGCAGGACCTCCAGCCGAAGCTCCTGCGCGCCCTGGACCAGCGCGAGACAAAGCGCATCGGCGCGGACAAGCCCATGCGCTTCGACATCCGGCTCATCGCCGCCACCAACCGCGACCTGGAAGAGGAAGTCAGAAAAGGCAGATTCCGCGAAGACCTCTTCTACCGCCTTTCCGTGGTCCGCGTTTCCCTGCCCCCGCTGCGCAGCAGAAAAGAAGATATAGAAGCGATCGCAGCCGATTTGCTCTCCGGCATCACACTGGAAATCAACAAGAAGACGATCGAAGGCTTTTCTCCCGAAGCCCTCTCCGCCCTGAGAGCCTATGACTGGCCCGGCAACGTGCGCGAGCTCAGAAACGTGCTCAGCCGCGCATCGGCGCTCTGCGACGGCCGCCGCATCGAAGCGCGCGACCTGTTCCTGTCCCAGGGGATGAAGGCGTCCTCACTCACCGGGCTCAGCGGGAAAACGCTCGAGGAAATCGAAAAAGCAGCCATCCAGGCGACCCTCAAGTCGCTCGACAACAACAAAACCGAAACCGCCAGGGTCCTCGGCATCGCCTACTCGACGCTGTATGAGAAGATGAAGAAGTACGGCTTGAAGGACTGAATCAGAGATCCTGCGGTCAGGCGATTTCCTTGATGATGTTCTACGGAACGCAATAGGTGACCATGTTAGAGAGAACCCCTCTCCTCAGGCAATTTGAATCGCCACAGTAGCCCGCACGTTATCCGTAATATCATTCCGACAGCATGACCATAACGTTTTTCTCTACAGGGGTGTAAATGAAGCGCGACAATACGATGACAAAAAGATTTCTGACCGATGCCGGCATCGCGCAGGGAATGCGTGTAATTGAGATTGGCTGTGGTGGCGGGGAGGTCACGCAGATTTTGGCCGAAATGGTAGGTTCTTCCGGGATTGTTGTTGCCATCGATCGCAGTGAAGATGCGTTAGCGAACGCAAGTGATCGCATGCGGTCGCTTGAGATTGGGAACGTTCAGTTCGTCTCTGCGGATGTCACAAAAAACTTAGCGGCTCTGGAACGGTATCCAAGAGAGTCGTTCGACGTCTTGGCTGGCAGGCGGGTCTTGATGTATTTGCAGAACCCCGCGGAGGCAGTCCGCCGTCTTGTTAAGTGGTTGAGAAGCGAGGGGGTTGCTGTATTTGAAGAGGCGGATTCGACTATGACTCCAGCGAGAATCTCGCAAATGGCGGCACACGATCAGGCGACTGACTGGCTAAAAAAAATGCTCGTTGCAGAGGGGGGCAACCCCTCAATGGGCTTCAACTTGCCCACAACACTGGTGCAGGCCGGACTTAGATTCGAAAAAATACGCGCCGAAGCGGTGATCCAGGGCCAGGGGACCCAGTATCCCCTTTCTGCTCTTTTGAAGTTGGTACAGTCGCGGGTGATTGCTGCCGGCATCGCAACAGAGACCGAAGTTAACACCCTTGCGGTTCGTTTAGACGCAGAGGGTTCCGACCCCATGCGGGTGTTTGTGAGTGATATGAGCTTCTGTGCATGGGGTCACAAACCGTAACAGTAGTTCATGCCACACAAACTATGTGTGCCAGCGGATGCTGAGCATCTGAGCTCCTTCAGGAAGTCGCTACAGCAGTGAATCCAGGCAGGATTTTAAGGAATCGATGCGGTATGGTTTATTCAGGAATGCGGAAAAACCGAGAGACTTGAAGTCTGCAATAACCTGGCTGTCGGCATACCCGCTCGAAACAACGGCCCTGGTGCCCGGGGCGATTTCGTTAAGCCGTCTGATCGTCTGTTCTCCTCCCATGCCACCCTTGATCGTCAGGTCGAGAATGACGACGTCGAAGGACTTTCCCGCATCCCGGGCCTCCTTGATTCTCGCCAAGGCATCGTCGCCGTGGGCCGCGCAGACAACTTCGTGACCCAGTGCCACGATCATCTCCCGCGCAACATTTCTGACCACTTCCTCGTCGTCCATGACCAGCACCTTGCCCCGTCGTCTCACTGCTGTCGGGGCAGCATGTGGCTCCGGCTCGGCCGCTGCGCCGGCTGCCGGCAAATAGACCGTGAAGACGCTTCCTTTCCCCGGATGCGACGATACTTTAATGGCGCCGCCGTGATTCTTGATGATCGAGTAGGAGGTCGCAAGCCCCAGACCGCTGCCCCTCTGTTTCGTCGTAAAATAGGGATCAAAGATCTTCGCGAGCAGTCCTTCGGGAATCCCGACGCCCGAATCGGAGATGGACAAGCCGACGAACCTTCCGCCTGCGGGAAGCAGCGCGTGGCCGGCGGAGAGTTCGCAGTTCTCCGCAGTGATGACGACGGTCCCCCCTTCAGGCATGGCCTCGCTCGCGTTGAGGGAGATGTTCTGGATCACCTGGCTGATCTGGCCTTCATCGGCATCGACCATCCAGAGGTCCGGCGGGACGGTAATCCTGCTGTCCGAGTGCGACCCACTCAGCGCAAAATTGACGGATGTGCTGATGATCGGGGAAAGAGCGCGTGCCCGTTTGACCGGTTTTCCTCCTTTTGAAAAGGTGAGCAGCTGCCCGGTGAGGTTGATGGAAAGGTTCAAAGCTTTTTCAGCCTGCTCGAGCATATTGTCGGCTTTTTCCCGGTCGTGAAGCGTCATGCGGGCAAGGGACAGGTAGCCGAACACTCCCTGCAGGAGATTGTTGAAGTCGTGGGCGATGCCGCCGGCGAGGACGCCGAGGGAATCCAGCTTCTGCGTCCTGAGGAGCTCGGCCTCGACGCGCTTCCGCTCCGTCAGGTCGGCGGATACTATGATGACGAACAGGGGATTGCCCTGCTGGTCCCGTACGAGCGACGCGTTTATCGAGGACCAGAAAATGATTCCGTCGCTCTTCCGAACCCGGATCTCGGCATCCTGCAGGACCTTGCCCTGAAGAACCTGCGCGAAATAGTCCGCGGCGCGAATTTGATCGTCCGGGTCCACCCATGCGAAAATGTCGCGGCCGATTGCCTCGGAGACGTTCTGTATCCTGAACAGGACGAGCGCCTGGTGGTTCACCATGATCGTCTTCCCGGCCGCATCAACAACGGAAATCGCGTTCGGCGATGTTTCCATCAGGAGGCGGTAGCGTTCTTCACTCTGGCGGAGTTCCGCCGTCCGCTTGGAAACCTCCGCCTCCAGATGCTCGCGGTGTTGCACCAGCTCGGTTTCGCGTTCGCGTATCTTTTCGAGCATCTCGTTGAATGCTCCGCCCAGCACACCCAGCTCGTCGCCTCGGCCCGCCGGAACCCGGGCGGAATAGTCCTGCACCCCTTTCCGGATCGGCTCAATAGCATCAAGTAACCCCGTTATCGGCCGGATGACATACCACGAGAGGACCGCAAAGAGAAGCGCCATGCCGACGATCAGCACGCACAGCCCCACGAACATGATTTTGACCATGAGACTGCGGCTTTCCCGGTCGATCTCATCCCGCCCGAAGCCGACGACGACCACGGCGACTTTCTGCCCCAGGGGGTTGAATACCGGAGCCGTAGCAGCATGGATTCCTGTTCGCGGGTCTTCCGCCGCCGAACTGCCGTTCTGGATGGCATTCATGAGGGCGGCGGAAGGGATGAAGGCGCGGCTGCGGTCCGGATCGCTGTGAAACAGGACTTTTCCGTCCGGTGACATGACCAGGGCGTAGGCAATGCCTTCGTTCCGCTTCACAACATCCATGCATTGAGCATCGAATCCCTGCAGTTCCGTGACCGAAATGCCCAGGGCAAGAATCCGCTCGAGCTGAATGGCGAGGCCTCCAGCGACAGCCCCGGTGCGGGAAAGGAGTGCACCGAGATAGCGGGCCGTGAAGAAGTAGCTCGAGGTGACGGCCGTTACAACAACGACGAGCAGCGTTATGGCCGAGGCGATGATGAGAATTTTGGTACGGAGGCCAAGGTTCATGGGGCTTTCTTCTCCCATTCGAAAGCGGTCACAACCTCAGAAGACAGAAGCAGCGTTGAACTGACATTGATCCCGAGCTGCCGGGCCCGGGCAAGGCTGATGACTGGATGTCCCTTGACCGTGGGAAGCATCGGCAGCGAACCCGGCTTTTTGCCATCAATCAGGATTAAACGCGCAAGACGGCCCGCTGCAAAGCCCTGTTCGAGTTCCGACACGGTCACGGACGCCAGGACGCCATAAAAGACCCGGTCGACCCAGAAGCTTATATCGGGAAGCCTGCTGTTGGAGACCGTCCATTTCTGAACTTCTTCATAGGGGACGTTCATCCCTTTCTCATCGCGGAAATTGAATATCCCCAGATACAGGACGGCATCGGCAATCGCAGGGTAAGATTTGATCTTTTTCTTATACTCCTCGTATGCAGCGACCTGATCGACCGCAGCAATCCTGATACCCGGCAGTTTGCCCACATGCGAGCGAATGCGGGCAATAACAGGGGTCCAATGCGGTGCCTTGTCGCTGATCACGGCGATCCGTTTCACACCGGGGACCATAGCCTGCAGCAGCCGGACGGATTCGATGAAGTGCTCCTGCTCGAGCACACCGGTCACGTTCATCGCCCGGTCAAATCCGTAATCCTGGGGCGACTTGTTCACTCCGCTGAAAACAAACGGGATTGTGCTGCCGAGGTAGTAACGGACCACATATTCCTGGGCATCGTCATCGGAGGTATACACCAGGTCGGGCTTCCATGTTTCAATGATCTCCCGGGCTTCACGGCCTTTCCGCTCCTTTGCTTCGTGAGTGCTGTTGCGCTTTACATCCATCTGCACGATCCGGTAATCGGCCGTGACATCCCCCAGGCCTTCCTTGAATCCTGCCAGCTGGCCGTCCGTCCATCGCCAGGGCGAGTCGAAGCTCATGATATGGAGGATACGGAAGGTTCCTGTTGTCTGCGGTTGATCGGCTGGAAAAGTCTGCGAGGAAAACAAGCTGAGAACCACGATACAGCTGACGAGCAGGCAGCGGCGAACAACGGATGATTTCTGAAAGATCATGTTCTTGTCCTCACGCTCCAGGGAAGCCAAGGAGAGCTTGTGCTTCAAGATCAAAGAAATAAGATCTCCAGAGTCCCAGATGCCGGTATCTTGAGAAGATCATACTAAAGAAAAAGTCTTTTGGCAAGGTGCGGAAGTGGGTTCGAGGAGGAACGAGGAATAAATGCAGAACAACGAGACAACTGCGGTGTCCCGCGGATACGCTCTTTCGCAAGGCACGCCGGGAGGGAATCGGTCATCTGCTCTATAGAGTTAGAGTTATTGTACCGGTCGGAAGTTTTACAAGGCCCACAAATTGGTTGCATTTTCGGAGCTGATTATGCTAGGTTAGCCAAGATCATAGAAAGGCGAGCATTGACGTGTCGTTTGAAGGATTCATGACATCATCAAAGTTATTAACTTCTTACCCTCTTCTTCCTATGACAAGGAGATAATGAGTATGAACAGATTTATTTTATTTTCAATTCTTGCAGCAATCATGCTTTTGCCCGCTGCTTCTTCGGCGGAAGTCGGTGTAACCGATAAAGAAATCAAAGTCGGCATGTCAACCGCGCTCAGCGGCGCTACAGGATTTCTCGGAACGAGTTTCCGGTCCGGGATAGCATCTTACATCAGTCAGGTCAATGCTTCCGGGGGCGTGAACGGAAGAAAAATCCGGCTCATCGTTTATGATGACCAGTACGAACCGGAAAACACGACGGTCCTCGTGCGGAAACTGATTTTCGAGGATAAAGTATTCTGTCTGCTCGGCAACCTCGGCACGGCGACAACCGCAGCCATACTTCCTCTTCTGGAAGAAAACAAAGTACCTCTTTTCGCCCCCTTTTCCGGCGCTGATTCCCTTCGCCAACCCGTAAAGCGGTATTTGCTGCATTATCGACCCAGCTATTCCCAGGAAATAGAGGTGCTCATAAAGGGAGTTGTCGATGTGCTGGGATTCAAAAAGGTGGCGGTATTCTACCAGGACGACGGATTCGGGAAAGCGGTTTTGGAGGGAACGGAGCTCGCGTTGGAGCGGCGGGGCTTAAGCCCTGTGGCAACGGGAACGTATACCAGGAACTTCGAGGACATTACTTCGGCGATGGAAACGATCATGGCGGCTAAACCGCACGTTGTCGTCGTGGGGGGAGTCTACAGCGCCAGCGCCAAATTCATACGGTCGTGGAAATCCAAAGCCGTTCATAAGGGGAGCCCGAAGGATCTCGATCCTGTTTTCTTGAATCTTTCAGTTGTCGGTCCTGACCGCTTCGCGAAACTGCTCGACTCCTACGGGTACGGCGTTGTTGTGACTCAGGTGGTGCCTCCCTTTTCATCGGGCGGCCAGAACTTAGCCGCAGTCAATGAGTATCTTTCCGCCGTCGGTGCATCTGAGGGCGCCGCCAACTACGGCGGCCTCGAAGGTTACCTGACGTCAAAAGTGTTCGTTCATATCCTGACACTCGCGGGAAAAAACCTGACGCGGGAAACGTTCGTGGAGACAGCCGAATCCATTCGCAATCTGGACATCCAGGCGGGAAACAGCATCTCATTCTCACCATCGAATCACCAGGGTTCTCAAACAGTTTATCCCACGGTGCTAATGAACTCGGAATTTGCTCCGATAACCGACTGGCATCTCATTCGAACACCGTAACGCACAACCCATCAACTACATGTCTTGCACGCGGGACACAACAGACGGCACACGGGCCCGGCTTTTTGGCTGGGCCCGCCGTTTGTCGGGCAAGACGCAACATGATAGTTACAATTCCGGCCTGGCCCCTCTCCCAATCAACGCTCCGCGGAGCGACGTATCAAGTCCGTGGGCGCGATTTTTTTAATGCATACGTTCCCGGTTCGGCTATACTTGGAAGTGACGCACGTGCTGCTCTCAGGAGCATTGACAGGCGAGACAACTATGGCCGCCAAAATGGAAACAACATTCCCGGTTACACCCGTGTTCCTCGTTCGCAGGCCGACAAAAGTGTTCGAAATGAGCGAGGTGAAGGTCGAAGCCCTGCGCTGCGTCGACTTCGAACTGTTGCCCGGTGAACTCATCGTCCTCCTGGGCCATCGAGGAGCAGCAAATCCACGCTCCTGAACATCCTGGGCGGGCTCGACACGGCAAGCAGCAGCCGGGTGACCTCCTGGGAAGGATTTGACGCATACCGTGGAGCAGGAATTGACCGAGTACCGCTTATTCCTCTCAGATAATTTTTCCCAACGTGACAATGCGGTGAGGATGCGAATTGCCTGCGGTAGAGGCATTTGTACCGGTCGGGGGGATGAACACCTATGGTGACCCCGAAGGAACCTGCGGGGACTTGCAGTTAAAAGATCAACAAATTGGTTGCACATTTGGCGTTGAGTATGCTAGGGTAAGCTAGAAGCGAAAGCGCTTCCACGATAAAGGAGATCATGACCATGAGTAGATTTATTTTATTTTTAGTTCTTGCAGCAATCATGCTCTGCCCCGTTGCCTCTTCAGCGGAGGTCGGCGTAACGGATAAAGAGATCAAAGTCGGCATGTCAACCGCACTCAGCGGCGCTTCAGGATTTCTCGGAACCAGTTTCCGGGCCGGGGTCGAATCGTATATCAGCCAGGTCAATGCATCCGGGGGTGTAAACGGAAGAAAAATCCGGCTCATCGTTTATGATGACCAGTACGAACCGGAAAACACAACGGTCCTCGTGCGGAAACTGATTTTTGAGGATAAAGTATTCTGTCTGCTCGGCAATGTCGGCACGCCGACTACCGCGGCCATTCAGCCTCTTCTGGAAGAAAACAAAGTACCTCTTTTCGCCCCCTTTACCGGCGCTGATTCTCTTCGCAAACCCGTAAAGCGGTATATGCTGCATTATCGAGCCAGCTATTCCCAGGAAACGGAGGTGTTCATAAAGGGAGTTGTCGATGTGCTGGGATTCAAAAAGGTCGCGGTTTTCTACCAGGACGACGGGTACGGGAAAGCGGTTTTAGAGGGAACGGAGCTCGCGTTGGAGCGGCGGGGCTTAAGCCCTGTGGCAACAGGTACGTATACCAGGAACTTCGAGGACGTTACTTCGGCGATGGAAACGATCATGGCGGTTAAACCGCAGGCTGTAGTCATGGCGGGAACCTATAGTGCCTGCGCCAAATTCATACGGTCGTGGAAATCCAAAGCCGTTCATAAGGGGAGCCCGAAGGATCTCGATCCTGTTTTCATGAACGTCTCATTTGTCGGACCTGACCGCCTCGCGAAACTGCTCGACTCCTATGGGTACGGCGTTGTTGTTACTCAGGTGGTGCCTCCCTTTTCATCGAGCGGCCAGAACTTTCCCGCAGTCAACGACTATCTTTCCGCTATCAGTGCATCCCAGGGTGCTGCCAACTACGGCGGCCTCGAAGGTTACCTGGCGTCAAAGGTGTTTGTTCATATCCTGACACTCGCGGGAAAAAACCTGACGCGGGAAACGTTCGTGGAGACAGCCGAATCCATTCGCAATCTGGACATCCAGGCGGGAAACAGCATCTCATTCTCACCA
>DATHDE010000197.1:0-7436 GCA_035490495.1 Nitrospirota bacterium
TCCGGGCAGCAGCTCTTCGAAGTCACGGAGCCCCACGAGCTCGAGCTTCATCTTCACCATGATCTTGACGATATTCTCGTCGAGCATCGTATGCTCCCGCATGGGCAAAGCGATGTTTTCGCCCACGGTGAGTGAATTGAGCAGCGCGCCGTGCTGAAAGAGCATTCCCATTCTCCGCCGGAACGGCTCAAGCGACCGGTCGTCAAGGCCCGTGATCACGTCATCGTTGAACGAGACGGTTCCGTGGTCCGGGGCGAGGGCGCCGATCAGTATTTTGAGCAGCGTGCTTTTTCCTCCGCCGCTCGTGCCGAAGATGTACGTGATCTTCTTTCGTTCAGCGCTGAAATCGATGCCATTGAGCACATCGCGCTTCCCGTACCGTTTTTTGATTCCTTCGGCCCTGATGAGTGCGTTATCCATAGAATGCCGCCGTCATGAGCGTGTCGATTACGATGATCGCAAGCGTGCTGGAAACAACAGAGAGCATGGTCGCGCGCCCTACCTCCTCCGCGCCGCCCTCGACCACGAGCCCCCGGTAGCAGCCGATCAGGGCGATCACGACAGCGAAGACCGCCGCCTTCGCAACACCGGAAAAGATATCGACGAGCTGCACAACATCGAGCGTTTCACGGACATAGGTGTCGGGGCGGATGCCGAGCCGCGTGGATCCGTAGAGAAAACCGCCCACTAGAGATGCAAAGGATGCCAGCACCGTCAGGGCCGGAAGCGAGACAAGCAAACCGGCAAACCGCTGCACCACCAGATAGCGCACGGGGTTGATAGCCATGGTCTCGAGCGCCAGGATCTCCTCGGCCACCTTCATGGTGCCGATTTTGGCCGTGAATGCCGCGCCTACCCGGCCGGCGACGATGACCGCGGTGATGAGCGGCCCCACCTCGCGGAACAGCGCCATGGCGACAAAACCGGGGATGTAATTATAGCCGCCGAGTTCCTTCAACTGGTAGGAGATGAGCACCGTAAGTGCGATTCCCAGGAGCGTCGAGACGGCCAGCACCAGCGGCAGAGACCGCGTTCCGATTTCGCTCACCTGCTGGAGCATTCCCGCATGCTTTCGTTTCCTGCGGTTGACGACGATCACACCGGTCTGCACAAGCGTTTCCCGGAACAGGTAAAAAATACCGGACAAGCCCTGGAGAAACGAAAAAAAGGCCCTGCCAAGATAGCCGAGGAAATTTGTCATAACGAAGGAAGACCGAGCGTGCACAGCCCGCTGAAACAGCGTTCAACAAGCTGCGCAGACTCCGCGGACTCTATAAACTCATTTGTGCGTCATCAACGGTGGTGAATATTTCGAATACACTCGACAGGCGAGCAAGTTCGAAAACGTCCCTGACCGTCGGGCTCAGTGCGCAGAGCCGCAACCGTGCCCCTTTCTTCATGCAGTTTTGCAGGCACTCGACCAGGGTGGCAATGCCCGAGCTGTCCATATATCGCACATGGGACAGGTTAATCAGGAGCGCCCGCATCTCCGGGGAGCCCTGCTGAAAGAGGTCGGCCAGCGAACTCCGCACGCTGGGCGATGTGTTCATGTCCACATCGCCTTTCAACGTCAGGAGGAATCCGGCAGTTATCTTTTCCGAGCTGATTTCGACGTTCATTACGCTGCTCCTTATGCACATGACTGATCCGAAAAAGTCGTGCGCTCATCTGCAGGTACAATACACACGCAGGCAGAGAACGGCAAAGCTCCGCGTGATGTTCCCGCCGCATACAGGATGCGGCTTGCTTCGGCCGCATCGCGAGCTTATGAAATTTCCTTCACCAGGGTAAGCACCGTTCCCTCATTGCCGCTCGTATCATAGGACACGCTGTCGAAAACGGATGCCATGAAGTGCGTGCCCAGGCCACCCGGCCTCACCTCGTCGAGCTTGCGCGGCGCGATTTTCGAGACATCGGGTTTTTTCCCCGTATCGGCAAGCGATATTTTCATGGTGCGGCCGTACACAGCCACGCGCACCTCGATTTCCTTGGATCCGTCCCCTTCATAGGAGTACTTGATGATATTGGAGCAGGCTTCATCCACGGCCAGTATGATCCTGCGCGCGTCGCGCTTCGTAAATCCTGCGTCGAGTACCACGGGATACAGGGCGCTCCGGACCACGTAGAGATATTTCGGCTGGCTCGGGACGGTCAATTTCATGTGTTCACCCGTCTGTGCCCTTTCATTGTCCACGTTGCCATCCTCAACTCGTTGCTCCGAATGCCACGAACGTCATGTCATCATGCTGCGCGCTCAGCCCCGTGAACCGGTTCACATCGTCGATGACTGCAGACCTCAGCGCGTCGGGATCGGAAGCGCTTTTCCGGAGCAGCGCTTCGAAGCGGTCGAATCCGTAGAGCCGCTCCTGCGAATCCATAGCTTCAACGATGCCGTCGGTATAGAGGATCACCGTGTCCCCGCGGTCGAGGCTGGTCGATTCCTGGCCGAACGACATGCCCGGCAGAATCCCCAGCGGCGCCCCGCCCGCTGCCGCAATTTTCACGAGCGATCCATCCGCCTTCCTGACGATGGGCGGGAGATGTCCTGCGTTCGCAATCTTCAGCGACCCGGTCGGGGAATCGAGTTCGATATAAAGCAGGGTTGCAAACATGCCGCGCCTGCTCCGCTCGGCCAGCAGGTCGTTCAACCGCCCCAGCGCTGCGGCGGGTTCCTTTTCGGTGAATGCCAGGGTCCGGAGGTCGCTTCCCAGTTTGGCCATATACAGGGCGGCGGGCACGCCCTTGCCCGAAACATCGCCGATCACGATGCCGATGCGCCTTTTATCGAGATGGATGAAGTCGTAAAAATCGCCGCCCACTTCCTGTGCTGGCGTATAATGAGCGCTGAATTTATAGCTCGTGACATCCGGCGGCTTCTGCGGCAGGAAGCTTTCCTGGACCGTGCGCGCGAATTCCATATCCTTCACCAGGCGCTGGCGTTCCATGAGGCTTTTGTGCATCTTGGCGTTCTCGATCGCAATCGCAGCCAGGCTGCATAATGCAATGAACAGTTCCAGGTCGTCCTGATCGAAAACGCCGTTATCCAGCCTGTTGATGACCTGGGCAACGCCGGTAATCCGCTCCTTGACCTTCAGCGGTACGGTAATCATGGATTTTGTGCGGTATCCTGTCGCCTCGTCGTGCCCCCGGTAGAATTTCGGGTGCGTGTATGCATCCTCAAGCAGAAGCGGCCGTCCTTCCTCCGCCACGGTGCCGGCGATCCCCTGTCCCATCTTGAGCCGGAACTGCTGCTTCAGCTGTTCGCCTACGGAGCCGAGGGCCACCTCGTACACAAGTTCGTTCGTTTTTTCGTCGATAAGCATGAGGCTCGAGGCGTCTGCGTTCATGACCTGTTTGGACAGGGACATTACATTTTCGAGGATCTGGTCGAGATTCAGGGATGAGCTGATGAGCGCGTTTACCTCGATGAGCGCCGAAAGCCGCTTGACCTTTTGCTCGAGCCGCGCAATGACTGCCTGATTTTCCATGGTTCAAAATATCACAATCGCGTGACAGCGGTCAAGGGAAAGTATCGACAGGGAAAGACGGTACGCTCGGAATTCAGGGCGTCCTGCTCGAAACGATTCCGGGCGCCGTTCGCAGCCTCCGGACCCGTTCTACAATGGGCGGATGCGAATAATAGAACGCGGCATACCAGGGATGAGGATGGAGGTTTGCAAGGTTTTCCTTTGATAATTTTATGAGTGCTGATGCCAGGTTTTCCGGCCTGCCCGTCAGTTCACGGGCGAACCGGTCGGCTTCGTTTTCATTCCTCCGCGACAGCGCACTGAACAGGGGGGTGAGCGGAAACATGGCAAGCGATCCGAGGAAGCCGATGATCACGGCTTTCGCATACAGGGAAGCTCCGGAAAGGCCGACCAACCCTGGCAGCCCCCTCCACGACAGAAGATGAAAAGCAAGGAACAGACCGCACAGCGCAATGGTCTCGCTCATCACGATGCTCTTCAACACATGTTTCTTTTTCCAATGCCCCACTTCATGGGCAAGCACGGCCAGCAGCTCGTCCTGGGTGAGCTGCTGAATGAGTGTGTCGAACAGGACGATGCGCTTCACCCGGCCGATCCCCGTAAAATAGGCGTTCGAATGGCGGCTGCGCCTCGAGGCGTCGACCTGGAAGACACGGCTGACTTTGAGACCCGCCCGTTCCATGAGCGAGCGGATCTTTAGTTCAAGCCCCTCCACGGTCACGGGCTCGAACTTGAAAAAAAGAGGTTCGATCACATAGGGGGAAATGTACATGATAAATATCCCGAACACGAGCAGAAAGGCCCAGACCCAGAGCCACCACCACGCGGGACTGTACTCCATGATGGCCAGTGCCGACCCGACGATCAATGAGCTGAAAAATGCAGAAAGGGCAAGGGATTTGAAAAAATCTGCGATCCAGAGGCGTGGCGTCATGCTATTGAAGCCATGCCGCTGTTCAATTATGAAATGCTTCACCAGATCGAACGGGATGTCCAGGATCATACCCGCCGTGACAAGCATGAGGGCGAAGAGAATGCCGCCCGGCACGAGTGAGCCTGTCAGAGAGGCGATCCATCGGTCATACAAGCCGAGTGCGCCGCTGAAGAGGAAAACCAGGTTGATGCAGCCACCGGCCAGCATTTCAATAAACGAGAGCCTGCTGCTTTCAACCGTATAGGCCGACATGGCGCGCAGCCGCTCCGCATCGATGACGCCGTTAAACTCAACGGGAACCGTCAGTCCGTACTGTTTCAAATTGCCGATGTTCAGGGAAAGCAGCCAGGAGCGGAACCCGAGCATCAGGATATAAACGGAAATAAGAAGAAGCATCATGTGATACACCGGCCTTTTCAACGTATACACGGCAGTCGTTCAGGGGACTAAAACAGAACATCCCGACAACGCACCCGGGGTTTCCCTCGTGCGTCATCGGGATGAAGATCCTGCTTCAAAAACGCATTGTGCGCGTAAAAAAAACTCGGCGACGTATCTACGAGTGAGACAGCAAGGCAATCGCCTTGGTCCTGCTCTTTACGTTCAATTTCCGGTATACGCGGTACAAGTGGGTTTTAACTGTCCGCTCGCTGATGCTGTTGCGGTCGGCGATTTCCCTGTTGGACGCCCCCTGCAGCACCATGGTCAGCACTTCCATCTCCCTGTTCGTCAGGGGAGGCAGACCGGGCACATTCGCCTGAAGCGTTTCAGGCAGGAGCATGGGTTTCGATATGGCCTTTTCCAGTATCCTGCGCTCCGCCCAGATTTCACCGCTGTGCACGGCATGCACTGCTTTGCTCATGGCCGCGGGAGTATCGGTCAACCTGAAGTACCCGCGTATACCCGTCTTGATGTCGGAAATAATATGATCATCCGGCAGCGTCTTCACCAGAACATACATAACCCTGCTGCGCGGAGATTTCGTCTGCACGGAACGGATAAAACGGGACAGGGTATGCCCCTTCAAAATATCCGGATTCAGGATCACGATGTCAGGCATGCCGGTCAGCTGTTTGATGGCAGACTCCCTCGATGACGCAGTGGCGATGACGTCAAAATTACCTTCCTTGCCCAATGCCGTCACCACCGTCTGCAAAGCCGAAGGATCGCTTTCCACTATCATTGCACGAATAGGTAGCACCTTGGTAACCTCCGTACTCGTTGGATTGCAAGCCGTTTTCGAATCTAATACTATTTTAAGAGGTGATTGCAGTGATGTCAAGCAGAAACAATATAATTTTGAGAGGCGGGGTGATTTAAATACTGCTTTTCCCGAAATATCAGACAGATAGGACTATGAGAAAAAAAAATAACCAAAATCCCGCAGCATGCAACCTAAAAGCGACAGCGGCAGGCCTACAACGTTAAAATAACATCCGTCGATTCTGTCTACGAAAAGTGCTCCTTTCCCCTGAATGCCGTAAGCGCCTGCTTTATCAAGCGGTTCTTCTGTTGATACATAAGCAGCAATCTCCGCGCCTGACAGTTTGCGAAACCAGACACGGGTTATCGCGCTCTTGACTGACTCCCTGCCGGTTCCCGCATCAACAACAGCGACGCCGGTGATAACATCGTGCACGTTGCCCGAAAGCTTATTCAGCACACGCACCGCGTCACGGGCATCGAGGGGCTTTCCCATGATCTCTCCGCCAAGAACAACAACGGTGTCGGCCCCGATCACGATACCGGAAGCAGTACGTTGTGCGACCATCCTCGCTTTTTCACGCGCAATGCGAACAGCATACTTCACTGCCTGCTCTCCCGGCTTGATGCTTTCATCAACATCAGCGGGTGCCACGGTGAATGAAATGCCCACCTGGCGCAGCAGTTCACTGCGCCGCGGAGAGGCAGAGGCAAGAATGATCGGCAATAAATTCGGCATTTGTTCTTCAATGCACCAGCAGGCGTTCACGGAGAAAAACAGTGATTGCAAGTTCCAAGCACACAAACCACTGATGCTGAGATGACTCGAAGCGTAATCTGATGGTAAGCGAAAAGCCAGAAAGAATCAATCACAAAATCGACGTTTCAAAAAAGTCTTCTTCCTGAACGCGGTTATCCAGAATAACCAAATGTACTGGCTTCCTATTTACGGGATCGATTATGCAATACGCGGGAACATGATCGATACCACCCTGAAAGTCGGACAATTCTCGTATCGGTATCCAGAATCATCATCAAGTCATAATACTGCCGGTACACGAATACGGCCTGTTCGAGCAATGACTACCTTGCAGCGCGTACGATGTGTTTCATCATTTATCCGAATCGTGCCCGCATTCGCGGTACCTGTCGGATTAAGATGGATTGCCTCGACATCCGCATCTAAATATACATTCGGCGAGACGCTTCTCCAATCATATACCACGGCATTCCACGCTGTGCTGTC
The DNA here is from genome assembly GCA_035490495.1 of Nitrospirota bacterium. GTDB lineage: Bacteria > Nitrospirota > UBA9217 > UBA9217 > UBA9217 > JAJYKN01. Next base: position 6,872 of record DATHDE010000197.1, read on the forward strand.
TGTTGCCCTGTTGCCCCGCAGTAGCCGGTACCGCTTTTTCGTCGAATCGAACTCCACTCGGTGCTCCAGATTCGTAGTAATTGATATGTTTCTTGCTTCTCTCAGCATGTAAGCGATATTTCTTGCGGATGCCCGATATTCCTCATTGCGTATCAATTGCCTGCTGAACGGTGCTGCAAAGGCTAAAAGAATTGCGATGATGGATAAAACGATAACCAATTCAAAAACCGTCATTCCTTTGTTGCTTTCAATGCGCAGTACTGAACCATCCGTTTGCCTCATTGTCTCCTCCTCGTCCGACCTGGTTTGGTGAATCAGTAACGTTCGTTTACCAGAGGAGGGTTGCAGATCCGTTTCAGTTTGCCATTTTTAATTGTTTTTACTGTTATTTTTAAAAGATTGTCGCAGGTGTGCGCCAGCCGGCAGGAAAATAGTCATGATGGGATTGAGTGCGTTACGGATGGATCAGGAATGATTCAAGAACTGTGAAGTGAACTTACGGCTACGGCATGCTTATTCTGCCTGTTTGCTGAACAACCACCTGGTACTTCGTATGTCCGGATGT
>DATHDE010000198.1:0-12739 GCA_035490495.1 Nitrospirota bacterium
ATGCGGGCGCCGGGGGCCGTGTGGGGCTTGTATGCACTGGAATGCGCCATGGACGAGCTGGCCTTCAAGTCCGGCATCGACCCTCTCCAGCTGAGGCTGAAGAACTACGCTGAAAAGGACCAGGTGGAGGATAAGCTTTTCTCGAGCAAAGAACTGCGCGCCTGTTACACGCTCGGAGCGGAGCGGTTCGGCTGGGCGCAACGCAGCCCCCAACCGAGGTCAATGCGGGACGGCAATATGCTCGTCGGTTGGGGGATGGCGAGCGGCATCTGGGACGCTTTCTATGTGATGGCGGAAGCGAACGCGGTGCTTACCGCCGACGGCAAGCTCACGGTCAGCAGTGCCACGTTGGATATCGGCACCGGCACCTACACGATCATGGCCCAGATCGCCGCAGAGACACTCGGGCTGCCGATCGATGACGTGACGTTCAGGCTCGGAGACTCGTCCCTGTCGCGATCTCCAATGGAGGGGGGGTCGTGGACGGCAGCCACAGTCGGATCAGCGGTCAAGGCCGTCTGCGACAAGATAGGTAATACACTGTTCCAGTCGTTGCGGAAGATTGATGACTCGCCCCTCGCCGGCTCCAGGCGGGAGGAGGTGACGTTTACTAACGGAGAGATCCGATTGTCTAGCGACCCGTCACGCTCCGTTTCCCTGATCGAGGCGATGCGGAGCGGCGGGCTTGTAGCTATCGAAGAGAAAGCCTCCGCGGAACACAGGCCGAACGAGACGCAATATTGCCGTTTGACGCATTCGGCCGTGTTTGCGGAGGTAAAGATCGATCCTGAACTCGGCACGGTCAGGGTTTCGCGGATAGTCAGCGCCGTAGCCGCGGGCCGCATCCTGAACCCTAGAACGGCGCGGAGTCAGGTTCTCGGTGCCATAGTCGGGGGGATCGGCACTGCGCTGGAAGAGGAGAGCGTGATAGACCACGCCTTCGGGCGGTTCATGACCCATAACCTGGCGGATTACCACGTCCCGGTCAACGCGGACATACATGACATAGAGGTAATACTGGTTCCGGAACAGGACGAGATCGTCAACCCGCTCGGCGTAAAGGGGCTGGGTGAGACCGGCATTGTCGGTGTTGCGGCCGCCATCGCCAATGCGGTCTTCCATGCAACCGGCAAGCGCATCCGGGAATTGCCGATCACTCTCGACAAGTTGTTGTGAGATGCAGGTCCGTTGCAAACTGCGCGTTATCTGGAGGCCGTGGGCCGACCGAATGGGAGAGCCAAATGCCAGACATGAGAAAAGAGAGCGACAGCCTTGGGGCGATTGACGTCCCCGCGGACAAACTGTGGGGTGCCCAGACACAGCGTTCGCTCGAGCACTTCAGCATCGGCGCGGACCTGATCCCCCGTGAGATGATCATCTCCTATGCCATTCTCAAGAAAGCCGCCGCCATTGCAAACCACGACGGAAAACGCCTTGCCGACCTCCCCTGCAAACTGATCATCCAGGTCTGTGACGAGATCCTCGCAGGAGAGCATCACGACATGTTTCCGCTGCACGTATGGATGACGGGGAGCGGCACCCAGTTCAACATGAACGTGAATGAGGTGATTTCCAACCGCTGCTGCCAGATTGCCGGAACGCCACTCGGAGGCAAGGCGCCCGTTCACCCCAACGATCACGTCAATATGGCACAGTCGTCCAACGACTCGTTTCCCTCCGCCATGAACATCGCGGCGGCGGTTAACGTGAAACAGCGCCTGATCCCGGCCGTGCAGGCGCTGCGCGATGCGATCATGACCAAGGCCGAGGAATGGAAAGATATTATCAAGATCGGTCGCACCCACATGCAGGATGCGACGCCGCTAACGCTCGGCCAGGAATGGTCCGGCTATGCGGGAATGCTGTCCGACGATCTCGAACGGATCGACTCCGCGCTGGCGGGAGTATACCGCATTGCGCTGGGCGGGACTGCCGTGGGAACCGGCATCAACTCGGCCCCCGGCTTTGCCGAGGCGGCTGTTTCCGAGATTGCCACGCTTACGGGCCTGCCATTTGTCAGCGCGGCGAACAAGTTCACGGTGCAGGGTGCTCACGACGCGCTCGTCCAGCTTTCCGGGACGATGCGCACCCTGGCCGTGTCATTGTACAAAATCGGCAACGACATCCGGCTGATGTCCTGCGGCCCGCGGGCCGGATTCGCCGAACTGCTGATCCCGGCCAACGAGCCCGGCTCCTCGATCATGCCTGGCAAGGTGAACCCCACCCAGGCTGAGGCCCTGACGATGATCGCCGTGCAGGTGATGGCGAACGACCTGGCCGTGGGATTCGGCGGCGCCGGCGGTTATCTGGAGATGAATGTCTACAAGCCGCTGATGATCCACAACATTACGCATTCCATCACGATACTGACGGATGGATGTCTCAACTTCCGCAAGTTCCTGGTCGAGGGCACCCGGCCGAACCTCGGAAAGATCGCGGAATATGTGGAACGATCGCTCATGCCGGTAACGGCGCTTGCACCGGTTATCGGCTATGACAAGGCGTCGCAGATAGCACATTACGCACTGGACAATGATCTCACGCTGAAGGGAGCGGCTCTGAAGCTCGGCTTCGTGACGGCGGAGGAGTTCGAACGTATCGTCGATCCGACAAGGATGGTAAAGCCTTACGTAGCCTCTGATAACGGCTAGAAAGGAGAAAAACATGTCCCGATCAATCGGAAAAACACTCTGCGGAAAGCGCGGCATCGACGTACTTCACGACTCGCAATACAACAAGTCCACTGCATTCACCGAAGCGGAACGCGAAGCCCTCGGCCTGACAGGGCTTCTCCCCTCGGGCGTGGACACGGAGGAGATCCAGGTCAGCCGTGTCATACAGCAGCTTGGGACAAAGACAACCGATCTTGAGCGTTACATCTACCTGATCGGACTCCTCGACACGGATGAAACGCTCTTTTACAAGGTAATTATGTCTGATCCTGCCCGGTTCCTGCCGATCGTGTACGATCCCACGGTCGGCGAGGCCTGCCTGAAATTCGGACATATCTTCCGGCGGCCGCGGGGCATGTATCTGTCGCTCAAGCACAAAGGAAGGGTCAAGGAGGTCCTGGCAAACTGGCCCGAGCAAGATATGCGTGTTATCTGCGTCTCGACCGGAGGACGGATCCTCGGCCTGGGGGACCTCGGCGCCAACGGCATGGGGATTCCCATCGGGAAACTCCAGCTCTACACCGCCTGTGCAGCGGTGCCCCCGCAGTACCTGCTGCCGATGCACATCGACTGCGGCACTACCAACCAGGCGCTGATCAATGACCCTCTTTACCTGGGGCTGCGTCAGCCGCGTGTCCCGGCGGACGAACAGGACGAGTTCGTCGATGAATTCGTGGCGGCAGTGCAGGATGTGTTTCCGGGTTGCTGCATTCACTTCGAGGACTGGGCCGGGGTCGATGCCATGCGGCTTCTGGCCAGGTACAGGGACCGGGTGAGTTGTTACAACGACGACATTCAGGGCACCGCCGGTGCAGCGCTTGTCGGATTGTTTAGCGCCTTGCGCGTGACAGGCGGCAAGCTCGCCGACCAGCGCATCCTGTTTCTCGGCGCCGGTTCGGCCGGCATCGGCATCGCGAACATGATTGCTTCGGCAATGGCGCTTGAGGGGTTGACAGAGGGGGAGGCGCGCTCGCGTATCTCGCTGTTCGATGTGAACGGTCTGATCGAGCCCAGCCGCACCGACCTGCTCGATTTCCAGAAACCCTATGCCCATCCGCACGCCCCGTCACGCGACTTTCTCGCGGAAATCGAGTCATTCAAACCAACCGCTATCATCGGCGTCAGCACGCGGGGCAAGGCCTTCTCGCAGCCGGTGGTCGAAGCCATGGCACGCCTCAATAAACGTCCCATCATCTTTGCGCTCTCGAACCCTACGGATCATGCGGAATGCACGGCTGAAGAAGCCTACCGCTGGTCCGAAGGCCGGGCGCTCTATGCGTCCGGGGTGCCATTCCCGCCGGTCCGATTCGACGGCAGGATACTGATCCCGGGTCAGGGAAACAACCTGTACATCTTCCCGGCCGTGGGCCTGGCGATTTATGCCACCCGTGCAAAGCGCGTGACCGACGAGATGTTTATCGAGGCAGCACAGTCCGTCGCCGAACAGGTTACTCCGAGCGAGCTGGACTCCGGGCTGCTTTATCCGCCGCAGGGCAATATCCTCCAGACGGAAGTCACGGCCGCCATCAAGGTCTGCGAAGTCATCTTCAACCGCGGCCTGGCGGGCAGCGGGGTCAAAAAGCCGGGTGATATGCGGACATTCGTGGAAGCGCAGCTATACAGGCCGGACTATGCGAAAGTCGCATAAGGCAAAAGAAAAAGTGCTTGACTCAAAAGGAGGAAATTATGAGCGCTGAGAGAAAATTCCCATTCGCCTGCAATTGCAGCAGACGAAGCTTTCTTGCGACCGGAGTGGGGCTTGCGGCCGCATCAACCTTATTTCCACACATACGCTCGGGCGCAGCTGCGGTTCCTGAAGGCCAGAGCGTATTCAATTACGATGGCAGCACTGACCCCTTTCCCATCCCGTGGCTTGACAAAAACGGCAGTCACAATCAGCCGGCCGGCTTGGGCAATGAACCTTCGAGCATTTACCATTTCAAGGGGAAGATTGCCAGGTGCAGCGATTTCATCGGCATGGGTACCGATAATAAGGGAAACCGTCTGGCCTTTGGGAATCCAACCACGGACAACGCCTTCATGCAGGGGGAATACTTCACCGGTCGGGCGGCCCGCAAGGGGACTTTCACTCATCTGTGACTGACCATCTTCAGGGGGCAGTTGGCCCCCGCAAATCAGATCCATGACTTTCATCCTCCAGTCGGTCCATCCGGCCTTTACTGGGTGGTCCCGGTGCCTGAAGGAGGGCTCACATTCGAGGATGACGGCAAGACGGCCATCCTGCAACTGAAGGACCTGGAAATAATAGATCAGCCCGCGTGGCCCGCATTCAAAGCCGAGGCAACGCCCGCCAGGATGGACATAAAGATTGTCTGGAGGGCAACGAACGAGAAGATTTCTTACGGCGACCCGCAAAAGCAGTTCAAGGTTGATGGCTTCAAGGCAACAGCTCAGCTGGAGGCGGCGGTGGAGGTCCCCTCGCTCGGCTTCTCGTGGAAGTCCGACCCGATCGGGACCTCAAAGGCGAAATTCGCAATCATCGGAGACGAGGTGAACGGGAGATATTATACTCCTTGAGTGGTTGTTGAAAACTCAGGTGTTCAAAAACGGTCAGATGCCGAACCAAAATTTAAGGAGACAAATATGCCAAAAACAAAAAAGAGTATCGTATTCTGCCATGGGCTCTGGGCCGATGGCTCGTGCTTCAGTAAGCTGATCATTCCCCTTCAGGCTGAGGGGTATGAATGTATTGCGGCGCAGTACGGTCTCAACACAACGGCGGAGGACGTTGCCTTGGCGAAAGAAACGATAGGCCGGGTCAGCGCCCCCGTTATCCTCGTCGGCCACTCCTACGGCGGAAGTGTCATTACCGGTGCCGGAACCGATGATCGAGTTGTCGGGTTGGTTTACATCGCCGCGCTCGCACCAGACGCCGATGAAACGTCTCAGACGCAGCAGTCCAATTTCCCGAGAACCGACGTCTTCTCCAAAATAGAAGTCGTGGACGGACGTATCTGGCTGCGTCCGGAGGGCACAAAGTATTTCTGCGGCGACCTTTCGGAGCAGGAGCAGAAGCTCGTTTGGGCGACCCAAGGTGTGCCGAAACCCGATCTGTTCGAGGCGAAAGTCGGGGGAACTGCCTGGAAGTCGAAGCCGAGCTGGTACATCGTCGCCCAAAAGGATCAGACCGTGCATCCCGATCTGGAGCGCTTCTTCGCCAAGCGCATGGGCGCAACCACCTTTGAGTGCGATAGCAGCCACGTGCCGATGCTTTCCCAGCCGGGCTTCGTACTAAACGTGATCCGCAAAGCCGCTAATGACTGAACAAATCGCTGGAGCCAACCGCTCCTTTGCGTTGCGCGTCGATAATCTACTACAAAAAGCACGACAAAGGCGGGCACTTCGCTGCGTGGGAACAGCCGCAACTTTTGTCAGAGGACGTGCGCGCGGGCTTCAGTTCACTGCGCTAGGTGCTCACGATAAACGAATTCCTAAAACGCATCGCATGATGAGCGGGAAAGCCGAATTCCGCGTTGTCTTCACCAACATTTAGGAGGTCAATCATGAAAGAAGGAACGGTATCGAAGATGAAGATCAGGAACATCTCGGCGATTGTGGCCATTATGGCGTTGCTCGTTGTCTTGGGCGGTATGGCGATTGCGGCCCAGGACAAGTACACGCTGAAGGTGCCGAACGGGCTCTCTTTCTCGGAGTTTAAGGGATACGAACAGTGGCAGGTTGTCTCCATCAGTCAGGATGGAGGCCTGTTAGCGGCGATCCTCGCCAATCCCGTGATGATTGATGCCTACCGGGCCGGCGTTCCCGGCAACGGCAAGCCTTTCCCCGATGGCTCCAGGATGGCGAAGATCCATTGGAACCCGAAAAAGATGGAGACATTCCCCGCGGCGACCGTGCCGGGCACCCTGCATGACGTCGACTTCATGGTGAAGGACAGTAAGAGGTTCGCGGACAACGGCGGCTGGGGATGGGCCGTGTTCAAGTATGACCCCGCGTCCGGTACGTTCACTCCCGGCACCCTAGCTGACAAGCCTCCGCAGGGTAACGACGCCAAGTGCGGGTTTGCGTGCCATACGATAGTTAAGACAAGAGATTACGTTTTTACGGAGTATGGGGAGCGGTGAACCGGCATGAGCAACAGACAGCCGGAAAACATAGTTGAACGTACAGGAGGAAATAAATGGCAAATACCATTCTGGTCACCGGTGCGGCGGGCCGCGTCGGCGCCGTCGGGCGCACGGTCACTGAACTGCTGCTGAAGCAGGGCAAAGCGGTGCGCGCCATGGTGCGAACTGAAGATGAACGCTCCCAGGCGTTGCGCGACATGGGTGCGGAGGTCGTGGCCGGCGATCTGCTCGATCTCGATTCGATGCACAGGGCGATTGCCGGCTGCGAGACGATCTACTTCGGCATGTCGGTTTCGGATACCTATCTGGCCGCGACGGTCAATGTGGCGGCCGTGGCGAAGCATCACGGCGTGAAGGCGTTCGTCAATATATCGCAGATGACGGTTTCACAGATGAGTATTAACGAAACCACCGCGAGCCCGCAGCACAAACTGCACTGGCTAGCAGAGCAGGCGTTGAACTGGTCCGGTCTGCCGGTCGTGCACGTGCGGCCGACCGTGTTTCTCGAGGGATTCTTCCTGATTTTCACCGCGGATTCGGTCAGGGAATCAAATCAGATTAGACTGCCGTTCGGCGAGGGGAAGACTTCGCCGGTTTCGGCGGAAGATGTCGCGCGTGTGATCGCCGCGCTGCTCGCCGATCCGCAGCCGCACATCGGCAAGATATATCACCTGACCGGTCCGCAGTCCGAGAACATGCATTTCTATGCACAGGAATATGCTAAGGCGTTGGGCCGCACCATCACCTATCAGGACATTCCGGTCTGGCCGTGGCGGGACGTGCTGCTCAAGCTCGGCTTGCCGGTTCACCTGGTGAACCACCTCGCGACGATGGCAGATCTGCACCGAGCTGGGCGCTACGACCGGATGACGGACGACGTGCTCACGCTGACGGGGCAAGGGCCCATGAGCGTGCAGGAGTTCATCAGGAAGAATGCGGCAATATTCGCCCCGTCCGCAAGAGTGGCATGAGAGTCTGCAGTCGCTTGCACCCAACAAATTTGCCTTACGAATTAGGATAACGCAGAGGAGGGAACAGCATGACAGATCTGAAGATTGACAAAGAGATCACCGCACTTCTGGTGATCGACCCGTATAACGATTTCATTTCCGCGGGAGGAAGATTATGGGATCGCTTGAGGTCTGTTGCAGAAGCAAATAATTGTGTTCATCATATGTTGCAACTCCTCGATGCTGCGCGGAAGGCGGGGGTTCGCGTCTTCTATGCGCTGCATCGTCGCTACCGTCCAGGCGACTACGAGAGCTGGAAGTACATTGCGCCCATCCAGAAGGCCGGGTGGTTACATAGGGCTTTCGAATACGGCACTTGGGCTGGCGAGATCCGCCGCGAATTCGAACCTCGCCTGGGCGATATCGTGGCCGCCGAACATTGGTGTTCCAGCGGCTTTGCCAACACGGACCTGGATCTGCAGCTCAAAAAGCACGGCCTCCACAGGCTCATCGTCATCGGGCTCACAGCACACACCTGTGTGGAATCAACCGTTCGCTATGCCGCCGAGCTCGGCTACGAGGTCACAGTGGTGAAGGACGCGACCGCGGATTACTCGGATGAGGAAATGCACGCCGCTCTCGACGTCAATATCCCGAACTACGCCAGCGCCATCGTGACCACAGATGAGGTCGTTGAGGCGATGTTTTCTCTCTGATATATAAGGTATCCGCTAGCTAGGGCAGCAGGGGGCTATGCAAGAACGATGAGCGGGAAGCCGAATTCCGCGTTGTCCTTGCCGTGTAATCGGCTGTCCGTCTACTCATTTTTCATCAAAATATATCACATGGGACGAAATGTTCGTCCCATAATCAGGGAGGTCAATCATGAAAGAACGGCATGAGAATTCTGCGGTAACGGAATCCGAGATGAAGATCAGAAACATCCCGGCGATTATCCTCATTGTGGCAATGTTCGCTACCTTAGGCAGCCTGGCCCTTGCCGCGCAGGACAAGTACACTCTGCAGGTGCAGAATGGGCTTGCGTTCTCTGAATTCAGGGGATACGAAGAGTGGCAGGTTGTCGCCGTCAGTCAGACCGAGGACCTGCTCAAGGTGATCGTCGCCAATCCGACGATGATCGGCGCTTACCGGGCCGGCATTCCCGGCAACGGCAAGCCTTTCCCCGACGGCTCTAAAATTGCGAAGATCGAGTGGAATCCGAAAAAGAGTGCGGAGTCCCCCTTTTCCGTAAGGGTGCCGGACACGCTTAAACAGGTTGGGTTCATCATGAAGGATGCCAAGAGATTCCCGGACTCCGGCGGATGGGGATACGCCCCGTTTGGCTACGACTCCGCGTCCGGCAAGTTCACCCCCAGTGGGAGCGGCACCAATTGCGGATTCGCGTGCCACACGATTGTAAAGGGAAAAGACTTCATTTTCACGGCATACCCTGCGAGGTAATGTGGGGCAGCTCTTGCCGACGTCCCGGGGCAGAGGCTGGGGGAGAGGATCGTCCGACCAGGAGGGAGACGGATTCTTGACGGTTTTATATCACAGGCCTCATAGGAAAGGAATCAATGCATAATCTAATACCATTTCTGATCCGGCATGGGTACATGTTGTTGTTCTTCTGGGTTCTCGCGGAAACCATTGGGCTTCCCATACCAAGCGTACCCCTGTTGATTGCTGTGGGCGCCCTGGCCGGTCTCGGCAAAATGAACCTGTTTTTTTGTATCGGCCTGGGTGTATGCGCTGCCCTGTCGAGCGATCTGTTCTGGTACTTCATGGGGAGAGGGCACGGCGGTCAGTTATTGTCGCTGCTCTGTCGTATTTCACTGGAGCCTGACTCCTGTGTCCGTCACACGGAAAACATCTTTTCACGGTACGGCGCCCGGTCCCTCCTGGTCGCCAAGTTTGTACCTGGGCTGAGCGCGGTATCCACGCCGTTGGCCGGGATGATCCGCATGCCCATGCCGCATTTTCTGCTGTTCGACTGCATGGGGGCGATCTTCTGGGTCAGTTCATATACGGCGGTCGGTTATCTCTTGAGCAAAGAGCTCGACCGCGCCTCGGCGTATGCTGCGAACATGGGCAACGCACTCCTTCTGCTCGTTACCGGGGGGCTGGCGATGTATGTTCTGCATAAATACAGCCTGCGCCGCCGCATTATGCGAGAGCTTTTCGTGGCCCGGATATCACCGGAGGAATTGAAACAGAAACTGGACTCCGGCGATGATGTCATGATTATCGATGTCCGCCACTCTCTTGATTTTGAAACAGAACCCTTTATCATCCCCGGCACTTTAAGGATTCCCTCCGAACAGTTGGAAAATTATCCGGAAATGCCAAAAGATCGCGAGGTGATCGTCTACTGCACGTGACCTAACGAAGCCTCGAGCGCCCGGGTGGCGATACGATTGCAGCATAGAGGCATCACTCACGTCCGGCCGCTTGCCGGAGGCTTTAACTCCTGGCGCGACCACGGCTATCCGGTCGAACCGGTTGCTTTGGGGACAGAGCGAACAGGGGAGAAATGAGATTGAGCGGCACCTGTGCTTTTGTGGATTTGGATACGGAAATGATGGAAAACCTAATGATTTCCATACAAGATCAGCGATCGAAATGCAGATCCGGACCATCTTCACGATATGTTATTATTATGTTATTTTCTGTAGGGCAAAACTGCGATGGAGGACACGCAGGAGGATGGGAGAATGATATGACTGAGCCAGCAGAAATGCAGCAGAAAGCCTAGCTGCGCGACTACCTGGCGGCTGAGCGAACCTTTCTGGTATGGGTATAAGGACAGGTATAGCGCTGATGGAATTCGGTTTTGTCGTTGCGCGGTTCGGCCTGTTCATGCAACAGGTCCTGGTTTTTGAACGGGCCGAGCCGGTATCCTCATCTGGCCTGTCACTCTGGTTCGGCATCGCGCTCATTGCGCAGGGGTGACAGTGAATTTCTTTTTCGCAGGCCGCCATGTCAAGGTGGTTCGTGAACTTGACCGGGGGGAAAACCGTTTGTCCGCGATCGCTGTCCCAAGCCGTTACAACAGATTTGTTTCTGGCGCTTGTCGGGTTTGCAATGGCGATCTATCTGATGTCCATCCGGAATTCTTCGGCTATTCATAACCAAAACAAGGAGATGAGATCGATGGTATCGGCAACAGACAAAGGAATTATCGACAAACCCAGCAAACACACGGTTGGAGAGACGGTAGACAGGCTCAAGAATATCCTGCAAACCAGGGGGGTCATGCTATTTGCCATGATCGATCACAGCGGGGAAGCAGCAAAGGTAGATATGCAGATGCGTCCCACCAAGCTGTTGATTTTCGGCAGTCCCAAGGCCGGAACGCCCTTGATGCTCGCGGTGCCCAGCAGCGCTATCGACCTTCCCCTGAAGATCCTGGTCTGGGAGGATGACCATGGGAAGGTCTGGATTTCCTATAACAGCCCGGAGTATCTACAGAATCGACACGGCTTGCCGCAGGAACTGATGCAGAATATAGCCGCACCGGAAAAATTGGCAGCCGAAGCAGGTGAATAAGTAATGACGAGGACAAGGTCCAATATCAAGCATTTGCATGAAGTTCTCGTGGCGCATAAATGAAGGCGGTTTGAACATGGCGGAAAAGGGTCTGAACGTGACGGAAGATGGTCTGACCATGCTGCAGCGGGTGGCAATCTGGTTCGAGGCGGGGTTATAGGCGGAGTGATCGTGGGACGATATGAATTGCTCTTCAACCTTGGAAAACAGAGCCACAATCATTTAATCTTCGTTAATCAGTTGCCGGAGAAACGTAATGTGTTAAATATTATTTCAGTAGTTAATGTTGTCATTATCGCTGGCTAACGAACCATGGCGCAAGGCAAACTGGAAATAGGAAAAACGTCTGAGGGCAAACTCTTAGTGACTTTGTCAGGTTCATGGCAGGTTACCTGGGATTTACCTTCTCCCATGCAGGCGCAAAACGATATCGACTCATTTCCGGAAACTACCGGGGTAGCGTTTGATACCGAGAAATTAGAGATATGGGACAGCAGTCTGTTGACGTTTCTACAGGTAGTCATCGGTCACTGCACCATGCGCGGTATAGCTGTACACAGAGAAGGTCTCCCTAATGGCGTCAACCGCCTGCTCGACCTGGCTGGCGCCGTGCCTGAACAGAAAGGGGCGAGCAAGGAAACGAGGCGTTCATCTTTCCTCGATCAGGCTGGTGAAGCCGCCATCACCCTTTGGCGTTCCAACACGGAAATGCTGACCTTTATCGGCGAAAGTTTTGTAGCTTTCATGCGCCTTTTCTCCGGCAAATCGCGCTTCAGGGGGTCCGATCTGCTGACGGCGATCCAGGAATGCAGTGCGGAGGCTCTGCCCATTGTTTCCCTCATAAGTCTCCTGGTGGGTCTCATCCTGGCATTTGTCGGCTCAATTCAACTGAAGCTTTTCGGCGCTCAGATATTCGTTGCCGACCTGGTGGGAATCGGCATGGTGCGCGCCATGGGGGCCATAATGACCGGAATAATCATGGCGGGACGCACAGGGGCGTCCTATGCAGCCACTATTGGTACCATGCAGGTCAACGAGGAGATCGATGCGCTGCAGACGACGGGGGTTTCCCCCATCGACTTTCTGGTTCTCCCACGTATGCTTGCCCTTTCCATCATTATGCCGCTTCTTGTCATTTACGCGGATCTCATGGGTATCCTGGGGGGACTCATCGTGGGTGTTTTCATCCTCGGCCTCAATCCGGTGGAATATTATAATGAAACTATCAAGGCGGTGAGCCTGACCAATTTTTGGATAGGGCTTGTCTCAGGACTTGTGTACGGCACGCTGGTCGCGCTTTCCGGATGTATGAGGGGGATGCAGTGCGGGCGCAGCGCTTCTGCAGTAGGAGAGGCCACGACCTCAGCGGTCGTAACCGGTATCGTCAGCATAATCGTGGCAACGGCGGTCATAACCGTCCTCTGCAATATTCTGGCTATATGAAAGCCGAAAGGGAAATCAA
>DATHDE010000199.1:0-5625 GCA_035490495.1 Nitrospirota bacterium
GATCCCGACCTGATGAGAATAGCTTTTTCAAACCTTATATCGAATGCCTGGAAATTCACCTCAAAAACCGACAACGCCCGCATTGAATTCGGCTGCACGCAGCAGAACGACAGGCCGGTGTATTTTGTGCGGGACAACGGCGTCGGTTTCGATTCAGCATATGCTGACAAGTTGTTTTTGCCGTTCCGGCGCTTGCACTCCGAAAAAGAATTCGAAGGCACCGGGATCGGGCTTGCCATCGTCGATCGCATCATCAGGAAGCACGGCGGAAGGATCTGGGCGGAAGGCGCAGTCGGAAAGGGGGCGTCGTTCTACTTTTCGCTTTGAATCCCGCCATGCTGTAAAAAGAAACAAGAAACGACGTTTCAGAAACAGATTTTGATATTTCAAACTCGTCCATCGAAGTTTCAGCAGGCTCGGGTCACCCTCACCTCTTCATTCCTTCTTTCGCTTCATCAATCGAAGCGTTCGACCGGAATTTGATAGAGTTTCAACCTCCGATCCCCACGGACCAGGAGGTGAAAGCTTATTGTTGATGTGAATACAACCCTGCAAATCAAAAGGGGTGCACGCGATTTCCGCACCCCTCATCACTCACCACTTCATTTGTTTGCTGCAATACTCTTTTGACTGCCCGGCCGTCTGCTCACGCGGCCATTCTGAGCTTCTCGAGCATCGCCTTCAGGATCGTCTCTTCCTCTTTCAGCTCTTCACGGCTTTTCTTTCTCATGCTGCCCGAGGCGATCAATTCCCTGATCTGCGGAATGGCGGTATGCTCCAGCTCTTCCACAAGCAGGTCCCGCTCCTTTCTCTCCAGGTTGACGATCATACTTGTTCACCCCCTTTCTATCGCAGATCGCTCTCGACAATTAAAGTATAGCACCGCTTTCGGGGTTGCAAGGTATCGAAAAACCTGACTTCTTTTCGAAGGCATGCTGAATAAAAAAAGAGGATGGCATCCGCCATCCTCTTCATATTAATATTAATTCACGACTGTACTACTAAAAGCTCTATTTATGACACACGCCGCACCGCACATTGTTCGACCTGCCGTGGCACTTCATGCACGCAGCAGGATTGATCCGTCCGTCGATCTTGTGCTGGTTCAGGTAGTCTCCCCGGTGCGGCAGGGTAAGCTCCGGCGAGTCCTTGAACCGGTCGCTCGGCTTCAATTCGCCGTTGTGGCCGTGGCAGGAGGAGCAGAAGGACTCCTTGTGGCAGAGGTTGCATGTCCTGCTTTGCTGTTCGGCGATGAACCGGTGGCGGTCGATGAAATCAGCGGTATGATCCACCACGGAGCGTCCGTCGGTGTGGCATTCGCTGCACAGGGGCAGCGCGGTTATTTCCAGGGGATGCCGTGTCGCCATGCTCGCCTTGAGCGCGCATGCATACAGTCCGGAGAGGAGGACCAGCGCGAGCAGCAGCGCCATCTTCGTTGTTGTCCTGTTCATGTTATGCACCCCCTTTCGCGCCGAAGTGATAGAGCACCTTGATGAGCGCACGCACATCGCGATCAAAATCGGGCGTATGCGAGAACTCCACGTCGCCGCCGAGTTTGAGGCCGTTCATCAGGGCGTAGTCAGCCGCCAGTGACAGGGCATAGGAATCCTTGACCCCGTTCATCGGCACATCGTACACGACGTCGATGGCATCAAGCGTGATGCCGATCTTTGCGATCTTCTTGTAGCCGTACAGGCGGTACTCATTGTACTGGAGCGCCTTTGTTTCACCTTTCATCCGGTGGTAGGATGCCCCTGCACCGCCCGATTCCGGCATGCTGAATTTGATTGACCCGCCGTAGTAATCCGCCCGGCCCGCTATGGAGTAATCGTAATTGCGGTAATCCGCGTTCAGCGAGAGCTTGTCCGTGGCGCTGAACATCACCGTCTCGCCCGCCATCCGCATCCTCTCGTGGGGCGTGACGACCCCCGGCGTAAGCGTGAATACGGGCGTCGTCGTGCGGAAGAAATAGTCATCGTAGTTGATCATGGAAACGCTCGTGTCGAGCCGCAGCCTCGCGAACGGGCCGAGCATGAGCGTGTAGGCATGCTCCATCCATCCCTTGGTGACGTCGTTGTACGTCGATCTGCCGGTAATGTCCACCTTCGTCAGGGGATGCACCCAGAGATCGACGCCGCCCTCTTTGCGGTAATCAGTACTGTTCTTCTCCTCCTTGAGCGCCGATACGCCGATCCGGTACACGCCTTGCCACTGCTGCGACACGCGCGCGCCGTAGATCAGGTTGTTGCCCGGGAAGGTATCGTTCGTTTCCACGGGCTGGCCCGCGAACGCCGAAACGCCGATCCCGCCCTTCAAGTCCGTCCGCGCGTACATGCCGTCCACACGCTCGGCAGCCACGCCTTCGAACACCATGACGCGGCCGAGATTAACGGCGGTGTTGTCCCGCTTGCTCTTGAAGCTCAAATAGGAATACTGCAGGTCGTCATTCGGACGTTTGCCGTATTCTTCTCCCTTGAAATCATAACGCAGCCATCCGCCCGTGTGAAAGGAGATGGTATCGCTCCCCAGATCCTGCACCATGAAATCAAGATACTCGTATCCCCCGATCACCCGGGTCTTGTCGGAAAGCTGTCTGCTCTGTACGTACGTGCTCGAATCTCCGGAGAGCGTAAGCGCTGCAGTGAGCGCGGGTGCCGAAAGAAGAGCAAGCGCGGCCAGAAAAGCTGCTGCTTTGCGGACAAAAACGGCACTGGTGCTTTGCTGCACATTCCATCTGTTCAATGTGGAGCCTCCTTCTCCTCCCGAATGATACCCTCATGTTTGGTTTGTTCAGCTGCGCAACCCCGCACAGCGATGTTCCGTGTCACATCGAATCCGAAGACAATTGGTACACCGACACCGGCCCGGTCTTCCGGCCCCGACCGTTTTGGAACACAGTATGTCACTATGCTTATGCCTGGTATAATAGGCTGGTGCAACGAAGCGATATACTAAGAAATCCTGCGCGGCTTGTCAACGAATATCGCAACAATCCGTTAAAAAAGGAAGATACCCTCCCAAAAGCAGCTTCATTTACGATTTTCAGATAATCTCAAGCGGAAAACACTTTTCCTGATGCTGAACACGCGGCAGATTCGATAAAAAAAGCCCCGGTTCCTCACCGGGGCGTATTGCAACAGCCGAATGCATATAAGCGCGATAGCACTCAGATCAGGCTCCCTCTGCCGCCTGTCCTCAGAACGCAGGCTGATGAACTTCGTCAACTCCGTTCAATAACCCCGTACCGTGGCACGCAGCGCAGGTTTCCACACCCGAAACGACCTTGCTGTCCGCATGCGCCGAAACAACAGCATCATCATGGCAGGCTATGCAGGCGGCCTTGATCGGCAGCACGCGCGCACCGTCGAGAGACGTTGTCGTTGCTCCTGATTTGAGCGAGCCCCGCACTCCGGTTTCAAGCGGCAGAAGCTGGGAATTATTCACATGGCAGATGTTGCACCGTCGAGGATCATTCGGGAACTCGGCCCTTTCTGTTCCCCTGAATACGGTTGTGAACGGCGAGGAGGAGATGGCCGGGGTCGTCCCGTGGATGCCATGCAGGAAATCCTTCAGATCCCCCGACGTACCCGGGGCCGTCGTGCTGTAGAGATTGGGGCTATGGCAGATGACGCAAAGCTGGGTATCTGTTCTTCTGCCATGGAATGCAAGCTGCAGATGGCAGACATTGCAGTTATCAGTCGAAACTACGCGGCGGCGCTGCTGTGCCGGCGTTGCTGACAGCCCTGTGGCTATGTCGAATGTCGCAAACGCTACCGACCGCGACGTCAACGTCACATTGCTGGTTCCTGCGGTGACGCGGTGTTGCGTGAACGTTGCAGGGATGGGGATCTTCATGCCGCCGTATGCCGCTAAGGTCACGACGCCGGATGAGGGCAGAGTAAGCGCAGCGGCCGGAGTCAAGGGCGACCATGTCGTGCCGAAATCCACGGTGTACGAGCCGTCGGCGTTCGCCGTTGCCGCGTGCGCGGCTTTGTCGTTTACTCGTGCACGCACGCCCTGCACATACGACTGGCCCGCTATCCACGAAGGATTTGAATTGTCGTAATCGGGCCCGGTCATATAGCCCATCACGATGTCGACGAAGTTCGTGCCTGACGTCGCCGAAGAGAGGTCGACGTTGCTGCCGTTCCTGTCTTTCATGGTGAAGGTGACCGAAGGCGTCAACCCTGATCCGACATTCGTAACGGTAAGAATGTTGATGGTGAAGCCCGTGTTCAGCGTCGATCTGATAGGAATCGCATGTACATCGGGGACCGAAAGGCTCGAGTAATCAAGATTGGACGCCGATGAATGGCAGTTGCCGCACGTCGAGCTGTCGAGCGGCTGGGGGCCGCCGGAATGAAGCTTGATGGTCGGAGTCATAAGTGTAACTACCGTCCCGTTATATGTTGTAAACGTCAACGACGTGACAGTATTGTCGAAATACGTCAAATCATGGCAGGTGATACAGACGTCGATTTCCGGCGTCGACCTCCAGCTGTCGGCATCCAGGCCGTACGGCTGGCCGTTTGTATCAGTGCCCGTCCGGTGACACTTGATGCAGGTTACCGGGGTGTTGTCCGTCTGGGTGTCGCCGGACATCTGCGGGAAAACAACCGTCGAAAAATTCTGCTGTGCATTATTGAAACCGATGATGCCATATGCGCCGCCGTTCATATTACTCGGCAGCTTTCCCCCCATATGGATCTTATGGATCAGGCCTTTGAATTCGATCGTATTTCCCGTGTTCGCGTCGATCTCGCCTGGATTATGGCACAAAATACAGAGAGCGACATCGATCCGGTTGCCCTCATGCGCGGCAAGTTTGCCGTGGCATTCATTGCAGGCGTCGATCGATACGATTTGCCGGTGGTCCGTTACTGTTGTACCGTTGGGTCTGAAATCGAAGCGCGGATTGGCTATCTGCCGGAAAGGTGAACCCACGGCATTCGCGATGGTTCTCCCGATATAGGCCGCCACGGTATACGTCAGCGTGGGGTCATACCCCGGCAAGAGCGTAATGTTCTTCCCGAAGGTATATGTGTAGGACCCTCCCGATCCTGCGAAAGTTCCTCCCGTGTCGGCAGCGGGCTGGTTGCTCGCATTCCGTATGGGATTGTGGTACTCGCCGTCCTGATCAAGCTGCGACACGACAAAGCTTTTCCCGTTGATGCTGGTATCCGTGGGATCAAGCGGTGCGCCCTTTTCGTCACGCATCGTGAACGATACGACGAGCGTTCCCGTGGCCGCGGAGACGGTTGCGCCCGTGATTCTCACCTGGATGTTTCCCGTGGGGCTGAGTGTCTGAACCGGCGCTTCAGCCCCTTCTTTCTTGCTGCTTCCGCATCCTGAAACGGCGACTGTCCCCGCCATGATCAGGATACAGGCAACTAGGCACTTCAGTTGTTTCCCCATTGTACAATCCTCCTTACGCTCCCGGACGGCTGGAAACGTCTTTCCGCCTGATTCTTCGTTTTTCGCCATACCGGCTGCCTCATCCGGCCGGTTAAAAATGGTCATGGCACTTGATGCATGTTTTCCCGTCACTCTTCGAGCGGTACCGTCCGCTCACGGAGCTCCAATTCCTCGGATGCGGATTGACCATGAGGCCCGTGCGCGCGCTGT
>DATHDE010000200.1:0-11214 GCA_035490495.1 Nitrospirota bacterium
CGTCTGGGCCCATGCCGAGTATGTAAAATTGAAGCGGTCGCTCCGCGACGGCCGCGTGTTCGACATGCCGCCCCAGACCGTGGCGCGCTACCGGGACGGGAAGACACGGTCGGAGTTTTCAGCCTGGCGGTACAATCATAAAATACGAACGATGAAATCAGGCAGGACGCTCCGCATCGAAGTGCTTCAGCCGGCACTGGTGCACTGGAGCGCTGATTTCTGGAGCACAGTGCAGGACACGCAAACGCGCGACACGGGATTCGGCATCTCTGTCGCCGATCTGGCGACAAAAAATATCTCCCCCGGCGGGACGGTCCTCTTTACACTCTACTGGCCGGAGCAGTCGAGATGGGAGGGTGTTGATTTTTCGGTTTCTATTGCGTAAACCTGTGAATCGAGTGGGGCTCCAAGGGACAGCGGGTCCGGGGTGCGCGCAAGCGTCCAGGGATGACCCAAAATTTGAACTTTACGTTGACGCCTTGCAGCGGATTCCGTATAGTCGACTCCAATGAGGCGCACACTGCTTCTGACAATCTGCTGTCTGGTCCTCGCGCTCCTGCTCCAGAACTCCTGCCCCTTCGGCGCAGCAGGCAAATCGAGCATCATGACGAAGTGTGCTCATTGTCCGTTCGTGCGGCACGCTGCAGGCGCTTCCCCGGGGCTGGCGGCATGGACGACCGACAAGTCGCCGCGCCACTTTCCCCTTTTCCTCTTTACCACAGTAAAACCCGGCCATTCATTCAGGGTTGACGCACTCATGGAAGAAGCGCCGAGGCCGGCGATTCATTATGCCGGGGCGTTCCCGTACAAACTCCTGAAGCCGCCGAACGCCTGATTTTGTCCGAACAAAACGTTATCGGCCTGCCGAACGACAATCACCTCATCGATGCATGAATATTTCAGGCTTCGCAGGGCGGTCTTTCGCCCTGCTCAGGGAGGAACGTATGACAAGAAAATTATTCAGACTCGTTTTGCCATCAGCGATAATTCTGTCTTTGGCAGTATTTGCCTACGCGGCAATCGTCGGAGCGAAGAAGGAAGGGCTCGTCGAGTACGTCGGGGCCCAGAAGGACATCTTCAAAACCGGCAAGGCAGCGAGCGTCGTATCGCTCGAAGACCTGGCCGGCCACGCCAATCTGTACGGCATGGGTCCCATTGATGGATTCGACGGAGAAATCACCGTCTTCGACTCGAAGCCGTACATCACACAGGTGCGCGGCAGCGACTTCACGCTGGACAAGACCTTCAAGCACGGCGCCTTCTTCCTGGTCTGGACCGAGCAGAAGAACTGGGTCGATGTGCCGCTGCCGCAAACAGTAAAGGGGTACGTCGATCTCCAGAAGTTCGTGAAACAGAAGGCGCAGGAGATGGGAATCGATGTGTCCAGCCCCTTCCCTTTCCTGCTCTCCGGAACGCCGGTCGAGATCAAGTGGCACATCAACGTCGACAGGACGGAAGGAAAACCGGTCACGCAGGAACTGTTCGTCAGGTCCAAGCAGCCCTTTGTCACGAAGAACGAACCCGTGGACATCATCGGCTTTTATTCTGAAAAGCATTCGGGCGTATTCCTTTCCCAGTATGCCCCGGCCATCAAGGAAGGCTCGGGAATGCAGAATTACATCCATATCCACCATGTATCGAGAACAAGCAAGGCATCCGGCCACATCGACGACATCGCCTTCGGCAACGGCATGGTCCTGCGCCTGCCGAAGCCGTGATGACAGCCTGAAATTCACATAATAAATCTTCACTTGTATCATCTGATCCGGCCCGTCGAGTTGACGGGCCGTTTTTTTTGCTGAGGGGAGGTATGATAAAAAACCATGGGACAAGAGGTTTTGAGCCGTTTGCTATTCGGTTGCCTGAGGAACGCACGTAACTTAAATCACCAGCCGCCTTTTTCCCTTCGCCTTTTGCCTCTTGTTTGTGTACAATCTCAGGACACGATGAACGTCCGTCAACCAGCGCAACCGGACACGAGGATGGCTCATGCATAAACCCGCACCGTCCGGGACAAAGCTCTTTTTCTCATTCCTGAAGCTCGGGCTGACCGCTTTCGGCGGCCCAGCAATGATCGCCCACATCCGCAGCGTTGCCGTGAACCGCAATGAGTGGATGGACGATGGAACATTCAAGGACGGCGTGGCCCTTGCCCAGTCCCTGCCCGGCGCAACCGCCATGCAGGTCGCGGCGTACGTGGGGCTGCGTTCGCGCGGCGTCATGGGCGCGTTGTTGTCCTATGCCGGGTTCGGGCTGCCCGCCTTCCTGCTCATGGTGCTGCTCTCGGCGCTCTACGAAAAAACGCGGAATGTGTCACAAGTCGCATCCCTGTTCAACGGCCTCCAGGTCATCGTGGTCGCGTTCGTTGTATCGGCCCTCTACTCGTTCGGCAGGACCACGGTCAAGAGCGCGAGGGATGGTGTCCTCGCGTGCGTTTCAGCGGCCCTTTTCTGGTGGGGGCTGAACCCCATCGTGGTCATCACGGCCGCGGGTCTGCTCGGCATCGCGTTTCGACGGGGCCGTGACCACGAAGCCGCGCTTCACCCGCACCCTGAAATAGGAAAAAAGATGCTCGCCTATGTGGCCGCCTTCGTCGCGCTCGTGCTCGCGGTCCTTGCGGTTCTCCATGCTGTTGACCGGCCCCTGTTCGAGCTCGCGTTCCTGATGCTCAGGATCGACCTTTTTGCATTCGGGGGCGGCTTTGCCTCGCTGCCGCTGATGCTCCATGAAGTCGTGCAGGCAAAGGGATGGATGGATTCCCGGACGTTCATGGACGGCGTGGCTCTCGGCCAGGTCACGCCCGGTCCCATCGTCATAACAGCGGCCTTCGTGGGGTATCTTGGACAGGGGTTCATCGGAGCGTTCGTAGCCTCGCTCGCTGTTTTTTCGCCGTCCTTTATCCTGCTGGTCGCTGCAACGCCGGTGTACGACAGGATCAAGTCATCGCCCTCTTTCGCGGCAGCAACGAACGGGATACTGGCATCGTTCATCGGACTGCTTTTTTTCGTGGGTGTGAAGTTCATTCTTGCCGTACCCTGGGACCTGGTGCGCGTACTGCTGGGCCTGGGTGCCTTGATCGCACTGCTGTTGAAGGCCGACGTTCTGCTCGTTGTTCTGATCGGCGCGGGAATATCGGTAATCGCGCTGTAGTAAAAAGAGAATGACATCCTGATGACAGTTCTTTATGTACCGAAGCCGCGAGACTGCTGCGGGTTCCTGAAAATTGACGGTGTGCGGGAATGAGCGTATAATCTGTTCCAGTTCCTCGAACCGAGAGACCTTATTTAGTCGGAGGTGCGTCCATGGACTTTCTGAACATGACATTCCCGATCTCCGGTGTAACCACGAATGTTCTCATTCCCCCGCTCGTGGCCATGCTCATCTCCTTCTTCACGTCCATGGGCGGCATCTCGGGCGCATTCATCATTCTTCCCTTCCAGATGAGCGTCATGAACTATACCGCGCCGTCGGTCAGCGGAACGAACCACGTGTTCAACGTCGTGGCGATCCCAAGCGGCGTGTACCGCTATATAAAAGAAGGCCGCATGGCCTGGCCCCTCACCTGGGTCGTGATCGCGGGCACGCTGCCGGGTGTGTTCATCGGCTACTACCTCCGCGTGCTGTATCTTCCCGATCCGAGGGTGTTCAAGTTCTTCGTGGGATGCGTGCTGCTCTATATCGGCATACGGCTCTTCAAGGACATGTTCTTCCCGAACAAGGCGCAGGCGGCTGCGGCAAAATCACTGGAGGACAAGTTCAAGGCGCGGACCGCGGAGATCAAGAAGGAACAGGCGTCGAGGCTCGCGGCAGGCATCCCCGCTGACGCGGTCGTGAAAACCGTCAGTGTCTCCCTGAAGCAGGTGGAGTACGAGTTCTGGGGAGAGCGGTTCCGCTTCAACACGATCGCGATGTTCGCCCTTTCCTTCATCGTGGGAATCATCGGCGGCGCCTACGGCATCGGCGGCGGCGCGATCATTGCGCCGTTCTGCGTGGCGTTCTTCCACCTGCCCATCTACACCATCGCGGGCGCGACGCTCACCGGAACGTTCATTACCTCGGCCGCCGGCGCGCTTTTCTTCAGCGTGCTGCCCGCGACAAACGGCGTTTCCCCCATGCCTGACTGGCCGCTCGGCATCCTCTTCGGCGTCGGCGGTTTCCTGGGCATGTATCTCGGCGCGCAGACCCAGAAGTTTGTTCCGCAGAAGGTCATCAAAACGATCGTCGGGATCGCCATTATGTCGCTGGCAATAAAATATATTGCTCAGTTTCTGTAGGAGAGAGGAGAACCTTACATTGGAACCACTGCCTGCACTCGCGCTGCGCACTCGTTAACGCTGGCCGCAGGCAGATAAACACGGATGAATACGGATAACTTCAAATTTCCAATGTTTTAAGTTTTATCCGTGGTCATCCGTGGCGAAAAATGGATTTAGCTTTACCTGTAAACGACGGTTGAGCTATAACCTATACGGAGTTATCCCATTCATGAATTACCTGATCATCGGCATCGGCGGTTTTACGGGCGCCATCGCCCGCTACGCAGTCGCGGTCTGGATCGGCCAGCGGTGGGGCAGAAGCTTTCCCCTCGGCACCTTTGTCATCAACGTGTCAGGCAGTTTTCTCATCGGCCTGCTTATGACGCTCATGACCGAGAGGTTCATCGAAAACCCGCAGTGGAGGCTCCTGCTCGTCGTGGGATTTCTCGGCGCCTATACGACGTTCTCGACTTTCGAGTACGAAACCGGCGCGCTCCTGAAGGACGGCGAATGGATCATTGCGGCCACGAATGTCGTCGGAAGCGTTGTTGTTGGTTTTGCTGCACTTAAGCTCGGCGAGATTCTTGCGAAAAGCATTTGATCGGTTTTGTTCCGGTGCTATGAACGGTCGCACAATATTTCAGCCATATCCCCCGATGTCATCCCCGAAAGCCCCTATCGGGGATACGGTTTTAACGCCGGAATCCCGATTACCCATTCGGGAGTGACGGCTTACACATATATGTGCGGCGACGCCGCCCGTGGTTGCAAAGGAGAATACCATGGTCAAAAGCGGTCCTGCGAAGAAGCTCACCATCTACGTGGACGAAAATGATAAGTTTCACGGCATCCCGGTGTATGAAGTGCTGCTTGATGTCTTTTACAAGAAGAAAATCGCCGGCGCCACGGTGTTTCGCGGCATCGAAGGCTACGGCAGCGACGGCGTATTCCACACGGCCAAGATACTCGAGCTCTCGACCGTGCTGCCGGTGAAAATCGAGGTCGTGGATTCGGAAGAGATGATCAACGATGTGCTTGAGGACGTCACGTCCATCGTTGAAAAAGGCCTTATCGAGGTGAGCGACACCACGGTGGTCAAGTGCTGCACCCGCAGGAAGTGATGACCCTCCAGTCCCTGGATACGGACGTGCTGCTGCTCATCAACCGCGGGATGGTGAACTCCGCCTTCGACGTGCTCATGCCCGGCCTGTCGCTCCAGGGCTATCTCCTGATCATTCCCTTCATCCTTGCGATGCTCGTGCGCGGAGCGGTCCAGCGCGATGTGCAGGGGAAATCGTTTCTTGCCTCTGCGATCTGGGCCGTCCTGCTGGCCTGCCTGGCTGCCTATCTTGCAGGAATCGTTGAGGACGCAGTCAAGGTCGCCGTGGCGCGCGAGCGTCCCTGCCGAACGATCGGGTCAATCAGGCTCATCCTGCCATGCCCGGGGTCCTATTCCATGCCCTCGGGCCACGCGATCAGCTCCTTTGCCTTCGCCCTCCCGCTTTTTCACCTGAGCCGCGGATACGTGGTGATGTGGGGGAGATTCTATCCCCTCGCGCTCGCAGCGCTCATCGCCTTCTCCCGCCTGTACCTCGGCGTCCACTACCCCACGGACGTCCTTGCCGGCGCGCTCATGGGCACGGCCATCGGGCTTGCGCTGTCCTACGGATACCGGCTGATTGCCACCGAGGAATCTCATCGCGCATAGCACTACAAGCTTCGTCCTCTGCGGATGCATTTTCTATTTCCTGAAAAAGAGATACTGCTGCGGCAGAACATGGATGCGGATAGGAGGAAGGGATAACGGGAAAGCAGCATGCCGCGCAGATCACAACCGTGGTAATCTCACTCTTTCCACCCGTGGTTGCCGATGAGGGGAACGAATACGCAGGGGATGCTGCGCCGGGTAACCGGCCCCTGCGCGGTCTTGACGATCTTGAGCAGGTCCTGGCCGAAGCGGCCGCCCACGGGGATCACGAGCCTGCCGCCTTCCTTGAGCTGGTCCAGAAGCGGTGCAGGCACATCCGGCGATCCTGCAGTGACCATAATGGCGTCGAAAGGCGCCATATCCTTCCAGCCATACGTGCCGTCGTATACTTTGATGGCGACGCTCCGGTACCCGAGGCGGTCGAGGGTCGCGCGTGCGCGGTCTGCGAGCGGCTTGAGCCGCTCCACGGTGTAGACCTTCCCGCACAGCTCCGCAAGCACCGCAGCCTGGTAGCCCGAGCCCGTGCCGATCTCGAGTACGCGCTCCGCTCCCGTGAGGTCCATGAATTCGCTCATGAGCGCCACCATATAGGGCTGCGACATGGTCTGGCCTTCACCCAGAGGCAGCGCGCTGTCCTGGTACGCCATGGTGCGGATCCCCTCGGGCAGAAACTCGTGGCGGGGAACCTTGCGCATGGCCGCGAGCACGCGTTCGTTCGCGACGCCCCTGCCCGCGATCTGCTCTTCCACCATGCGCAGCCGCTCTTTTTCGTAGTTGATCACTCGGCGCTCCTGCGGGGCGGCGCTTCAAAGGACATCGACTCCAGGCTCCGCAGCCGGTCGAAGGACGCGTAGTCCGTCATATCGAGGTGGAGCGGCGTGACGGACACGAAATTCCTGTCTACGGCGTCGAGGTCCGTTCCCTCCTCGCGCTCCCAGTCCGGCTCTCCGCCGCCGATCCAGTAGTATTTCTTGCCGCGCGGGTCCACGCGCTCCACCGTCATCTGGTGGTAGATCCGCTTGCCGAGCCTTGTGATGAGCGTGCCCTGGATGCCGTCCATCGGAAGATTCGGCACATTGATGTTCAGGAGCGTTCCCCCGGGAAGCCCCTCGTCGAAAATGCGCTTCGCTGTCCTGAGCGCCACTTCCGCGGCCTCGGCAAACCGGAAGTCCTCGCGCGCAGCGAGGGATATGGCAAACGACGGGATGCCGAGCAGCAGGCCCTCGATCGCGCCTGCCACGGTGCCGGAATAGGTCACATCGTCCCCGAGGTTCGGCCCTTTGTTGATGCCGGAGACGACAAGGCGCGGGGTTTCCTTCAGCAGGCCCTTGACCGCGATGTTGACGCAGTCCGTGGGGGTTCCGTTCACGCTGAACATCGAATCCTTCAGCTCTTCGATCAGGAGCGGCCGGTGCAGCGTCATGGAGTGTCCCGCAGCGCTCCGCTCCCGGTCCGGCGCCACGATGGCGACCGAGTCAAGCTCGCGCAGCCGCTTGGCGAGCATTTGAATGCCGGGAGAGTAAACGCCGTCGTCATTGGTAATGAGGATCATGGGAAGTACCCCTATGAAAGAATGCTCGTACTGCTTCCGGGCAGGATAACAGGATACACGGGATGCGTGCAACATATTTTTTATCCCGAGCCTGTTCTGCTGTCCTGCCGGATCACTCTTTCGGGTTTTTCCGGGGGTACATGAAGGTGGGGGGCATCCCGCGCCAGGACGCGGAGGCGAAGAGAAATACCGTGCTGCGAAGGTTTCCTCTGCACCTCAGCGCCTCAGCGCGAGACTGGGGGGTGGTGTTAATTATGCGCGCAGCCGCCGTCGTGGCTGTGGCCGCCGCAGCAGCCCTGCACCGTCAGAACGGGAAGCTTCTTGGCCGAGAACAGGGACACATTTTCGCGGATCGTGGCGCCCTGCGACCGGTGCACCTGAATGCCCATCTGGTTCAAACGCGTGAGCGCACCCGCTCCGATGCCGCCGACCACGATGGCGTCGACGCGCTGGTTGTCAAGCGCCTTCATGGGATTGCATGCCCCGTGGGAGTGGTGCTGGTCCCTGTTGCTGATCGTCGAGACGCTGTTCGTGTCCGTGTCAAAGACGACGAACGTTGGGGCCGACCCGAAATGATTGTACACCGCGCTCTCAAGCCCTTCGTCCTTCTGTACCGGAAAACAGATCTTCATGCTGATACTCCTCCTTGCCTGATGTTTGGCCGCCAGGATGTTCGGGAGCCGCACGATGAACTTCCCGTTCGCTTCCTGCGCAGCTTCGCGGCCGATGGAACGTTGGCCGAATTCTCGACAGACTTCTTTTACTCGAACACGATCGCCCCGCCCTTTGTCAGGGCTTTGGCGACTTTTTTTCTTGCGTCCGACAGGATCCGCTGCACGGTCCCGCGCGATATGCCCATCCGCCCGCCCGCCTCTTCCTGCGTCAGGTCGTCCAGATCGCAGAGCTTCAGGGCTTCAAGCTCGTCCCGGGACAGGGGGATGTGCTCCACCTCGGTCATGGGAATCCCCGTAGGCTTGAACGCAGTGCCCATAAAACGGCATTTGCAGTTGCGCGGTTTCTTACACCTCGGCGACACGGGCCTCCCCTTCCGTTTTGTGCATATGCACAGAACGATACCAGAGAATCGTTATTCTGTCAAGGGGTATTTCATCGCAGGGGCGGAAACAGGGCAGGAGCGAGGCGTTTTCCGGAGCGAAGCATTTGCGGCTGGTCGGGATCAGGTGTTTTTCAAAACCACTGCTTTGCTCAAAAACACATACGGTCGTTCGGAAACGGCAAACCCGGTGTTTTGCGCTCTGGCAACAGTTTCTTCAAATGCCTTTCTCGACACATGCATCGGCGGTTCCACGATGAATAAGAGGCCTTTCGGTTTGAGCAGTGATTTGATCTCTGTCAGGAATTTCTGCTGATCCGGCACTTCATGGACCATGTAGAACGCCAGCACAAAATCAACGCTGTCCTTTACTCCGATTTCGTGCGCTGCGGACTGGTGCAGGATGATGCGCTTTTCCAGCGCGCTCCCGGAGATTTTGCTCCTGAGCTTCTGCAGCATCCCTTCCTGCAGATCGGCGGAGATGACCCGTCCTGAGGCACCCACGAGCCTGGCCATCTCCAGGGAAAAAAATCCGGGTCCGCACCCCACATCCAGGACGGTCATTCCTTCCTTTATATAGGGGCCGAGAATCTTGCCGGGATTCTGAAACCATCTCCGGACCCTGTTGTCCAGCCCGCCCGCGCATTCAACCGGGCAGACTCGTTGTCTTCGTTCCCCCATGGAGAGATCCTTTTGCTTGCCGGTCTGGACTCCCGCGCTCCGGGAAACACGCCCCTTGCTCTTTGCTGCGTGCTCCCGAGCGGCGCCTTTTGTACGCGTTTACTTTCCCGTATTTCCGAGATACGCCGCGATCTCTTTATCATTCAGCATCTGGTCGATGCCCTGCGTCATCGCTGTCTCCAGCGCCGACGTGATCTGATACCCCGTGGATACCGCCTCGCTGCCCTCGTACTCTTTTATTAAGCCGCTGCCCGTCCTGACCCTCAACGTTACCGTTGCATTAAATCTCCAGCCGCTGTCACACACGACCCTGGGAATCGTGAACTCCAGCGATTTGCCGGCCTTGTCATCCACGGCAACCTTCAACGTCTGAAACGCGGATTTCGCCGTCCCGATCGCCGCGTTGGTGAAATCGAAGATGCTCGTGTTCACGTCGATGCTGCGCATCTGGCAGACGACCTGCTCGACGCCCGGCGCTGCGGAGGAGCCGTTTTTGAGCGCTACCGGTCCTGCATCATGCACAAGCACCGGGCGCCCCGTGGTAAAGTCACGCGCCATGGTTTGCGCGTGGAACTGGTACCGGCCGCAGCTGCTGATCAAAACACTCAGGATAATTGCACCGTAAACCGTCATGTTCTTCATATGCTTCCTCACTTGTGCTTAATTTCGGACGCGATTTCACCCATTTTGGCACAATCGACGGCTTCTGGCAAGAAGAAACAAACCTCTGGGCGGACTCGCAGACATCTCCTGTTATAAACAGGTCGGGCGCAGAAAAATCCCGCATCTTTCTGCGCCCTGCGGTCAGAAATTCATTTCAACTGAATCACCCTAGGATTTGCTTCCGAGAACGGCGGCCACTGACGCCGTCCAGGGCGTTGTCGGCCGCTTGATCAATGCGCTGAGTTCCCTGCTGTCGTCGAAAAGTCCTCCCCCGGAAATGCCTGTTTCCGAATCCGCCAGCAGCGCTGCAATGGGCTCCGGCAAGCCGGCTTTGAGAAGCGCATTCCGGAAATCCGCCTCCGGGATATTGATATACCCGATGTTCTTCCCCGCTTGTCTGGAAATTTCCGCGGCAAATTCGGCCAGGCTGAAGCTGCCGTCTCCGGCGAGTTCATGGATTGTGCCTGCCTGGTTTTCCGCTGTCATCACCATAGCCGCCGCTTCGGCGTAGTCGGCGCGTGCTGCCGATGAAATGCGTCCGTGTCCCGCGCATCCGTAAACGGCGCCGCGCTCCAGGATGCCGGGGATTCCTGCAGTGTAGTTCTCCGTATACCAGCTGTTGCGGAGAAATGCAGCGGGAATGCCGGCGGCGCGGATCATCGCCTCTGTTTCCCGGTGCTCGGCCGCAATACCGAGCGGCGACCGGTCGGCGCGCAGAATGCTGGTGTAGGCCAGCAATTTCACTCCGGCCCGCTTCGCAGCGTCAATTACGGAACGATGCTGCTTTGCGCGCTGCCCGACCTCGCTGGAGGAGATCAAAAGCACCTTCTCCGCCCCTTTGAGCGCCGCGTCCCAGTCCTGCGGACGGTTGTAGTCGGCGACGCGCACCGCCGCGCCGGCCGCGGCAAGGTCCTTTGCCTTTTCAGCATTTCTCACGACCGCAACGATCTCGGCCGCCTGCGTGCGTTTCAAGAGCGCCGCGATCACCAAACGTCCCAATTGTCCCGTAGCTCCGGTAACCGCTATCATCGTGAGCCTCCTTTTCGTAACCATATTGGTTACATTATGATGGAAAAAAAAATTACGCGATGTCTTCTGTTCGGATCGCCGCCACCAGTGCAGCCAGCGTCGTTTTCTTCAGGCTGCCGTCCACCGCCGCCTCGGTGGATTGCAACACGTTTTCGAGAACCGGCTTGATGTTTCTGCTTACCGGACATTTTTTGTTCTCGGGGTTGCCGTGGATCGCCATAAACCGCTCCGCCGCAAGCGCATGGTAAATGTCCGCGAGCGTAATCCGGTC
>DATHDE010000201.1:0-66301 GCA_035490495.1 Nitrospirota bacterium
CCCGAAAACGGGTATGGCAATTTTCATAGTGGGCTCGCGTCATCGAATCTTCGGGGAGAAACCCCGGAATGTTGACAGAGTGCGTTTCCCTCCGACAGACCGGTGATTCAGACACCGCCGCATGACGGTTCTTCACAGGGCACGCTGCTGCCGCAGCATGTCTGCGATCTGCCGCACTGGGGCCGGCCCCGCATTTCTGCCGCCCCGCCCTTCACCAGGAAGCCATTGCCGCCGGTCAGAATGCGCTTCACCGGTTCCCCGCATTCGGGACAGCTTTGCAGGGGTGCATCGCGCATCGACTGGCTCACTTCGAAGCGCTTGAAGCATCCGTTGCATTGATATTCATATACAGGCATCAGGAACCCTCCTTCCCGTGACGGGAGATTGATCGCATGAGAATGCTGCTGATGATTGAATGAAAGGCCTCCACGGTCGGCGAATCCGTATTAGAGTTCATCAACGGCCTCCCCTGATCGCTGTGCTCGACCATGCGGGGATCGAGGGGGATACGCCCCAAGAAGGGAACGTCCATCTCCCCGGCAAGCCGTTCGCCGCCGCCGGTTTTGAAGATGTCCACTGACGTCTTGCAGCACGGGCAGACGTATCCGCTCATGTTCTCGATCATGCCGAGAATGGGGACGTTGGCCTGCCGGCAAAACGTAATCGATTTCCTGACGTCGTTCAAGGCAACATCCTGCGGTGTTGTGACGATGATTGCGCCATCCGTTTTTTCAAGCAATTGGGTGATGGAAATGAGTTCGTCCCCTGTGCCGGGAGGACAATCCACGACGAGAAAATCGAGGTCACCCCACGCGACTTCCGACAGGAACTGCGTGATCAGGCCGTGCTTCATGGGCGCCCGCCAGATCACGGCATCGTTCCTGTCGTTGAGCAGGAGGCCGATGGACATGACTTTCAGGGAACTGCTGTAGATTGCCGGCAGCAGCCCTCCCTCCCCCTGCATGAGGGGAGCTCCTTCGAGACCCACGATCATGGGTATGCTCGGTCCGTGGATGTCAATATCCATAAGCCCAACTTGCTTGCCGCGAAGCGATAGTCCGACTGCGATGTTCGCGGCCACCGAACTCTTCCCCACTCCTCCTTTGCCGGACATGATCAGCAGTCTGCAGTCAACCCCCTGGAGGTTCTTACTGATCCGGTCATATTCCCTGCTTTGTTCTCCGAGCACAGTGATACCTGACGCCGATGTACATCCTGAGGCCTCTTTCTTCTGTTCACGAGTCATACGTGGTTGCTCCTCTCCGGGTTGTCGTATACAGTGATGGCGATCTCTGCTTGGAACTGCAAATGAAATACCAGGGGGCCGCACGACAGGATGTCTTGTCTATTCCAAGGGATAAGGCGGGAATGGTTCTGATGTGTGACTGTCTGTTATTGCATATCTGCAATACATTGCAATGGTAGCATGCAGTATTGCAATGCACACCGTACGCAACAAGAGAAGCACGCTGCCGGCCGCAATCATCCGCTCGTGATCCCGAGCTTTTTCATCTTCCGCCAGAGCGTGCTCGTATCAATACCGAGGTCCTTCGCGGTCCTGATCCGGTGATTGTTGTTGCGGGAAAGTGCCTGCCGGATAAGTGCGGACTCCGTGGCGTCCGTTCGGTTGCGCAGCGAGGTATCCTCGCGTGCAGGCCGGTCCGGCGCAGCGTCCCGCAGTTCCCGGGGCAAATGTTCGATGCCCAGCTTCCTGCCGCGGCACATGACGAACGCGTGTTCCAGGAGGTTTTCGAGTTCTCGTATATTTCCGGGGAAATCGTAGGTCATGAAGAACCTGAGCAGATCGTCCGAAATGCCCGTGACGTTCTTGCCGTGCGAGGCGGCAAACTTCCCGATAAAGTGTTCCACGAGGAAGGGGATATCCTCCTTCCGGTGCCGCAGCGGCGGCAACGTGAGCTTCACGATGTTAAGCCGGTAGTACAGGTCTTTGCGGAATACCCTTCTGTCAACCATTTCCGCGAGGTCCTGGTTCGTTGCAGCGATGATCCGTACATCGGCTTTCACGGAGCTGGTCGCGCCCAGCGGTTCAAATTCCTTTTCCTGCAGCACGCGAAGAAGTTTAACCTGGACGGCAAGGGGGATATCACTTACTTCGTCGAGAAACATCGTGCCTCCCGCAGCGATTGCGAAGCGGCCCGGCTTGTCGCGTTTTGCGTCTGTAAACGCTCCCCGCTTGTATCCGAAGAGCTCCGACTCCAGCAGACTGTCGGGAAGCGCTCCACCGTTCACCGCCACAAAAGGCTCTTTTCTCCTCGCGCTCAGGTTGTGAATGGCGCGGGCAAACAGCTCCTTCCCTGTGCCGCTTTCCCCCTGAATCAGGACCGTGCTGTCACTGCCGGCAATATCCGGCATGATGTCGAAGATGAGGCGTAGTGCACGGCTTTTTCCTATGATGTCCTCGAATGAGTAGCGCCGGCTGATTTCCTTCTTCAGAGCCTCCAGGGCGGAAAGATCGCGGAATGTTTCTACCCCGCCGATGATATTGCGTTTTTCATCTTTCAAGACCGCGGTGCTGATGGACACCGGAATTTTTCTTCCCTCGCGGTTTAAAATGTTTACGGACTGATCGATGATCTCCCTGCCGGTCCGGAGCGTTTTTCCCAGGGCGCACGCAGACTGGCAGATGTCCGCATGAAGGATATCAAAGCACTTCTGTCCCACGGCGCGCAGCGCCGGAATCCCGGTAATCCTCTCGGCTGCCCGGTTAAAGGATGTGATGTTCCAGTCATTGTCCACGGTGAAAACGCCGTCTGCGATGCTGTCGAGGATAACACGGGTGGCAACGGTATGCGTTATTTTGCGGGGATCAGTCATTCAATCCGACCTGGCACCGGGGATGGGCGCAGCTGCTTTTGTGTGCATATACACAAAATAGTAATGATCCCGTCCTGCGATGTCAAGGGTTTTTTATGAACGTTTTTTTGTCTCTTCCAAACCTTTCGGCGGAACGATACCGTCAAATATTTCAATGACAACAGCATCGAGGATATGCGGCCTCGGGGAGCTCGGTGCCAGAATCATTCGGCCGTCGGGGTGTCCATTTTGACGATATTCTGTTTTATGGCAAACTTAACGATGTCGAATCGGGAGTGAAGTCCCAGTTTGGCGCAGATGTTTTCCTGGTGTGCCACCGCAGTCCTGACTGAAATCTTGAGCATCTCGGCGATTTCCTTGTGGGTATAGCCTTCGGCAATCAGTTTCAGAACTTCTTTTTCCCGGTCAGTCAGCCTGTCATACGGATCTTCCGAAGGTTCTCCTTTATGGCCGAGATACCCTTCCACGATGCTTGACGCTACCGTATGGTGAAGATACATTTCTCCCGCAGCAATGGCGTGAATTGCGGTGATCAGATCCGTTGTCACCGCTTTTTTCAAAATGTATCCCGAGGCGCCGGCCTTGAGAAAACGCCTGACGTAGAGCTGGTCCTCATACTGTGTCAGTACGAGTATTTTGATGTTCGGGTCCGCTTTCTTAATCTTGATCGTTGCTTCCAGCCCGCCGAGTTTCGGCATGGCGATGTCCATAAGGATAACGTCCGGTTTGAGCCGCTCCGCAGCCTCAATTGCCTCTCCACCGTCGGCAGCTTCGCCGACAACTTCGAAGTCGTCGCAAATCCTTAAAAAAGCCGCAAGTCCCGCCCGCACGAGCGTATGGTCGTCGGCGATCAGTATCCTGATTTTTTTTGTCATTTAGGCCTCGTTCAGGGGTACTTTGAGAAATACTGACGTTCCTGTCCCCGGCGACGAGCATACCGTCAGCTGACCCTTCAGCAATGCCGCACGCTCTTTCATGCCGAGAATGCCCAGTCCCCTGCCGCTCGTTGTGTCGTTCAGCACGGTCTTTGTATCGAACCCATCCCCGTCGTCCTCGATGCTCATCGTAAAATATTTACCGTCGTCCTTCATAAAGACAAATACCTGGTGCGCATTTGAATGCCGGGCAATATTTGTCGTGGCCTCCTGCACGAGCCGGAACAGCGTTATCTGAAAATCCGGCGCTAAATACCGGTCAGAGAGTTCTTTCATGTTCAGATGGCATTTGATGCCCCTGGTCTTAAGGTTCCGGTCGAGGATCCAGACAATCGAAGCTTCGAAGCCCAGATCGTCGAGAACCGTCGGCCGGAGATTTTGTATAAGATTGTTCGTCTCATTGATGATCTTTGTAATGTGATCATAGAGTTCGGATATCTTCTTCGGCGAGATCATGTCCGGTCTGATCTTGCAGACGCCGATTTCCATCAGGACCGCTGAAAGCGCCTGAAGCGACTCGTCGTGCAGTTCTCGTGCGATCCTCTTGCGTTCATCCTCCTGTGTCGTGATGACTTTTTTCAGCAGCGTCTGGATGGCAAGCTGCTTTTCTTCAATGAGCTTGGTGCGGTCATAAACGCGTTGTTCCAGGTCCTCGCTGTACTGCTGAATGCTCTTGAGCGACATGGCCAGTTTTGCCCGCGTATCGTCGAAGCTTTTCGCAAGCGTGCCGATCTCATCCTTGCTTCGTATCGCCACGGGTTCCGAAAGATCGCCCCGCCCGATGCGCTCCGTCGCCCGGATCAGTTCCTGGACCGGTTTCACGATCCTCCTGCTCATGCCCAGTGCCAGCAGAAAAGCAGTCGCGAGCGCGACAAAGACAAGGATGATGAAATCTTTTTCCAGCTGCGCCGTGGAAACGAGAACGCTTTTTTCGGGTTCCTTCCGCGCAACGACCCATGCGGCGTTCGACAGCGGAGCCAGTGCAATAATGTCATTTGTCTTTCCATCCGGTTTTGGCTGCCCCTCGTGGCACCGATGACACGTGCCGATGAAACTTTTCCTGCCCGCAATGGAGTTGATATATAATGCCCTGTGTTCCAGAGGCGGCTCCGCAATGCCCGCATGATTGGCTGCAATGACAACGCCGTGTTCGTCGATAAGCTCGATCTCGATGTCCTTCTCGCGCGGGCTGGTCGTAATCAACTGGGCGATCCGCAGGCTGGCCGGATTGATGATCCCCCCTGCAGCACCGACGATTTCCCCAAAGCGGCCCTTCAACGGGACAACGACAAAGAGGACCCGTTTTTTTACGGGAGCCAGCGTAAATACGTTCGAGACCATCGGCTTCATTTCGTGGATGGCCCTGCTGACGGCAGGCACGTTCATCAGATTCACCATACCGCTTGCCTGATACGGATAGATCTGGACGATGCTTCCCTGTTTGTCCAGAAGAAATACTCCATCCGAAAAAACTGAATATTGGTAGGCGACTTTAAGCGCTTCCCGCTCCGGGGCATCATTCCTGTCCTTAAAATCGATTTTCCCGGAGAGGGAGATATCATACAGGCGCGCAAGATTGTTTTGAAGAAGATTGTCAATGTTTCCTGCAATCACTTCCGCTGCGGCAAGCCGTTCTTCATAAGCCTTTTTGACGCTGTCCCGTATGCGCAGATAATTGATAAATCCGAGACAAACCACGAGGATGAGGTTGCATGCGAAGATGGTTGTAAAAATTCTTTTTAACATACGGCATCGTGCGCTGCACACGGGAAGGGATACGACCGGATGTCCCGGATGAGACCAGGGATGCGCCGAACATACGTACAGGACACTCGCCCCTAGTATAGCACAATCTCGGCAGGATCCTTTTTTCGTGCCGGATGCCTTCGGCCGCTCTTCGCCCATGATGAGGAACAGGCATGAATAGACAAGGCAGGGCGTTTTCCCGCTGCTGCCGTGAGGGAAAACGCCGAACATGCGGTTAGCGAGTCGTCGAGGCCGTTCGACGAACGTCAGGATCGGACGCGGCTTTCCTGCGGCCGGGGCTCGGTCGTTCGATGGCCCTGTTGGTCGTGTTTGAACAAGTCTTCCACGCTGACCCCTTCGATAGCCGCCAGTTCCACAGGATGTTCGTGCAGCATGCGCTCGCGGGAAATCTTGCCGGTAAAGATAACCGTATCCAGGGGGAACACTTCGGGACTGAATATGGCGTTATAGATATGCCAGGTTGCAATCACCAGGAACGCAAGCAGGGCTTCATTCGAGTGCGCCGTTTTGGCTGCGGGGATCACCTCGCCCGGGAACAGCTGCGAAGAGAGCACGGGAAACCAGAGGATGAAGCCCGTAGCTACCATCAGGCATCCGCCGAGGACAACACCCCAATATTCGAATTTCTGACGATAGTCGTAGCGGTCGCACCGTGCAGGATGATCCGCGAGACCGAAGTAAAAGAATATGTTCCTGATGGCGTCCTGATAATCCTTGATGGTCACCAGCATCGACGGCTGCCATTTTCTGAACAGGATGCCGGTAGCCGCCACCATGACATGAACCGTCAAAAAAACCGTGAAGAGAATTCCCAGGTAGCGATGGATGAGGCGTGTTGTATCCACCCCGCCGAGCGAGATGATGATCCATTGTGAAATACTGGAGTCATGGAACTTTTGTGACAGGCCGGTGATCACGAGAAGGGCGAATACGATCGCATTCAGGTGGTGTTCTGCCATGCGGTACACGCCGAATCGCTTGATATATGTCTCTTTGCCGGTGTTCATTGCGCACCTCCTTTGTTTGCTAGCGCAACATCGTATAGCGCCATACGTGCAGAAGCATCTGCAGGACAAGTCCTACGAGCATGAACGGGATGAGAATGTGGTAGATCAGTTTGATGATGAATACGAGCGGCGCGTTTTTCAGGCTCGGCTCGTAATGGGAGAGCCAGGCATCGGGGAACGACTCGGTGGCTCCCGCATGACATTGCCGGCATTGTTTCACGAGCCGCGCCTTGACCAGATTCGTGCCCGGGCCCTTTGTGCTGGTGATGTCATGCACGCCGTGACAATCGATGCACGTGGCAAGGGCTTTTCTCATTGCGACTGCTGCCGCGCCCCGTTTGTCCTTCTGCTGGCGGTAGAGCGTGATGGTAAGGCCGTGGAAGTCGTCCAGATAGGAATTGACCACGCCGGGATAGAGCCCGTATTTTTTCATGAGCGTTTTATTGGCGTGGCACTGGCCGCAGATATCGGGGACCTTCTCGCGGTAGTCCATGGTACGGGGATCCTGGATGGCATGCGCGGAATGGCAGTCGATGCAGACAGGGACGTCCGTATTGTGTTCGTTGACCAGCGCCTTGCCGTGAATGCTTGACGCATAGGTAGCATACACCGCGCCATGGCATTTTTTGCAGGTGTGCGCCGTCTGCGTTTTATCCGTCTGGACCGGGGAGACGAGGTGACTGCCGTGGCAGTCGGTGCATACAGGCGCTTTGAGATTCCCCTGGCTCAGCATGGAATAGTGGATGCTGTCGAGGGATTTCGAATACTTGTCGAAATGACAGCGCCTGCACGCGTCGGCATTCGCCAGGGAGAGTTCGCGTGCACTGCGGAATTCGCGCTTCGGGTGTTCTGCGGAAGAGAAGCCGAAATGGCAGTCAAAGCAACTGAGCTTTCCGTGCACCGATGCATCAAGACCGGCGCTGTCCACCCTGAGCGAAACGGGTTCGCTGTTCATCATCACAGCGGTCAGTGCATGTTCATGGCATCCGAGACAGTAGCGTCTTTCGCCTGCAACGGTTTTCCCTCCTGCGATGGGAGTAACCGAGTGGGCATTGTGGCATCTCGTACAAACGGGCGCACTGCTCTCTTTGGTAAGCACTGCGGCATGTATGGGCTTGGCCTTCAGCGAATCAGCTGAATGGCACCGGCGGCACATCACCGCGGCCCGCAGCGCATACTGCTCCCGTGAAACAAAAACCTTTCCCTGCCCGCCCTGGTGGTTGTCCGCCGTGTAATCGGTGTGGCAGGCTGAGCAGCCAAGGGGGGCGTGCACGGACGCCTTGAATGCCGTGGCGTTGACGTATGCTTCCAGGGTCTCGTTCGTTCGCAATGATACGCTCAGCCCCTTCTGCCCGTGACACGACAGGCACGAGAGCGATTCTTCGGATAATTCCCCTGCCGGTGCGTTCGTACCTGAGCCCGGGAAAAAGCTCAAACACCAGAGCAGGGCTGCTCCCCATCGTATGATTTTTTGTATCATGTTCGTTTCTCCCGCAGTACTGCACCGTGACTCTGCTGCGATGTAGGCGCAGGAAGGTGCGGTCAGAAGCACGCCTTCATACACTCCGCCATTCGAACGCAATCGCCTTCCTGCTCAACGAGCCTCATCCTTTTTTCTTTTTCCACCCTTCCTCTTGCTGATGAAAAATGCATGCAGCGGCCTCCAGCCGAAGAAGGCGCTCTTTCCTGCAGCGTCGGCTATCCGCTGTCCTGCACGTTTGCCGATGCCGGCGATCTTTTTCGCGAGGAAGCTTATGGTCATAATAATTCCCACGAGCGGCAGAAACATCGCATACATCACACCCAGCAGCGGCCCCGACAAAAGCATCACCGAACTCGGCGCTTTAATGAAGCCGGTCGCGCTGTCGCCAGGCAGAACATCATCCTTTTCCAGCTCAACCCGTTCACCTGTATTCATATTCCAGTAGGTGCCTGGTCCTGCTTTCTGTTCTCCTTTCCATAACAACATGGAGATCACCTCGCTTTCTCGGTTCGTTTTGTTTCACTGTTCAAGCTCAGCTTAGCAGAGAAAAAAAAGGAAAGATATTGGATGCTTATCCGAACGCCGCAGAAATAGCATCCAAAACAGTAATAATTCTTGTACGAGTTCCAGGCGGATTGAAATACAAGTGGATAAAGTATATTGTTACGTTGTCTGGGGGGTAAATTTGCCTAGGCCTTTTGTTGCATGTATCATCATGCTATTTTCTTTAAAAAAACAAAATGTTCAGCACGATTAGAAGATGGCAGAAATAGGAAATAGCCGGAACAAATCGAAGGAAAAGGTATCATGATCAGATGATAAGCATCGACCTCTCACCGTTCACATATCGTCTGGCTATGAGCAGCAGTTTAAGATAGTATTCGTCAAGACAGGGCACAAAGTCTTGTTTAGACACGGTTGCTGATTCGGTTCGTCCATCTGGTTTCAGGAGCATCTGCTCCAAAACAGGCAAAGCGCCTGATAAAAGAGCTATTCCCTTTTCGACATCCATCTCAATAACCCCGTCCAGTTCCTCGCGCTGCAGTTTCAATGCATGAGATTCCACGTGCGCCGGAAGGAGGAATACATCCTGAAATTCATACTCGCGTACGCCCTCGGCGAAACAGTACACGAATATCCGTTTCCCGACCGGGATGAGGTCAGAGAACTGCACTTCGAGACCCAGTTCCTCCCTGATCTCGCGCGGGGCGGCGTCCTCTACCTGTTCACCCGAGGCATAATGTCCGCCTACGCTCACGTCATACCTAGCGGGAGCGATTTTTTTATCACGGGACCGTTTCTGGAAAAGTACCGTGCCCTTGAGCCGGTTCACGATCAGACAATGAAAGGCGCCGTGCCAGACACCGGTCCGGTGCGCCTCGTCCCGCGATATCGTTTCACCGGTTTTTTCACCCCGGCAATCAAGTATATCGAAAAACTCCACGAAAAGGCTCCTGTCTTGTTTCGAGAATTATACGCTGAATGCTTTTTTGTGGCAACAGGTTCGCCATTTCTAGTATACTGGACGACAGCCTGCTTGCCCTTGGCCTATGAGCCTTTCAAGCCTTTATAATTCCTACCCGGGCCTGTATATCGCCCAGTCCTTTCTCCACTCGTTGACGACCGCGCTGATCGTGGATGCGGCCATCCGCGTCTGGAAAATCGAGCATCCTGCGATGCGCCAGAAATTCCGCTTCTTTATCATCTTCTTCCCCGTCGTTTCCTATCCCCTCTACCAACTCGTCAATCCGGACCGCGGCTCGTTGTCATTCAGGCTGGGTGCTCTTTTCGACTCGTCCCGCTGGTTGAACCTCGAACTGCTGTCGGGAGTTTCGGCCGGCATAATTTTTATCGTTCTTCTCGCGCTGACCACACTGCTGTTTTTTTCGCAGGAGCTGGTTCCCGTAGTGCAACACGCGCTGCAGTCCAGACGCGAGGAGCTGTTAGGAGAGAAGCTCTCCGAGGATTCTCCGGTCATGCGGGCGCTGACCGCCTTCACCGATGTCAAACCTGATGTATTTATCATTCAGGATGACGATCTTGTGCTCTTTGTCACGACCGGGAAAAAACCCGCCCTCTATCTTTCGACGGGATCAATGCGGGCGCTCAGTGAGGACGAACTGCATACGGCAATCGCGCATGAGCTTGCTCATATTGAGCGCAACAAGAGACCGCTGCTGGTCATCACTTTTCTTCTCAGGGTTCTGCAGTTTTTCAATATCGTTTCCCTTATAGAATTCCGGAGAATCGTGCAGGAAGAAGAAATCATCTGCGATGACACCGCCGTTACCCAGACCGGCAAGCCGCAGGCACTGGCCGCCACGCTGCGCAAATTCCACCCGGAAAATGACGGCGAGGCGGACCCCCAGCCGAACGCAGCGATAAACACCCGTGAGCGGATGGAGCAGTACGGCCATTCTCTGTTGATCGAAAGCCGCATTACACGCCTGGAAACCTATGACGAGCATCCCCGCACAGGGGGCGTGATCCCCCTGCTCATCACCATGGCTGCGGCTGTTGCACTTAACTACTCGATAGTCTGAGGGGAACCATACATGCGCGACCGTATCTATAGCGTCATACTCTTCTTCGTAGCAGTAGCGGTCCTGATAGGCATTTTGAAAGTATTAAATTGGGTTCCGGCGGCGATGCAGGAAGGCCTCCCGAGCAAATACGCATCCCTTGAAGAAGTAAAGTCGCGGCTGAACCTCCATGCCGTTTATTCTCCCTCATACTATCCCCAGGGTCTCCGCTGGCCCCCGGTCCTGATCATGGCGCAGACAAAACCGAACCTGCTGATCCTCCAGGAATATACGCAGCAGAACAGCAACTCCATTTCGCTCATCATTGCGCAAACATCGGGAAATGCAGCCCTCCCCGATCTGCCGGTCAAAATGTCCAAAAAAACCGAAGAAGTTCCCTTTGATCTTAAAGGACGCAGTGCAATGCTTGAAGTAGGGATATGCAAGCCGTCAGGGCAATGCAGCCGCGTTACCTGGGAAGAAGGGAATTTTCGCATCATGCTGATCATGACCGCGCCCCCTTCTGAAGCAGTGAAGCTTGCAGACAGCATGATTGCAAGCTGAGGCAGAACAACAAAAGTAGTATTTTTTTTCTTCTTTTGTCCCTCCTCATCTTTTTTTCATTCAGAACATTTACCCCCGTTATCTAAGAGTTAATGCCGATGGAGTTAGGAAGTTCTGCTGATATACAAAAAAATGACTGTTTGATAAGGTTACTTAACGCAAGTAAGGAAGGCATTTGAACGAAAGGAGGCATCACGACATGTTTACGCTATCAGGTGGACAGAAAGCTGCTGAGGGAACCTACTGGGACATCAGCTCGGGACAGCGGATCGACATGGATCAGGAAGGCGTCTTGCCGGGAGATCAGAACGCAAAATATATTAAAGCATCACCCGGACTGATATTGGTGACCGGCCCCTTTCTCGGCCTCATCTACATCATTGCCCTTCCAATCATGGGTGTTGTTACAGCAATGTCACTCATCGTTCAGAAAGTATTGAGCGTCATCTCCCATCTTGTCCGGAATATGGTCTCCTTCGGATGGAGACCGTCGGAGTCGTATCTTTCGGGAAGTAATAGAAAAAAGGACGACCCGGGACGCAAAGATTCGTCCGGAAGGCATTAATATAAACTTTCCCTGCGGCAGACCGCGGGGTATGCAAGTGAATCCTCATCCCTCCCCTTCTCCCTCAAGGGGGAGAGGGGTAGCAGCGACTCCGCTGCACGCGACGGGATATCTTACAATCGAATGAATACAGGAAGCCGGGTGTTCGCAAAAACTGTCTTTCGAACGGATGGCGGTCACGATTGAAATCCGCGCTGAGAAGCCTGACGTGGTCGGGGATTCCGGCATCCATCATAAGCAATCCATCTGGTAAAAACACGACGTCCCTCCGGGGGATAAATAACAGAGAAAGGAGGACCGCTGTATGCACACGATGTTTGATTTTACAACTCACGTAAAGGGAGTTGAATATCTTCTGTCTCTCGCCCTGATTGCCGGATATCTGATCGTCTGGGAGGCGCTCAAACCCAGCCCGTTCCGCGCAATCAAAGAGACGAGCAGGGATGACCTGGCGCATCTGAAGCTGGCCGGCATGCCGGGCACCATGAAACAGATCGGCCGCATTGTTTCCGCCCCATTCGTCGGCGTGTTCTATATCTTCATGCTTCCTTTCACCCTGGTCGGCGCGATCGCCTACGCCGCATACACAGCGATGGCGGGCAAAGGAGAAGCCTTCTCCTGGAGACCAGCCGAGGCATATCTTGCGGGTCGGAAGAAGACCAAGAAAAACGATGCGGCCGGAACCGCATCGGAGAAGAAATAACCTGCAGCCAGGGGAGAAGCGCGAAGGACGGGAGAGCGCTTCTCCCCTGATTGCAACCGAGGAGGATTAAGCAGAATGAAAATCTTGGCAGCCTCATTCATAGCCTGGTGCTGCATGCTGCTGTTCACGGCCGCCGGACATGCAGCCGACAATACGCCGCGGGGGATCATCAAGCTGGACAGCATTGCCAAGTTCTACCTGCCGGTTCGTTTCGACCACGCCAAGCACGCAGCCATTGCCGGCGACTGCGGCAAATGCCATCACCAGCACGGCAACAGCGCGAGCCTCCCCTGCCGCGAATGTCATAATCTCACGGTATCGACGTTCAAGGGATCGAAAAAAGCGTCATTCATGGCGTGCAAAAACTGCCACGGCGCCTCCGATCCTGCGGCCCCGGGAATGCCCGGGCTCAAGGTTGCGTACCACCGTCAGTGTTTTCAATGCCACCGCGGCATGGGGGGAGTTGGAGAAAACCCCCAAGGCTGTACACAGATCTGCCATGGGAAGAACGATCAGCAGGCAAAGCGCGGAACGAAGTCCGCTCAATAATGCATGTTGCACCGTGCTATCTGGACTGAGGAGGAATAATCCAATATGGAGAAGAACGATAGCAAGCCCCAGGAGCCCGGACAGACGAAACCGGACTTCGACGAACCGGGCGACAGTTTAAACTTCACAAGAAGAAGGTTCATGGGGACGATGGCCGCAATCGGCGGCGCCGTCCTTGCATCGAAGTCAACAAATGCTGACGCAAAGGAGTTCGAGGGCTCGAAAGACCGGTATGGAGTATTATACGATCTGTCGATGTGCGTCGGGTGCCGCAGCTGTGAAAAGGCCTGCAACGAGGAAAACAAGCTGGGAGCGCCGAGCAAGCCTTTTGATGATCCTTCCGTGTTCGAGGAGCAGCGCCGCCCCATGGTCAATGCCTACACCGTGGTGAACCGCTATGCGAATCCCAAGGACCCGTCGCAGCCGCTCTTCCGCAAGATTCAGTGCAATCATTGCAACGAACCTGCCTGTGCCACGGCCTGCCCCGTCCACGCCTACACCAAGAATCCGGAAGGGCCGGTCACGTACGATGTGAGCCTCTGCTTCGGATGCAGGTACTGCATGACCGCGTGCCCCTACTACGTTCCTGCGTACGACTACAACAGCGCCCTCGAACCGCGCATCTCGAAATGCACGATGTGCTATCATCGGGTGAAGGAAGGCAAGCCCACGGCATGCTCCGAGATCTGCCCCACAGGCGCCCTCACCTTCGGGAAACGGGAGGACTTGATTAAACTCGCACGAGAGCGTATGATGAAAAACCCCGGCAAGTACGTGGAACATATCTTCGGCGAACATGAGGCAGGGGGATCGAGCTGGCTGTACATCTCCAGCGTCCCCTTCGAGACCTACGGATTTCCGACGGACATTCAGAAAGCGCCGCTGCTCGAAAATACCAAGGGGTTCCTCGCAAGCGTTCCGCTTGTATTCACGATCTGGCCGGCGCTGTTCGGCATGCTCTATTCCGCGACCAAGCATCGTGACAGCTCCGACGAGGGGAGCGGAGATCACGGGAAACAGGAGGATAAAAAAT
Organism: Nitrospirota bacterium; assembly: GCA_035490495.1. Taxonomy (GTDB): domain Bacteria; phylum Nitrospirota; class UBA9217; order UBA9217; family UBA9217; genus JAJYKN01. Next base: position 13,964 of record DATHDE010000201.1, read on the forward strand.
GAGCAACGACAGCATGGCCAAATCGGATAACTTCCGGTACGGCTTTCTCGAGAAACTGCGGATGGGCATGTCCTGGGAGGAATACCGGCGGAGCCTCCTGACACCGTTCAATATCATTGCTGCCATCATCCTGAGCATCGGCCTGCCCCTGATCGTGCTGCGCTTCGTCAAGGGTCTCGCCTATGTAACACACGCATCAAATGAATATCCCTGGGGCCTGTTCCTCGGCTGGGGGCTGTTCGGCGGTGTGCCGCTCTCGGCCACGGGCTTTGTCATGGCCACGGCATACTATATCTTCGGTTTCAAGGCATACCACCCCCTGGTGCGTCTCAGCGTGCTGACGGGCCTTTTGGGGTACTTCTTCGCCGTCATCTATCTCCTGATCGATCTGGGAAGACCCTGGCGCATCTACTTCCCGATGTTCATCGGTTACGGCACGGCATCGGTCCTGTTCCTTGTTGCCTGGCACGTTGCGACGTACCTCACGGTCCAGATCGTCGAGTTCAGCCCGGCAATTCTTGAGTGGCTCAAATCGAGGCGCGTGCGGAGGTGGGCGCTGATGATCACGATCGGCATGACCATCTCGGGCATCATCCTGTCGACGCTTCATCAATCCGCCCTGGGCGCCATGTTCCTGCTTGCGCCCGGCAAGCTCCATCCGCTTTGGTTTTCGACGTACATCCCCGTCATGTCTCTCTGTTCGAGCGTCTATGCGGCGCTCTGCATGATCATCGTGGTGAGCACGCTCTCAGCGCGGTATTTGCGCAACCGGGCGGACGCGACCTTCCTCGGCAACCTCGACCGGCTGACCCTGGGGCTCGGCAAGGGTGCCGTGGTCGGCATCTACGTGTACTTTGCGCTCAGGATGATCGCGATCGCGCATGACGACAACTGGGCGCTCCTTGGAACGCCGTACGGCTACTGGTACCTCGTCGAAGTGCTCGGGTTCGTGCTCCTGCCCGCGATCATCATGAGCAGCGGGGTGAAAACCGAGCGTGCAGCCTTCATCCGTTTCGGCGCTTTTCTCGGTGTCATCGGCGTCCTGTTAAACAGGATCAACGTTTCCATCGTGGCGTTCAACTGGAACCTGCCGGGGCATTTGCACCACATCATTCCGCCGTGGCGGGAAGTTGCAATCGTAGCCGCGGTCGCAACACTGCATATCCTTGTCTTCCGGTGGATCGTAAACCGCATGCCGGTCATTCGGGAGGATGAGACTTATCACGAACTGCACTCATAAAGGCAACGGTGCGGGTGCGATGGACCGGATCGCGCCCGCGCCACGATCCTCGATCAGCGTGAAGGTGCCGCGATGAATGTTAAGAATGTCATATTCCTGTGCGCGCTCCTGCCGCTTTTGAGCATGCTCCTGCCGCTTCCGGGCGGTGCTGCTGCCGAAACGATATCCAATCAAAACGATGCCTGCCTCGCCTGCCATGCGAAGCAGGATATCGTCATTTCGTTCCAGAACAACGAATCGCTGTCGGGTCATGTCGATGTTGAAAAGCTGAAAGCCTCGGCCCACGGTGAGCTGGCCTGCTCTGCCTGCCACATCGAATTCGCCTCCGCTCAGCATCCGAAAAGAATTTTCAGGAGCCGCGAACAGTTCACGGTACGGGCGTCGCTCGTCTGCAGGCGCTGTCACAGCGACGAACAGCTGAAGGCACGGCCGGTCCACGTCGAACTGCTCGAACGCCAGAAAGCCGGCGCTCCCGCTGTCTGCGCTGACTGCCATGGCGCGCATTCGGTCATTCGAGTCACCCGGAGAAAGTCACTCAACGACGACGCGAAAAGCTGCCTCAGTTGCCATCGACGTCCCATCCGCATCGCCTTCCAGAAAGGCGAAGCCCAGTCGTATATCGTGGATGCGACGGTCCTGGAGGGATCGGTCCACAACAAACTTTCATGCGCAGACTGCCACTACGGGTTTTCACGGGATGAACATCCGAAGCGCCAGTTCCGTTCTCCGCGCGACATGACCATCGCTTCGGCCGAGTCCTGCCGCAGGTGCCACTTTGACAAATACTCAAAGTTCCAGGACAGCATCCACTACACGAAGCTGAGCCAGGGCTTTCTCAAGGCCCCGGTTTGCACGGATTGTCACGGCCATCATTCCATCTCTTCCATTTCAAAGGAGAGGATCGTCAGCGCCAACCGCTGCCGCAAGTGCCATCCCGACATATACGACACGTATGCGAAAAGCGTTCACGGCAACGCACTGGTGAATGAATTCAACCAGGACGTTCCCGTGTGCGTTGACTGTCATACGACGCATGACATACAGAATCCCCACAGCCTGGAATTCCGGGAACGCGTACCTCAGATGTGCAGCTCGTGCCATGCAAATAAGGGGATTATGGGGAAATACGGACTGTCCACGGATGTCATGAAGACCTATCTGTCCGATTTCCACGGTGTCACGCTCGGCTTTTACATAAAGCAGAAGAATCTGCTCCCTGCGCAGGCAAAGGGGATCGCTGTCTGCACCGACTGCCATGGAACGCACAATATCACGAGCACGGTGAGCCCGGATGCTACGACCGTCAAGGCCAATCTGGTACAACGTTGCCGGAAATGCCATGCAAATGCAACGGAAAATTTCCCCGATGCGTGGATATCGCATTACAAACCAAGTCTTAAGCGGGCGCCCCTGTTGTTTGTCATTACGATCCTGTATAAGTTCTTGACTCCCCTCATCATCTTAGGATTGGTTTTGCAGATCTTGCTGCACATCTGGCGCTATGCAGTGAGCAGGTGAAGGAGATGCACATGGCAAAACCACTGGATGAACACGATAGAATCAAATTCAGGCGCTTCGGTCCGTACCGGATCATCGAACACTGGCTCCATGCGGTTATATTCTGCCTCCTCGTTGTCACCGGGCTCGCACAGAAGTACCATGCCTATGATTTTTCCCAGTGGATTGTCTATCGCCTGGGCGGCATCGATTCAGCGCGTCTCACCCACCGCATTGCAGGCTTCCTTCTTATCATTCTCGTTGTAGAACACATCGCTATAGCGGTGTTCGGCATCGCCAAGCGGCGCTGGCAGGCATCCATGCTGATTCAGATCAAGGACTACCGGGATGTCATCACGAACCTCAAGTATTATTTCGGCGTCAAGAACCATCCGGCCGCATGCGACCGCTTCGACTACAAGCAGAAATTCGACTACTGGGGGGTGCTCGTCAGCAATACCGTCATGATCGTCACCGGCATTGTGCTCATGTTTCCTATTGTCACGACAAAATTCCTGTACGGCGAGATCGTGCCTGCAGCGAACGTGATCCATACGAACCAGTCCCTGCTCATCATTCTCGTTATTGCGATCTGGCACATTTACAATTCCATTTTCAGCCCTGAAATATTCCCGCTCGACACCAGCATTCTGAGCGGCTATATCTCCCGGGAACGTATGCAGCATGAACATCCGCTGGAACTGGAGCGACGCGAACGTGAGGAGCGCAAGGCACTGAGGGCAGCGCGCCAGAAACACGACTGACTTTCGTGCTGCCCGGCTTCCCCGCCCTGTTCGTGCTTTTCAAACACTCGCCGATGGGGTATACTGAATAGGTTGCGACGTCTGATCAGAACACCGGCCCTTCATGCAAAAAAAGCTCATCATCGCCCTTATTCTCTATGTCGTGGTCATTTCCATCGGTCTCGGCATCGTGAGCACGATTGCGGTACAGGATGTCATCGAACGGTCCCTTCAAAAGAGCCTTACGTCAGCGAACACGATCGCAAACCAGCTCGATTTTCTCCTGCAGACGAACATCAGCAGGCTCTACGACATATCCCTCTCCGGCAAAGTTGACTTTCGGGAACGCAACTGGGCGCCCGCGCGCCGTTTGATCGAATCCATTTACCAGTATTCAATTTTCACCGAAGGCGTCTTCCTGCTCGACAAGCACGGCAATACACTCATGTCGTACCCCGCGCGCGATTACAACCGTGAGAACCTGCTGTTTATCCCCTGGGTGAGCCGGGTCCTTTCCGAAGGAAGGCCGATCATTTCGAATGTCTACACGATCGAACCTATCAAAAAGCCCCTCATCTTCGTGCTTGTCCCTCTTCGCAATACGTCAGGCGATATCGTCGGCGCAGCCGGCGGCGCCATCAACCCCACGAACTCTGTCATGAGTCGCATTCTCCGCGGGGTGAAGGCGGACACAGGCAACTATTATCTCGAGATCATCGACTCCAACGAAGTAGTGGTCGCCTCGGACAAGAACAGCCGCATCCTGACGCACCATGACCACGACGGCTCTCTGGGTAAAATGATCAAGGACGGTGCGTCGGGCATCAGGAACTGCGGCCACGGATTTTCCCACGATACGCCCGACAACAAAACGCAGGACATGCTGGCCATCGTGCCTCTCCAATCGGTGTCCTGGGCCGTGGTGTTCGGCCAGGCAAAGGATGAAATCTATCTTCCCGCCCAGCACTTGAAGTATCACTTTTTGCTCATTGCCCTTATATTCATCGGAACAGCGCTCATCTTCTCACTCGGCATCAGCCGCAACATCGTAAGCCCCATCCGGTCTCTCATCTCCGCCGCGTACCGCATCGGCCAGGGCAATCTCAACGAACCTGTGGGGAATGTGGGCAGCGATGAAATAGCGGCTCTGGGCCGCAGTGTCGATGCCATGCGCGAACGGCTCGCCAAATCCCTCGAAAGCATCCAGCGTTACAATGCCGAACTTGAGGAGCGCGTGCTGCATCGGACCCGTGAACTCGAGGAGAAACAGCAGGCGAACGCATCGCTGCTGAAAAAACTGATCACCTCGCAGGAAGACGAGCGCAAAAGAATCGCCCGGGAGCTCCATGATGAGTCCCTCCAGACGCTTTCCGCAATCCTGATGAATATCGAGATGTGCAGGCTGCATCCTGATCTGATCAATGTCGATCGGGTTACGATCATCCGGGACACGGTCAGCCGGGTCATCAACGAGATGCAGAAAGTCGTGCAGAATCTGCGGCCGACGGTCCTCGACGACCTCGGATTCGAAGCTGCGGTTGTCTGGCTTGTGGACAATAACCTCCGCAACAAGGGCATTCACTGCCATTTGAACATCTTCGAACTGGCGGAGGAGCAGCTCGGCCCGGAGTTGCAGATTACGCTGTTTCGAGTGATCCAGGAAATGACGACGAATATCGCGCGCCATGCTGGCGCCAGGAATGCTTCCCTCTACATGAAAACCGATAACCAGACGTTCACACTTCTTATCGAGGATGACGGGTCGGGTTTCGATACCAAGACGGTGTTCGGCAGCCTGCAAAGCGGGCGAGGTCTGGGTCTCCTCGGCATGAGGGAGCGCGTGGCTCAGGTAAACGGAAGCCTGGATATCTGCTCCGCACCGGGTGAAGGTACCATTGTGCGCTGCACTGTCCCGATTTCACAGGAGAATGCATATGGGGATAAAAACACGGATCGTAATAGCTGACGACCATGCGCTTGTACGCCAGGGCATTGTTGCTTTTCTGAAGATGACCGATACGTATGAAGTCGTTGCCGAGGCTTCGGACGGGGTGGAAGCCATCGAAGCGGTCAATAAATGGAAGCCCGACATCGTCATCATGGACATTTCCATGCCGAAGCTGGGGGGTCTGGAAGCGACCGTGGAAATTAAGAAAAACTTTCCGTCGGTGAAGATCCTCGTACTGACGCAGTACGAGGATATGATGTACATCCGCCGTTTTTTCAAGGCGGGAGCCTCGGGGTATCTCGTCAAGAAGGCGGTTGGCGTGGATTTGCTCACGGCCCTGGAGGCCATCATGTCAGGTAAAATGTATGTCCACCCATCCATTGCAACATGCGTCGTCGACGGATATCTCGGTATCAACAAGGGCGAACCCGCCGAGGATCCCTATGACACGCTGACGGATCGTGAAAAGCAGGTGTTGAAACTCATCGCGGAGGGATATACACAGAAGGAAACTGCAGACATCCTGGCAATCAGCACAAAAACAGTCATCACTCATCAGACGAATCTGAGCGAAAAGCTGAACATCCGCACACGCGCAGGCCTGATCAAGTTCGCGATACAGAAAGGAATCATCAAGATCGATTCGTAATTACGGCGGGAGCGCCGCGTTATCGGAAGGAGTGACAAATACGGAGGAAGCACCGCAACCGCACTGCTGCGCCTCCCCCAGCCTGATCGTTTCAGATTTTACCGTCCACCATTTCCCGCATTTCCTTGCCTGCCTTGAAAAAGGGAACTTTCTTGGGAGGAACCTGGACGGTCTCACCGGTTTTGGGATTTCTTCCTTCTTTTGCCCGGCGGAAGCGGACGCGGAAGCTTCCGAATCCACGGATTTCAACCTTGTCCTCCCGGGACAAGGCGTCTTTAATGCCGTCCAGCACAGTGTTTACAACGGTCTCCACTTGTTTTCTGGTCAATCCCGGCTTCTTTTCCGCAATCTTATCCACCAGCTCCGCCTTTGTCATGCACTTTCCTCCTCGATGAATAACAAAGTACCGATCACTACAGGCAACAGCCAGGGTCCGCAGTTTTCCCCTTGGGATGCACCCCGCCGGCTGCTACGGCATTTTTTATCACTCAACGGTACTGCAGAGAGATCGATTCCCTGTTCATCCCCCTGACGAGCACCTCGCTGATCCATGCAGCGGATTCTTCCTTCAGATATTCCAGAAACGGCAGTTTCTTCTTTTTTTCCACGATACGGGGTTTGCCCTTGATGCCGGCCAGCCGTCCGGCCAGCTGCACACTGTCGTCGAGATCACCCAGTTGATCGACGAGCCTGTAGGAAAGTGCCTGCCGGCCCGTGAATATGCGTCCATCCGCAAGCGCTGCTACATCACCCCGCGGGATACCTCGTCCTTCCGCCACGGCGTCGATGAACTGCCCGTGCACGTCGTCGATGACGTCTTGAAGCAGTTTTCGTTCGGCATCCGTCATTTCGCGGAACGGCGATCCGATGTCTTTGTACGCACCGGCTTTCACGACCATGCCTTTGATGCCGATCTTCTCCAGAAGCTTCTCGATGCTCGCAAACTCCATCTTTACGCCGATGCTGCCGGTGAGCGTTCCGGGATTTGCTACGATTTTATCTGCAGCCGCCGCGATGTAATATCCGCCGGATGCAGCCACGGAGCCCATGGAAACGACAACTTTTTTCCCTTCCCGCTTCGCGTTCCTGACTGCATTGAAAATTTCCTGGGAAGGCACAACGCCGCCGCCCGGGCTGTCGATTCTGAGGACAATCGCCTTGATGGAGCCGTCCTCAGCATAGTCGTTCACCTCCGTCACCACCGCATCAGAGGAGGCAAGCATTCCCTCGATTTTCACGAGTGCTACATTACCGCCGCCAACCACGGACAGGGACGCGGCCGGCCTTTTCGTTCCGGCGAGAAATGATGCAACCGACAGCGTAATAAAGAAAAGAACGCCCAGCGCCGCGGCCGTAATGATAACGGCCAGGAGAGGGTTTCGTTTCATGCTGCTTCAGCTCCGTTCCTTGAGCAGTGCGCCGATGGTCGTATCCGGTTTCTGCTGCTGGTTCATATAATCACGGAGCGAAGAACGGTCCTGGCCCTTGATGTAGGCTTTGATTGAAAGCGCAATTTTTCGATCGCCTTTGTCGACTTTAATGACGCGCGCCGTGATTTCATCGCCTTCCTTGTTGTCGGCGGAATCCTTCGGTATCTCCGACGTCGGAATGAGGCCTTCGATGCCCAGCTCCAGTTCCACGAACAAACCGAAATCGGCCTTTTTCGAAACTTTGACTTTCTCATCCTGTCCGACTTTATACCGGTCGGGGATGGCCTTCTCCCACGGATCGGGCTCCAGCTGCTTGAGCCCCAGGGAAATGCGCTCTTTGGCGGGATCGATCGCAAGGACGACGGCTTTTGTCTGCTGGCCTTTTTTCAGCATTTCCGACGGGTGCCTGATGTGCTTGGTCCATGACAGATCGGAAACGTGAATCAGGCCGTCAATACCCTCTTCAATGCCCAGGAACGCCCCGAAGTCAGTTATCGTTTTCACTTTGCCTTCAACATGCGATCCCACGGGATACCGCTCGCCGATGGTGGACCAGGGATTGGGCGTAAGCTGCTTCAAGCCGAGGGAGATGCGTTTCGACGCCGGATCCACGGACAGGACGCTCGCTTCGATCGTGTCGCCAACGGCGAGGACTTTCGAAGGGTGTTTGATTTTGGCGGTCCAGGACATTTCCGATACATGGACAAGCCCTTCCACGCCCTGCTCCAGTTCCACGAAGGCGCCGTATTCCGCAAGGCTCACCACCTTGCCCTTCACGCGGCTGTGTACGGGATACTTTTCCCCGACCGACAGCCAGGGGTCCGCCGTCTTCTGCTTCATGCCGAGAGACACTTTCTGCTTTTCCCGGTCATATTTCAACACTACGACATCAAGCCGTTCCCCGACCTTGACCGCTTCCGAAGGGTGGTTGATCCTGCCCCAGGAGATATCGGTAATGTGCATCAATCCGTCTATACCGCCGAGATCGATGAATGCGCCGTAGTCCGTGATATTTTTTACCGTGCCGCTGACGATCTGCCCTTCGACGAGAGATGAAAGCGTTGCCTCTTTCTTTTCGTTCTGCTGCTGTTCGAGAATGACCCTTCGCGAGAGGACAATATTTCCCCGCCCGGAGTTCATCTTGATGATTTTCAGATCCAGCGTCCGGCCGACATACTGACCGAGTGCATGAACCGGTTTGATATCGATCTGGGATCCCGGAAGAAAAGCCGTCACGCCGCCGATATCCACGGACAGTCCGCCCTTGATCGCCGCCGTGACCTTCCCTTTGATGACCGCACCCGTATCGTAGGCCTTGTTCAGGTCATCCCAGACCTGAAGCTTCTTGGCCTTGTCGCGCGACAGCATGATATTGCCGTTTGAGTCCTCAGCCTGTTCGAGAAGGACTTCCAGCTCATCACCAGGCTTGATTGTTTTGAGCTCTTCGATGGTGAACTGGTCCACGGGGATGATCCCGTCCGATTTGTACCCGACGTCGAGCATGACAAAATCGTTGCGAATCTGCAGCACCCGTCCCCGCACAACGGTCCCTGACTTGAATTGCTTCAGGGACTGGTTGTACAGCTGTTCGAACTCTGTCTCCTGCCCTGCTGCAGCGTTGTTTTCTTCATGCTCAAAGTCATCCCGATGATCACCCATGAAACTTCACAGCCTCCCGTTTCTGCGCTCCCGCTCAGGCTCCGTCGCTCTGACCGGATCCGTCTGTTGTCCGACGATTCGATGCCTTGTCGAGTTGTTGTAATTTTTCGATAACGCCTTCCACGACCCAGTCAGGCGTGGACGCTCCTGCAGTCACACCGACGGATTCAACCGAAGCGAGCCATTCGGGCCGTATTTCACCAGCCACCTCGATGTGATATGCCGGCTTTCCGGTTTCCCGGCAAAGGGTAGCGAGCCTCGTCGTGTTGGCGCTGTTTCGGCCCCCGACGACGATCATCACATCGACCTGTTCCGCCAGAACGCGGGCTGCGTCCTGTCGCTCCTTCGTCGAGCTGCAGATCGTATTGAATACTTTCAGTTCCTTGGAAATGCGCAATAATGTTAGCACAATTTCGGAAAAATTTCCATATGATTGCGTCGTTTGAGCCACGATGCCGATCCGGGACTTCAGCGTCAGGATTTCCACATCCTGGGGTGTCTCAACAACAACGGCATGGTCTCCGGCGTATCCCAGAATACTCTGGACTTCAGGGTGTTTCTTTTCGCCGACCACGACGACCTGGTACCCCTCATCATGCAGTGTTTTCGCGTCCCGCTGAGCCTTGCCCACAAAGGGACAGGTAAGATCGATGATCTTGAGGCCTTTATCGCGGGCCTGTGCCAGTACCTGCGGCGGGACACCATGGGAGCGTATGATGAGAGAGTCGCCCGGTTTGAGTGATGCGAAGTCCTCAACCGTTTCAACCCCCTCGCTTCTGAGGCGCTCCACCTCCTGAGGGTTGTGAATGAGGGGGCCGAGGCAGTAGACCCGTCCCTTGCCGACCGCCTGAAAGGCCGTATTGATTGCGCGTTTGACGCCGAAACAGAATCCTGCCCTGTCAGCCAGATGGATCTTCATACGGCATGTTTACCCGTTTCTTGAATGATAGCAATCATTTTTTCCAGAACACCGTTGATATCAAGGCCCGAGGAATCGATCGTAACGGCGTCAGGAGCAGGTTTGAGCGGAGCGATCGTTCGGCCGCTGTCCTGCAGGTCCCGCTCGCGTATTTCGTTTGTGATGCGGGAAAGATCAACATCCATTCCCTTGGCCTTCAATTCAAGATAGCGGCGGCGGCCCCGTTCTTCTGCATTTGCGGTGAGATAAATTTTCACCTCAGCGTCCGGAAAGACCACCGTGCCGATGTCGCGTCCGTCCATCACCACGCCGCCGTTCCTGCCCAGCTCGCGCTGGAGCACAAGCAGCCGGCTGCGCACCGCAGGCGACTTCGAGACAGCAGATGCCATCATGCCCATTTCAGGAGTGCGAATCTCGTTTGTCACATCACGGCCGTCGACGCTGAAGCTCGGTACGCCGTTGCGATGGCCGATCTTCACCTCGGTGCGCGCACACAACGCCGTGAGCGCCTCCTCCTGTTCAGGATCGACATGCTCCTCCCGCGCTTTCCAGCCGAGGGCGCGGTACATGGCACCCGTGTCGATGTACACATATCCGAGTTTTTCAGCGAGCATGCGCGCCGTCGTGCTTTTTCCCGCACCCGACGGTCCGTCAATGGCTATAATCAACCCGTTTGTCCTCTGCATACGGTGGCTGCCCTGCAATCGATCAGTAAGGTGTGCGGGCCCGACTCCTGATTCCGTTCATTCTCCGCTGCTCAGTGCGGACCCGCCGCCTGCCGCAGCAGTTGTTCAAATCCGGGGAACGATGTCTCGATCCACTGCGCATCACGAATGACGGTCTCCCCTGCCGCCGCGAGGCCGGCCACGGCCAGCGACATGGCGATGCGGTGATCTCCATGGCTTTCACAGACTGCTGCGTGAAGCGATTCCCTTCCCTGGATTTCCATACCGTCAGGGTGCTCGTTGATCAGGACGCCCATCTTGCGGAGCTCCGCTGCCATGGCTGCTATCCGGTCCGATTCCTTGACCCGGAGTTCGGCCGCATCCCTGATCACTGTCGTTCCCTCTGCACAGGATGCGGCAACAGCCAGGACGGGAATTTCATCGATTGCGCGCGGGATCAGGCTTCCCCCGATCTCCGCTGCATGGAGCTTGCGATAACGCACCCGGATATCCGCAACCGGCTCGCCTGCCTGATCCCGGAGCCCTTCGAAGGCGATATCTGCTCCCATTTGCCTCAGGATGTCAATGACGCCGGTGCGCGTAGGGTTCACGCCCACGTTCCGGATCGTCAAATCCGACGCGGGCACAATGCATGCCGCGGCAAGGAAGAAGGCCGCAGAGGACATGTCTGCGGGGATGTTGACAGCAGACGACGCTCGGAGCGGCTGGCGGCCCCGCAGGGCCACGCGATTGCCCTCCTCCTCGACCTTCACCCCGAAAAACCGGAACAGACGCTCTGTATGGTCCCGTGATTTGGAAGGTTCCGAAACGATTGTTGTTCCGTCCGCATACAGGCCGGCAAGAAGAACAGCGGATTTCACCTGCGCGCTTGCAACGGGGCTGGTGAAGTCCATCGCCCGCGTCTTTTTCCCCGCGCCGCGAATTGCCAGCGGCGCCAGTTTGCCTCCGCCGCGCCCATCAATCTGTGCACCCATGCGGCGCAGGGGATCGACAATCCGCGCCATGGGCCTTTTTCGCAGGTACTGGTCACCCGTGAGGATGGAGAAAAAGTCCTGCCCTGCAAGAAGGCCGGCAAGCAGACGCAGGCCTGTGCCTGAATTGCCCAGGTCAAGGAGGCCGTCCGGCTCGGTGAGCCCGTCCAACCCCCTGCCGTGCACTACCATACGGTCTGATCCCAGGCCCTCGATGCCGATGCCGAGGGATTGCATGGCTCGCGCCGTATTGAGCGTGTCCTCGCCGGGAAGAAACCCGTTGATGACCGTGTAGCCCTCGGCAATGGATGCGAACATGACGGAGCGGTGAGAGATCGATTTGTCGCCGGGCAGGTAAAGCTCGCCCCTGAGCCCCGGCGACGGAACGACCCTGAGTTCCGCCATCATTCAAGCCCCCTGCGCACGTCACTCGCCTCTTTCAGGTGCTTCTCCAGCCGTTTTCCATCTCCTGATTCGATGTCCTGCTTCAGCCGGTTCAGTGATCGCAGGTACCGGTCTATCATTTCCACGAGGTGCGGTCTGTTCATGAGGCAGATGTCCCTCCACATCTCGGGAGAACTCGCAGCAATGCGCGTGAAGTCCCTGAATCCCGCGCCGGAGAACTGCAGATACCCTTCCGTGCCCGTGTTCAGTTCGGCTACCGCCGTCATCATGCCGAATGCCGCCACGTGCGGCAGATGGCTCACCGCGGCGAATACCCGGTCGTGCAGGTCGGCGTCCATGGTCGAGACGATGGCGCCCGCTGCGTCCCAGAGTTCGCGCATGCTTTCCAGCGCGCTCCGGTCCGTGCGCGCCGTGGGTGTCAGAATGCAGCGCTTGTTCTGAAACAGGGTTTCCGACGCTTCCGCCACTCCCGACTTCTCCCTGCCGGCAATGGGATGTCCGGGGACGAAATGGACGCCCGCCGGGATATTGTTTTCAACGATGCCGATGAGCGCGCCCTTGACGCTTCCCACGTCCGTAACGATTGCTCCCGCCTTCAGTGCGGGGCCGATCTCACGGACAATGTACTCGAACGCGGCCACGGGCGAGGCAAGCACGACAAGATCTGCCTGTTCTGATGCGTGCCGCATCCCCTGGCCCATTTCGTCGATTACGCCGAGTCTGAGCGCCTGTTCGAGCGTCTCCCTGCTTCTGCCCGCGCCGACAATGCGTCCGGCAAGGCCCTTCGCCCTCATGACCTTGGCGATCGATCCTCCGATCAGACCGACACCTATGATGGTAACGTTTTTAAAATAAATCATGCCTGTTTGGAGCGCTCACGCGGGTTGACCGCATCAACCTGCTGCGAGCGATACCGGTCAAGAAGCGAGCCACGCATCGGCCGGCCGACGCGAGTCGTGAGATGAACGAAGCCGTCCGGCAGTATTCTTGTCACGGGGAAATTCCCGGAGTGTACGGAGGCCTTACAATTCCCTTCCCACGGCCTCGGCAATGAGACGCATCTCCTTCATCAGCTGCTTGAATGCAGCAGGCTTGAGCGACTGTTCACCATCGCACAGCGCCTCCTCGGGATTCGCGTGAACTTCGATCAGGAGGCCGTCCGCGCCCGCGGCAATGGCCGCTTTTGCCATCGGTGCAACAAGATCGCGCTTTCCGACGGCGTGGCTCGGATCAACAATAACGGGGAGGTGCGTGAGCTTCTTCAGGACTGGCACAGCCGAGAGGTCGAGGGTGTTTCTCGTCTCCGTTTCATACGTACGGATGCCCCGCTCGCACAGGATAACGTGGTGGTTGCCGCCGGACATGATGTATTCGGCTGACATGAGCCATTCCTTGATCGTTGCCGATATGCCGCGCTTGAGGAGTATGGGCTTCTTGCACAATCCTACTTCCTTCAGGAGGCGGAAGTTCTGCATATTCCGCGCACCGATCTGGAGCACATCAGCGTATTTGGCGATAAGTTCGATATCCCGGGGATCCATTACCTCAGTAACGATCGGCAGTCCGGTCCGTTCCCTGGCTTCGGCAAGATAGGAGAGCCCCTCTCCTTCGAGTCCCTGAAAAGCATAGGGAGAGGTGCGCGGCTTGAAGGCGCCGCCCCGGATGAACTGCGCGCCGCCGTCTTTCACGCCCTTGGCGATTTCGACCATGAGGGTCCTGTTCTCAACGGCGCAGGGGCCGGCAATAACGGCAATCCTCCTGCCGCCGATTGACGCACCCGCCACGGCAATGACCGTATCCTCCTTGCGGAACTCCCGGCTCGCGAGTTTGAACGGCTTCAGGATGGGAAGCACCTTCTCGACACCCGGGATGGCTTCGAGCGGCACGCTCTGCAGGATTGCTTCATCGCCGATTGCGCCGATGATGGTCCGCTCCGTTCCCTTGGACACATGCGCCTGCAGGCCCAGGTCCTTGATCTTTTTTATAATGTGGTCGACTTCTTCTTCAGACGCTTCCGGTTTTACGACGATAATCATGGGTAACCTCTCCTGACGCCGGTAAGAAACATGTCTACGCTTGTACGATCTTTTCCAGTTCTACGATAAAGCGCTTGTTTTCCTCGGGCAGGCCGATGGTGACACGCAGATATTTCGGCCCCATCGGCCGGATGATCACGCCCTGTTTCAGCAGGGCTGCGTACACGGCCTTTCCTTCAAGCGCTGTTTCAAAAAAAATGAAATTCGTTTCCGTGGGAACATATTTTATGCCGAACTGTCCGAAAGACTGATAGAGGAACTGCTTGCCTTCGTTGTTGATGGCGACCGATTTTTCCACGTGTTTGCGGTCACCCAGGGCAGCCAGTGCTCCAACCTGCGCCGGCGCGTTCGTATTGAAGGGTTGTCTCACCTTGTTCATGGTTTCAGCGATCTCGGGTTTTGTCATGCCGTATCCGATGCGCAGCCCCGCCAGACCATAAATCTTCGAAAACGTGCGGAGTACGAGCACGTTTTTCCCTGCGTTCAGATAATCGAGGCCGTCCGGATACTCGGCATGCGTCACGTATTCGAAATACGCTTCATCGAGCACCACGAGAACCTGTTCGGGAACCCGCTCCAGAAATCTGTTCATTTCCGTTACCGTATTCATGGTCCCGGTAGGGTTGTTCGGGTTGCAAATGAAAATAATCTTGGTTTTCTGCGTGATCCGGTCCGCCATGGCGTCGAGGTCGTGGCGCAGCTCCCTGCAAGGGACAATGACATTCGTTCCGCCAGCAGCCTGCGTGATCATTTTATAAACGACAAAGGACGGATCAGCCGAAATCACTTCATCGCCGGACTGCACATAGGTGCGGACGGCGAGTTCGATGAGTTCGTTCGAGCCGTTCCCCAGAATGATTTGTGACAATCCGATGTCGTATTTTTTTGCGAGCGCCTGGGACAGGTAATAACCGCTGCCGTCGGGATACCGGTTCTGGTCATCAAGCACCTTTTTCATGGCGGCAACGGCTTTGGGCGACGGCCCAAGCGGATTTTCATTGGAAGCAAGTTTGATGCTGTTGGTGATCCCCAGTTCCCGTTCCAGTTCCTCGATGGGCTTGCCCGGCACATAGGGGCTGATGCTGTTGATGTTGTCCGCTGCAGTGATCATACGTGGTTTCCTCACAAATTATATTTTTCAGCGCTTTCTCGCGCTGGGGTTCTTCGGGCTTTACTCTCCGCGGACTGTTCTAGGAGGACCGGGGGTAGGAGCCGAGGACCTTCAGGAACATGCAGTCAACCTTGAGGCGCTCGATGGCCGCGGCTACCTTCTCGTCTTCGATATGGCCTTCCATGTCGAGGAAGAATACGTAGTCCCATATCTTTCTTCCAGACGGCCGCGCATCGAGCCGGTTCAGATTGATGCCTTTTGCGGCAAAGGGTGCCAGCATGTCATATAAGGCTCCGACCCGGTCCTTGATCGAAAACATGATCGATGTCTTGTCGCGGCCGGTCCTTCCGGGCGATTTCGGCGCTATGACGAGAAAGCGCGTGAAGTTGTTCGGGTTGTCTTCGATTCTGCGGGCCACCATCTGTAGGCCGTAGAGCATGGACGCCATTTCGCTTGCAATCGCACCGATGGAGGAGTCCCCGGAAGCCATTTCCGCGGCGCGTGCCGTACTCGGGGCGTCCATGATCGGGATTCCTGCAAGGTTTTTTTCCAGCCAGAGGCGGCACTGGCCCGGGACCTGCGGGTGGGTGTAGATCTTTTTTACATCCTCGATTCTTCCCGTTTTGTTCATGAGATTCTGCGACACTTCGAGCAGGATTTCGGCGTATATCTTGAGGTCGGAATCGATGAACATGTCGAGGGTGTAGTTGACCACGCCTTCCGTTGAATTCTCAATGGGGACGACTCCGAAATTGGCCCGCCCCCGCTCCACTTCGCCGAAGATATCCCTGATGCTCTCGGTGGGGACATACTGCGCCGCGTAGCCGAACTGCTGCATGCCTGCCTGATGGGTAAAGGTGGCGCGCGGCCCCAGGTAAGCAACTTTCAACGGCTTTTCCAGGGAAAGCGATGAGGACAGGATTTCATGATATACGGCCCTGAGCGTATCCTGGGGAAAGGGGCCGGAATTCCGCTTCGCCAGGCGTTCGAGGATTTCACGTTCACGCGACGGAGAATGAAAGTCAAGTTTCTCCGTTTTTTTGATGTTGCCGACCTCGATAACCACACGGGCGCGTTCGTTCAGCAGATCCACGAGCTGGTCGTCGATTTCATCGATTTTTTTTCGCAGTTCTTGAATTTTCTGTATCGACATGAAAGAAATGCCTTGCCGGTGCGGGATTGTGAATTATAGTTGATTAGTCGGGCAGTTGCAAGGACTTTTTGGCGTAAACCGGGAAAGACGCAGGGCCATTCTGGCAAGGAACCCGGAACAGAGAATCCGGATGCATATGGGATTACGTTTTTGTTCTGATGACGGATAAATATCCTTTTCACGAACTCGGTGAAACGGTTTTCCTCCACACTGATGAACGACAGCAATGATATCGCGACAGCATGCAACTCGGTATCCAGGGCTGTGGTAAAAAAGCGTTTAAGGTGGAAGAACTCGGAAAGAGAATCCTGATGTACCACGAGGGCGCCAATCCATCCGCGCTATGTAGTGTTCCTGGTTCACCACGGCAGAACAAAAACGGCGGACCGATGACCGGTCCGCCGTCATGCCGTCATGATGATTACTTCGCCAGTTTTGCCGCATTCTCGCCGGCTATTCTCCCAAACGTGATTGTCTGGGATATTGAATTGCCGCCCAGCCGATTCGCGCCGTGCACCCCGCCCGTTCCTTCTCCAGCTGCAAAGAGTCCGGGAATGGGCTTTCCATCCTTCGCGATCACCTGGGAGTCCGCATTGATCTTCAGTCCGCCCATGGTGTAATGCACGCCTGGCAGTACTTCGATTGCGTGGAACCCCGGCGTCCTGATTGGCCGGGGCAGGTCAGGACGCTTGAAAACAGAATCGTTTTTTTCATCGTACGCCTTATTATATGCGTTGATTGTCGCTTCAAGCTGGCTCGCGGGCACTTTTATTTTCTCTGCAAGTTCGGCAATCGTATTTCCCGAAACAACAAGACCGAGATGAAAATAGCCATCGATCTGTTTCAGGCTCTTGCGGATGCCTTCATCAAACACGAGGTAGGCGGATTTTCCCGTCTGTGCAAGAATAGCCGCAGACGCAGCATCTCTGGTCGTGAGCTCGTTGACGAAGCGACTGCCTTCGTGATTCACGAGTACGGCACCGTTGCCCCGCACCGCTTCCGTGATAAGAATGCGGCTGCCTGCCGCCACGGTGGGATGAATCTGTATTTCTTTCATGTCAATGAGATACCCGCCTGCTGCAGCGCCGAGGTCCATTCCGTCCCCCGTCGCTCCCGGCTGGTTCGAGGTTGTCATGCCTTTGTAGGAGGGCTGATAGTAAGCCACCCGCTCGGGATTGGCTGAAAAACCTCCGGCACTGATGATAACAGCTTTGGCGTCGATCCGGTAGAGCCTGCTGTGTTTGCCGTCGACGAGCACGCCGGTTACGCGCCCCTTGCCGTCTTCGATGATCTTCACGACCCTGCTGTTCACCCGTATATCGATCTTCCGGTCATCGGCATTCTTCTTGAGGACCTGGGTGATATGTGCGCCAACAGCAGCACCGCCGCTTGGCCGGTGTGTCCTGTTTACGCTCGCTCCGCCCATCCGCCCCACATCGCTCAGATCTGCTCCCAAGGCCGTGAGCCAGTCCACAGAGGCGGCTGAATTCCTGGACAGGATCTTCACGAGTTCAGCATCATTGATGTTCTTGCCGCCTTTCATGGTATCGTCATACATGAGGTCCACGGTATCTTTAATTCCCTTTTCCTTCTGGAACCTCGTTTCCGCGGCATTCATTCCCCCGGCCGCAAGCTGGCTGTTGCCGCCGGTTATGGGCATTTTTTCGAGTACGATGACCTTTGCGCCTTTGTCATGGGCTGTGATCGCGGCAGTCAGTCCGGTTGCACCCGCTCCGATAACGACGATATCTGCCTTTGCGATCTCGATCTTATCAGGGATCTTGTCCACAACAGCGACAGCTGCCGGGGGTAATTGAGCGGCCACGGCGCCCTGGGGAATTTTCAGGTTGAAATTGTGGCAATTGAGGCAGTAGGTCCACGATGCTGTATGGCCATGGTGGCAGGTGGTGCAGCTTATGGTTCCGAGATGGGATTTGTGCGGATTGATCTCGTGTTTGGATTTTTCCGCCATTGCCGAGAGCGTGCCGTGGCACTGAATACACTTCGCATTGACCATGGTTTCGCTGTCATCCATCACGGTCTTCTCTCCGTGACACGTGGCGCACTCGATCGCTTTTGCTTTGTGCGCACCCGCAAGGAACGCATCACGCGTCTGCGCTCCTTTGCCGGGATCCGCGTCCGCCAAAAGATTCGATGCAGACAAAAAAACCACCATGAACAGCAGACTTGCCATTCCCTTCGTCTTTTTCATCCTGCCCCTCCTTTTCCCTGGCTGTCGATAGTTAAATCTCGCAGTGTTCCGGCTGTCGGCCGGCGATTATTTCATGGAGGTCGTTGCTCTCGTCTGCGAAAATGAAAATCGGGAACTCATTCATTCCAATCTTTCAGGCTGCTTTCCTTCCCAACTCCTTGATAGTTAAAGGGATGCGCGTGTTCCTGACATTCCCTATTCCGCCTCATTGTTTTACAAACACCAGATTGCAGATCCTGTTCTCTATCCGCTTGCCCGTTCCCCGCGAATCTCGGAAGTTAGCCGATACATGATATGAATACGGCGTGCTTTTCCTCGCACGCCCGATGTTGTATTTCATGTCGCCCGTGAGTCCGTTTGCTGTCAATACCGTACTGCCGTCGCCGTTGATTTTCCCTTCGAGCGTAAGAGAGGGAGCTTCTCCCTTGGTGCCGTACTGTCCAGACAAATTCCCCTCCTTCACAACGGCAAAGAATTCCAGCGTGTACCCCATTGCGCCATCCGTATGTTGCGGGCAGACGATAGTAACACTCCACGTTCCATCGAACCGGCCTCTCTCCCGGTCCGCTCCATCAGCGATTGCCTTTCCCAGCAGGAGTGCAACCTCCCTGGACAGGGGAATGTCGACGGAAGCAACGGCGAACACGGACCCTGTGCCTGCAGCAATAAGGCGGGCATTAACCTTTACGCTGGTGTTCAGGTCGGTAATCGTACCTGTCGTGAGTGCGTCGACACCGAGAATCTTTCCGAACTGTGACGCGGTTTTTTCGTCGATCATGCCCGAAGCGCTGAGCTTTTGTTCATCCATCATTTTTTGCATCAATCGGCGTTCCACGATCTGAAATTTCCCCGTCCGGAACAGACGGGTGGTCAGCTCCTCAGCCAAATACCTTCCCAGGTCAGTCACTTTCCCCTCAAGCGTAGTAAACTCTATCACGGCAATCTTTGCGGTCTTCTGCACGGTGAGGCTGTTCGTAATCTGCTCAGTCAGGGCGTCAAGTTGTCGATCCAGATCTCTCGAGGACGCCCGTTGCACCGGGGCTGCGGTATGCTCCTGCTGATCGACGGTTGCGCATGCTGCTGTGCCTATCATGAGTACCAGAGCCAACAGAGTGTGTTTCATGTTTCCTCCACGCTGCAATTGACCGATACATCGGGAATCGGAACGGACTCAGTGGAGCAGCTGCTGCAGGATCACTTCTTTCCAGCGTCTCTGGTCCGCAAGTACCGCTCCACGTCATGGGACCACGCTTCATACCCTCTGACGTTTAAATGCACGCCATCATCGGACAGATATCCCTTTTTCACCTTTCCTGCTGCATCAACGAAAGACCGGTGGACGTTGAGATAGTCGGCGCCGAACTCCCGGGCGAGCCGCTCCAGACGGCCGTTGGCCTCATCAATGACACTGCTGCCTATCCACTCGAGTTCGACGGGCAGAATGCTCTGGATAACTAACTGTGCTTTTTTGTACCAGGTCGTGAAATTCCTGACGATTTCATGATAGGGTTCGAATATATGGTATTGTCCGTTCGCAATATCATTGATTCCGGTCATGAGAAATATGAAGTCAGGATCATGGACCTGCAACCGTATGTGCTCCCGCCTCGCCAGCAGCCCCTCCACTGTTTCTCCGGAAATACCGAGGTTCGATACCTCATGATCAGAAAAGCGTCGCTGCCAGTCATACCACTGGGTAAGCGAATCACCGATGAAAACGAGTTTCGTCATGGTTTGTTGTCTTGCCTGCATATGCATATGGTTCATGAGACCGATTGCGGATGTACGCCGATGCTCGCGAGCTCTTTGTCGTGTCGCCTTGAAATCATCAGCTGTGCCGTAATAGCGCCGCTGAAGGCCATGAACATGTCCCATTGCGTGTCCCAGGGGTCTCCCTGCGTGCCGAGGAAGTCATCCGCGCGCTGCCCCATGATGAGAGCAGCCCACCACTCGATGAACTCGTAGCAGGCGCTGATGGCCAGGCAAATGCAAACGACGAGAAAGAACAGCATCTTGCCCACGCGCAGCGTCGTCACGCGCAGGAGTATCTCGCGCGCGGCTACCGCGGGCACAAACCCCTGGGCAAAGTGACCGAGCCGGTCAAAATGGTTTCTCTGAAGATCGAACAGGGATTGCACCCAGGCGCCGGCAGGCACGCGCGCATAGGTGTAATATCCTCCTACAATGAGAATGAGGGCATGCAGGAAAATAAGACGGTAGAGAAGCCGTGTAAGAGGAAAACTCGCAAATGTGGCAACCAGGACTGCGATGACTATGATTACAGGCAATACCTCGAGCAGCCACGTTGTCCTGTCAAAAGGCCGGATGGAGGTGAGAACAAGGCAAAGAACGGCGATGCTCATCAGGATGAGCAGTTCCCTTGATTTCACGGAAGATCCTTTCCCCAAGTCGTCATTCCCGTCGTGAACGTTCGATGGCTTGTTTCAGCATCTCAACGGAAGGGGCATTCGCGAGCCGCCCGGACTCGTCCCGGTACACCCTTCAGGTGATGCCAGGAGTCGTACTACCGCTTTCAAAGGCGTCCTGGCCGTTGATCCAGATGGAAGGTGAGCCGAGAATATTGCGGCTTATCGCATCTTCGTAATAAAGCGTATGGTACTCGACCTCTGCAGACACGCCGGCACTGACCAGAGCCTTGTTGAGATTCTCGTGGAGGTCGTGGTAAGAGCCGCAAAGTTCGGAGACAAAGACGTCGATTTTCATTTGCACATGATTGACACTGCTTTAAAGTACGTTACGAGCCGGCAACGTGCAATTGAGTCAAGGCTGGTAACCACGGGTCCGGCGAGGCCGGGCACACAGATGAACGATGATGAGCTTCAAGCTGCGATGTTGTATCCGCGTTCATCCGTGGTTACAAATTCCATTGGCCTGAGGCATTGCCTCATGAATTATTTTTTTTCGAGAATATCGTTGACCCACGACATGGCGGCTGAAACATTGGGGAATCCGATCGTGCTGGTCAGGAGAATGATGGCATGCCGGATTTCATCCGGCTTCGCCCCCGCCTCAAGGGCCCGACGGGCATGGGAATGCACCGATCCTTCGGAGCGCGATGTCGCAGCAGCAGCCAGCTGTATGAGCCGCGCCGTCTTTTCATTCAGAGGTCCAGCGGCCTTGGCTGCTTTGCCCAAGTTTTCCACGGCCTTCATGTACGCGGCATACTTCTTCTGAATTCCCATGTATTGTTTCGGCAATCTCGGCATTGTATCCTCCTCGCTGTTTTTTCCAAGTGTAAGTGAAAGACCGCGTTAAGTCAAGCAATCACGAGAATCCCGTCAGCGGGAAAGAAAATAAAAAAGCGGCGGAATCTATCCGCCGCTTGGTTGATAACGGTTGCTCAACCGGCTGCTATGATGCCGCCGCGTACACGCTCACCTGTTTGCGCGTCTTGTCCTTGCGCTCGAATTTCACGACGCCGTTTATCTTTGCAAACAGCGTGTCATCGCAGCCTTTGCCCACGTTCGTGCCCGGATGGAACCTCGTCCCCCGCTGCCGTACGATGATCGTGCCTGCGAGCACTTTCTCGCCGTCATACCGTTTCACGCCCAGATACTGCGGATTGCTGTCCCTGCCGTTTCTCGAACTGCCAACACCCTTTTTATGAGCCATTTCCCGTCCTCCGAATGCACATCACGCTTACGCGATGATTTCCTTTACTTTAATTGCCGTGTAGTTCTGGCGATGCCCCGTGGTCTTGCGGAAACCCTTGCGCCGACGGTGTTTGAAGATCAGAAGCTTCTCTCCCCTGCCTTCCCCGACGACCTCGGCCGTGACTTTTGCAGACGCGATAGTAGGTTTGCCGACAGATACTTTTTCGCCGTCCGCGATCATATAAACATCTTTCAATTCAACGGTATCACCCGTTTTTGCGTCAAGGCTCTCCACTCTGATCACGTCGCCGGGCGCCACTTTGTACTGTTTTCCCCCGGTTGCTATAACTGCGTACATATGCTGAAACCTCCTTCAGATTCAAGCCATCATGAGCAATTCGGTATTAAGAGCGCATAAAATACCATGTAACTCTTGGAGTTGTCAAGGGAAAAAAGGGCTTTCCCGTCTGAACTTTTCTTTCCCTCCGTTTGACACCGCGGCAGGCAGGCTGCTACAATGCGGCACAAAACCAGCATGTCTTATTATTATGAGTACTCCATAAACGTGTCACCCCCCTTCCGGGACGCCCTCATTAAAAATCTTTACGATGCTGGCAGTCTCGGCATCATCGAAGAGGACGACAGGATTCGTGCTTATTTCCCGGCGGGATCTGACATGCGCAAGATAGAACAGGACCTCGCCGTTTCTCAGGCACTCATGGAAGCATCGTCACAGCACGGCGCATTCGCTTTTCAACGAACGCTCATCCCTGACCGGGACTGGAACGAAACATGGAAGCAGGGGTTTCATGCTATCGATGTCGGAGACCGCTTTACGATCCTTCCTCCCTGGGAGCAGAAAAAAACAGGTCGCATCAACCTCGTCATCGACCCTGCCATGGCTTTCGGCACGGGCCACCATGAAACAACCCGTTCGTGCCTTCTGCTCATCGAAAAATATGCAGACAGAACCGGCAAGGAGCATTTTCTCGATATCGGCACGGGCACGGGAATCCTCGCAATTGCAGCTGCCAAACTTGGTTTTCACCACGTGACAGGAATCGATACGGACATCCTCGCCGTGGAAGCAGCGAGGGAAAACATCGTGATAAACTCCACCCCGGACATCTGTATTCAAATGGGAAGTCTTACGATATCAAACGGGGAGTTCGATGTCATTGTTGCAAACATCATTTCAGGCGTCCTGGTGATGCTGGCACCGGCCATTGCGTCGCATTTAAGGTTGAAAGGTTTCTGCATACTCTCCGGAATTCTTCATGGTCAGGATGATGAAGTGGTTGAAGCCATGCGAAAGGCAGGACTCGGGCTCGTAGAGCGATGGCCCGACGGGAAGTGGATTTCACTCGTCGTCACGAGGTAATGCAGGGGATTCCCTGCTGCATTTATCAATTTACATCGGAAGCGACATTGGCTATAATAGCTCCGTGATTATTCCCGGCAGAACGAACTCCATCCCAATCATTTCAGCAGTCCTGCTGTTCTTATCGTTCTCTGCCTCCTCAGCACAGGCAACGCAGCAATATGCGGTGGAAACAGGTCTCGACTGTAAGCAGTGCCACGTTCACGCCCTGGGCGGCGAACCGCTTACAGAGGAGGGCACCCGCTTCCTCGCCGGGCTGAAGGCATCAGGCCGTTATCGTTCTCTGTCTACTACACAGCATATGGTGCGGCTCACAATCGGTTATTTCCATATGCTTGCGGCTATTATCTGGTTCGGTGCCATCCTCTATGTCCACGTCCTTCTGAAACCCGCCTACGCCTCCAAAGGCCTGCCGCGGGGCGAACTCAGGCTCGGCTTCTTATCCATGATCGTGGTCGCCATTACCGGCGTGCTGCTGACCATCGCGCGCATTCCCTCGTGGTCTGCGTTCTACACAACGCGGTTCGGCATCCTCCTGGGGATCAAAATTTGCCTGTATCTCGTTATGCTGACAAGCGCCCTCATTGTGGCGTTTTTTATCGGCCCCCGCCTCAAGCGCGGGCTGCAGGCAGCTGCCGAGATTCCGGCATCCGGCCTGTTTACCAAAGAACTTCTGAGCCGCTTTAACGGCAAGGAAGGCAGACCCGCCTTCCTCGCCTACAAGGGGATTGTCTATGACGTGACCAAAAGCAGGTACTGGAAAAACGGGCAGCACATGATGAAACACGCCGCAGGCACAGATCTGTCGGAATTCCTCGGCAGCGCACCCCATGGCGAAGACAAAGTACTTCTCATGCAGCGGGTCGGCACGCTGGCCGCTGACAATCAGCCGTTAAAGCGCCCCTTTCACGAGCGTCTTTTTTATTTCTTCGCCTACATGAATCTCGCCCTCGTATTTGTCGTTACGTTCATCATCGCGCTCTGGCGCTGGTGGTAGTGTCTCCCCGTCTCCGCGCTTCACGGCTCTTCAAGTATGATGTTTGTCATACCCTTCCCTGCAGGTACGTGGTATTCTTTCTTCGACTGAAACATCGCAAATATGAATCATCCCGCGATTCTCTATCTCTCTTTCTGAACAGGAGGATGTATGGAAACCCTGGATATCAAGAAACTGATCAAATTTTATCCTGACAGGATCTCGCGCGAAATGTTGTCCGACAAGCCTGAAATGCGTATCGCGCTCATGTGCCTGACCGCAGGACAGAAGCTCGACCCTCATAAGGCGCCTTTGCGGCTCATGATGTATTGTGTGCAGGGGAAGGGTACGTTCACGGTGGGAGATGAAAAAATAGCGGCAGACGAGAAAACCTGCATCCTCTGCGAGCCGAATGTGCCCCATGGTTTTGCAGCCGACAAAGGGGAAAACCTCGTTGTCATGGCCGTGGTCACACCTGTGGACTAAGCGGGGACATTTTGACAGGCGTTATTTTTTTATCCGATTCTGTCCTGTTATCCTGTCAAATTGCTCATTTGTTATTCAGTTCAGTTTTCCCGATTCACTACCCGCTGAAGCCGCATACCTTGGTCGTGTCCCGGCATATCAGAAAAATTGCCTTTTGACTCCCGCCTTGTTATAATGTCGCGGCATTCAGACGGGAGTTCTTTCCCGTTGTTCCATACAAGGCAGCGGGAGCTGACGCATTCTCATGGGAACGATCCTTCTGATCGACGACAACGCGGCTTTTTTGAAAACCCTAGCGGAGTATGTAAGCGAACAGTATCCCCACCTCTCGATCCAGGCGTGCATCGATCCGATCAAATGCCTCTCCGCAATCAGCAGCGACCTTGATCTCCTCCTTGTGGATCTCGAAATGCCGGGCCTTGACGGGGCAAAGGTGCTCAAGTATGCCGTGTCAAGGGGAGTAAGCAAGAACCGGATCATCATCCTGTCGGGCCGCGACGCCGAGTACCTGCATAAACGGTTTCCCATAGGCAGCTGCCTCGCCGTGCTGAATA
Organism: Nitrospirota bacterium; assembly: GCA_035490495.1. Taxonomy (GTDB): domain Bacteria; phylum Nitrospirota; class UBA9217; order UBA9217; family UBA9217; genus JAJYKN01. The sequence continues at coordinate 39,634 of DATHDE010000201.1, forward strand.
AATACGAAGCAGAACAGCGAAAGGTCCTCGACATGGTATTCAAATCGCTGGAATACAAGAAGAACGCAAAAGGGGATTCCGGACAGCAATGAAAGCAAAAAAAACCATCATACTCATCCATCCGCTCGGGGAAAACTGGACCTCGGGAGAGCAGGATCTGTCCCACATCGTCAATATCATGCCGCCCATGGGGCTGCTCTCGCTCGCAGCATGGATGGAGAAACACGGCCACCGGTCTGACATCCACGACTGCTATGCGTTCCCCGGCAGGGATGAACGGATCTTTTCCTACATTAAAGATCGTAAACCGGAATACATCGGCTTTTCCACGACAACGTCGAGCTTTCTCGATGCCGTACGGCTCGCTGAGCGCGCCAAGGAAATCCATCCCGGCATCAGAACCGTGTTCGGCGGCGTCCACATGTCGGGGCTTCGCGAACGCCTTCTCCGCGATTACCCCATTATCGATTTCGGGGTTGTGGGCGAGGGGGAGCAGACCCTGCTCGAACTCGTTGAGTCCGACGGCCAGAATCCGGAATCAATAGAAGGACTCGTATTTCGAAAAAACGGCGAGGTCGTGTTCACGGGATTCCGCAAGAAGCTCATCGATCTTGACACCCTTCCCTTCCCCGCTTATGAGAAACTGGAAGGTTTCCCCCAGAGCTACAAGCTTCCCATCTTCAGTTACCCCAAAGCCCCCAATACGACGGTCATCACGAGCCGCGGCTGTCCGTATACGTGCTCCTACTGCGACCGTTCGGTGTTCCGCCGCACGTACCGCTACAATTCACCCGAGTACATGCTGGAACTGATCACGCACTTGCACAAACGCTTCAATATAAAACACGTAAACATTTACGATGACACATTCACGCTGAAACGCGAGCGCGTGCTGAAGTTCTGCGAACTCAAGATCAAATCAGGGCTGAAGATGACGTTCAACTGCGCGGCCCGTACGGAGCAGCTCGATGAAGAAATGCTTCGCATGATGAAACGCGCGGGGTGCTGGATGATCAGCCTCGGCATCGAGACAGGCGATCCCGACCTGCTCAAACGCCACAGGTCGTACCTGCCCACGGCAAAAATGGACAATCCGCTCGAGAACATCCGGGCCATGGTTCACCTGATAAAAAAATCCGGCATCCGCGCCAAGGGGCTTTTCATGATGGGCCTTCCCGGTGAGACTGAAGCCAGCATCGACAAGAGCATGGAGTATGTTTTCAGTCTTCCCCTCGACGAGTTCAATCTCGCCAAACTGACCCCGTTCCCCGGCGCCCCCATCTACGGCGACATCCGCGAGCACGGGACGTTCGACGAAGACTGGACGCAGATGAACGCGCTCAATTTCATGTTCATCCCCCGTGGTTTTACCCGGGAACGGCTCGAGGAGCGCTACCGCGAGTTTTATCGCCGATATTTCACGAGACCTCAGATCCTGCTGAAATACACTGCGATGATCTGGAAGTCCCCCGACTCATGGAAGCGCTTTTGGATGGATCTGCCGCGGTTCCTGCGGTTCCGGAAAAATTACGAAAAGCGTTGACGTTGACCTGCCGCCCCCTGGCTGCTCAATGCTTCCCCGGGCACCAGCAGGGGCTCCAGCCTGTCGATACGGAAATGCTGCAGAAATTTGATGAATGCATGCGAATGCAGGGGATCGTTGTCCATGCCGAAAAGATGGGTGCGGCACCGGCAGTCAGACGATCCAAATCCGTCAATGCGCTGGTCTGCTATCGTGCTCAGCGCTTCCGCGAGAGCGCATTCCAGATCGTCCTTTGTCCTGACGGGGATGACCGCGTGGACATCGGCTGCCTGACGGAGATAGTCGATGTGCCAATGGTTTTTTTTGATCAACCTTCTGTGCCGCTCGAGTCGCTTCGCAAGATGTTCACGCGCCGAACCGACGTAGAGATAGTACCCTTTTCTGAACCTGGTTTCGCCCAGATTTCCCACGGCAACGGTACGATTTTTCCTCAGGCGCATAACAAAAATATAACTCCCCCGGTCGTGCGCTTCACGTTCAACAATATGCCAGGGGATGACGGCCTCCTTGACCCTGCCCGGTTCTAATTGCCTTGTCCACGCTACGGATACCGCCCGGACCATGACGTCGTCTTTTACCGAAAGCAGGGTCTGCGCAAAAACGAGGTCCGTATGGTATTCGGGAAGAAAATATTCGGCATGAGGCCAGTGGATGAGGAAAATCACGGCCGTTTGCAGACCGGCCCGCGAAAGCGCCGCCAGTTTCTGAAGATGTCGTGTCCCGCGCAGCGTGACAGCATCCGGAAACATCGCTAGGCGGTTGCCTGCCAGCGTGCAGGACTTGATTTCGACGATGACGCTGCTCGCCCCTTTTTTCAGGAGAAAGTCGAACCTGCTGGCGCCGTATTTTTTCTCCTGTTGCACGATTGATGCGCCTTCCAGGCCAGGGATGCTCCCCTGATCCAGAAGGTGTCTGGCAACAAGGTTGTTCACCTGCGTGTGGATCATGACCGGAATGCCGTCCCGCTCTACAGCTGCAACTATGAAGTCCGTGCGCCCCTCGAACCCGGCATCGTGCGGGACGAGATACAAGACCGCCCCGGGAAAGAGCAGCTCCCACAGCCTGCCGGGATTCGGAAGGTAGGCGTTCACGCATTTCCCATCCACAAGGCATCGTGCAATAAACCGATTCTGCCGCTCGAGAAATCTCCCCGGAACAATGTTTGGAAAAAAATGCGGTTTATCTTTCATGCATGCATAGTACCTAATGAAAAACCGCCTGTCATTATTTTCCCGGCGGTCGCAGCACGTTTTTCAGCGTACGTGTTGTTCTTTGTTCTTTATGGTATACTTGTTTATCTCCAATGAAAAATCGTGACGACCAGCACATATTCGATTAAAAAAATCTTTTGACAAAAAAAAGGTGCAGTACTAATATAGGGTCCACAATATCCCGTATGAACACCGCAAGAAGAAGGAGGAATTGTTATGTCGAATGATGCTTGCTGTCTCCATGTTGGCCAGAATGTTCCTGAATTTAAACTGGATACTTTTGAACCTACCAAATCGGACTTCGGCGAAATAAGCCTGTCCGGTTTAAAATCCGCGAAGAAATGGACGGTCCTTTTCTTCTATCCGGCTGACTTCACGTTTGTCTGCGCAACTGAATTTGCAGCGCTGGCCGAGCAATATGACGAATTTAAAAAACTCGGCGCCGAAGTCATCACGATCAGCACAGACACGAAATTCACCCACCTCGCCTGGCAGCGTGATGAAAAAATGCTCGAAAAGGCAAAATACCCCATGGGCTCAGACACTACCGGAGCTGTCTCGCGGATGTTTGGAGTTTATGACGAGGCATCCGGACTCGCCCTGCGCGGTGCGTTCATCATCAGCCCGGACGGCATGCTCATGAACACGGAAGTGAATTTTTACAACCTGGGCCGGAACATCGAGGAACTTTTGAGAAAACTCAAGGCAAACATCCATCTTGCAGCCAATCCCACGGAGGTCTGCCCCGCCCAGTGGCGACAAGAAGGCGACAAGACGCTGAAACCGTCCGCAAAAATCGTCGGGAAAATATACGAGGCATTGAAATAACATATGCTGATCACCCGGGAAACCGACTATGCTGTCCGCACGGTGCTGTATCTCGCAAAAGAGAACGACCGGATGGTCAATGTCTCGGAGATATCGCGTGCAATGCACATCCCCAAGAGTTTTCTTGCAAAAATACTTCAGCGGCTCGTGCTGCGGGGCATGGTGAAGTCGGCACGCGGGATCAAAGGCGGCTTTCAGCTCGCTAAGCGGCCTGCCGACATTTCACTGTTGAATATCATGGAAGCTATCCAGGGACCGGCCGGCATCAATCTCTGCGCGGTTGACGGCAAGAAGTGCCGTATGAGTTCCACATGCTGCGTGCATCCGATCTGGGTCGACATCAGACATGATATTGAAAAACGCCTGCAGAAGCAAACCATTGCCGGTCTGCTGCAGGCGTGATTTTTTTGCATTAAAAAACAAGGATATTGTTTATCCTTTTTTATACATTTGAGGAACGGAGGCCCCTGCATGGATACCCTGGCGTTAAGCAGGCTTCAATTCGCAGTCACAAGCATGTTCCACTGGATTTTTGTTCCCCTGACTCTCGGACTTTCTGTGCTGACTGCCTACATGGAAACGAAATACGTCAGGACCGCAGACACGACCTATCTCCGGATGACAAAATTCTGGGGCAAACTGTTCCTCATCAACTTTGCGCTCGGTATTGTTACCGGCCTTACCATGGAATTTCAGTTTGGCATGAACTGGGCCGAGTATTCGAAATACGTGGGCGACATCTTCGGAGCGCCGCTCGCTATTGAAGCGACCCTTGCGTTCTTCCTCGAATCCGTTTTCATCGGTGTATGGATTTTCGGATGGAATAAAGTATCAAAAGCAACCCATGCTCTTGCCATCTGGATCGTGGCCCTGGCAACGAATCTCTCGGCCCTGTGGATACTACTTGCAAACGGCTGGATGCAGAAACCCGTGGGGTACGTCCTGAGGAACAACCGGGCTGAGATGACCGATTTCGGTGCGCTGCTTACGAACGATTACGGACTGCTCAAGTTCGGCCATACCCTCTCCTCGGGATATGTCGTAGCTGCATTTTTTGTCATGGCCATATCTGCGTACCATTTGCTCAGAAAAAACAATGTCGATTTCTTCCAGCGCTCTTTCAAAATGGCGGCGATTTTCGGACTCGCGTCGTCCCTGCTCGTTGCAGTAATCGGGGATATCAATGCGGCAGAGATCGCACGCAACCAGCCGACAAAGTTCGCTGCCATGGAATCGCTCTGGGAAACGCAGAAGGGTGTTGGGTTCAACCTGATCGTCATCCCCGACACTGCACGGGAATGCAATGCGGTCGAGGGCCCTTGCGTCCCGCGCCTGCTGAGCTATCTCGCGTTTCACAATCCTGACGCGGAGATCAAGGGGCTGAAGGCATTTCCCGCAGAAGAAAGGCCGCCGGTCTGGCCAGTCTTCGCTGGCTTCCGCGTCATGGTATTGATAGGCGGCCTTCTCCTGCTGCTCTCTGTTTTCGGTGTCTTCTATTCCCTTCGCGGTACACTGGAACAGCACCGCCTTTTCCTGCTTCTCGTGCTCTACGCCCTTCCCCTTCCCTACATTGCTGGACAGCTGGGATGGATTGTTGCGGAAATCGGCCGCCAGCCGTGGATTGTCTACGGCGTTCTGAAAACATCACAGGCTGTTTCCCGGTCAGTCAGCGCCGTGCAGGTCGTTATTTCGCTGCTCGGTTTCACGGTCTTGTACAGCGGACTGGGCATCGTGGATGTCTACCTTCTGACGAAATTTGCCCGGAAAGGTCCTGAAGACGCTGGTTCTGCCGCCATTCCGACACGCTAGGAGAACTCACATGGAACTGCAAATCATCTGGTTCGTACTCTGGTCTGTTCTGTGGGCTGTCTATTTCATGCTTGACGGGTTTGTGTTCGGGACCGGTATGCTGCATTACTATCTCGGCACGACCGATCAGGAGAGAAAAATTCTGATCAATACCGTGGGGCCGGTGTGGGACGGCAACGAGGTGTGGCTCGTGACGGCGGGAGGCGCAACGTTCGCCGCATTCCCTACAACCTATGCGCTGATGTTCAGCTACCTGTATTCGGCGCTCTTGCTGCTCCTCTTCTCGCTCATCATCCGCGGTGTGTCTCTGGAATTCCGCGGAAAACTTCATGGTCCTTCCTGGAAAAAAATCTGGGACCTCGGCATATTCGTCGGCAGCGCGCTCCCCGCGCTCCTGTTCGGCGTGGCGTTCGGCAACATCTTCAGCGGACTCCCCATGGACGCAGCGGGATATCATGGATCACTGCTGTCGCTGCTGAACCCTTACGGCCTCGTGAGCGGCGTGGTCTTTGTTATACTCTTTCTCGTGCACGGCAGCCTGTATGCCGCTGTAAAAACCGAAGGTCGCGTTCGCGAACGGGCAATCGAAGTCGCGGAAGGTGTCTGGGCCGCTGAACTGCTGATTACGTCGGCATTTCTCATCGCAACTGTTATCTCCACGAACTTATACGAAAACTACCGCTCGCTCCCCCTGCTTATGGTTGTTCCCGCGCTTGCTGTGGTTTCGCTCGTCATGATCAAAATATTTCTTTCAGCGGGCAAAGCGCTGTCCGCCTTTGCTTCGTCCTGCGTGCTCATTGTGCTCATTATTAGCACCGGTCTCATCGGACTGTTTCCGAATCTGATCCCGTCGAGCACGAACGCTCTCTACAGTCTGACTATTTACAATTCCTCCTCCAGTGCCTATACGCTCAAGATCATGACCGTCGTCGCGCTGGTCTTTGTCCCGATTGTGATCGCCTATAAAATCTGGGTCTACCGTGTATTCCGTTCTCGGGTAACTGCTGATGAGGTGATGAAAAACGAGGAAGCATATTAGCAGCTCGTGCTACTGAGGATTGCACCTGGGGATCGTCCGATCTGTACGATAACGGAGCGTCCTCCACATCGGGGCAGGCGGGGTAAGCACTGATCAGTCCCCTGACTGAACAGGGATGGGGGCTGCTCCTGGCATCTCAAAAAAAACCGGCCACGGGTCCATCAGTGGCCGGTTTTTCGTCACTCTCTCTTTGGTTGCGCTTCATTTCCCGAGGAACTGGTTTTTCAGCATGTTCAGTGTTTCTGCAAGTGCGCCGCTTTCCGGAAGTTTCCCGTTCGGCGTCAGTTTATCGATGACTTCGGGAAGCAGCACCGTCATTTTTTTAGAAATTTCATCCGTAGATATCCCCGCCTTCTGGGCAAGCTGCTGAAGAATGCCGCTCCCCAGCACCTGCTGTATTTTATCCTGGCTGATCGGCAGGTTCGCGCCGGTACCGATCCATGAGTTGATGATATCACCGAACCCCTTGTCCTTGAATTGCTGTACAATGCCCTGGAGCCCGCCGTGGTCAGCACTGGTCAAAAGATGTTCAATGCTTGACAGCACATTTCCCTGCATATTACTCCCGGCCAATGCATTTTTTATGCTGCCTGATATTTCATCCAGCAAACCCATAGCAACCGCCTTTCCGACAGATACTGATGAAAATCCTGATGTGATTTTCAGATCTGCCATTAAACAATAGTATCATCGTTGATTAGATCTCAGCCCTTGAACCAGGTGCTAGCGTTTTGTCATTGTTTCGAAGACAGCATTAATCCGACGGTTCTTCGCCCTGCCCTCGGCTGTTGCATTGCTTGCCACGGGCTGCGATGAACCGAAACCCTTCGCAGACAGACGGCCGGGAGCTATGCCGAATTTTTCCACGAGATAGGCTTTCACGCTCTCAGCGCGCTTCAGGGACAGCTGCTGGTTGTACTCTTCCTTGCCGACATTGTCCGTGTGACCCTCGATCACCGCGGACGTTTCCGGATAGGTTTTCATGAAATCAGCTACTTTTTTGATCTGCACATCATACTGAGGTTTGATAACTGCCTTGCTGGTATCGAATTCGATTTGCAGGGCGATACTGACTTTCTCGGGCGCCTTTTCGACTGTTTTTGCCACGATAGGACAGCCGTCCTTGTCGACCTTCGCGCCTTTGGGCGTATCAGGACAGCGGTCAAGGTAATCAGGAACGCCGTCGCCGTCGCTGTCCACCGGGCATCCGTCTTTGTCGACTTTCACGCCTTTGGGCGTATCAGGGCAGCGGTCGAGGGCGTCCGGCACTCCATCTCCGTCTGCATCAGCAATTTGCACAGGAGCTGCAGCGGGAGCAGGTGCGGGCCTTCCACCTCCGAAAAAGAAGGTGACCCCGATCGTGTATTCCCAATCCGAACGGCCACCATCAAATACGAGAAGATGCCGGATGTCCGCTCTCAATGCCAGCGCCTCACTGAGAAAATATTTGACCCCGCCACCGTAGTTCAACAGGAAGTCGTTTCCGTCGCGGCCGGTGTTATCCGGATAATCCGCGTTTGTTCCCCCGATTCCGGCTGCAAGAAAGGGCACAAGCTTATCCTTTGGCCGGAAATGATACAATGCATCCAGGCGGTATCCGTACACCTTTACGTCGCCGCTGCCGCGGTCAAATTTCGTTTTTACGTAGTCAAAAGCGCCTTCAACACCCCACCGGTCGGTTAGATCATACCCGACCCTGAATCCGGCAACCGGCCTGTCTTTCAGGTTCATATCATGGTCGAAAACATACCATCCGAAAAACGGCGACACCGATACACGGCCGGGCGTTATTTCAGCAAAACCCGGTGCGGCAAATATTCCAGCTATCACCATGGTGAATAGTATCAGCAGCGTTCTTTTCATGCACATTCTCCCTCGTCAAGTTGTTCTTCATTTGTTTTACTCTTCTTCCGACTACCCTATTTCCACTCAGCACCTCCTTTGGAGTCCGGGATATCCGAGGGGATGATATTTCCCCGCCTTTTTCGTCAATACAATATGCGGCCCATACATCAGGCTCCCCCTGCAGCCACAATCTATCAGGAGAAAAACAATCGTGCTGACTGTTATATGCATTTAAGCATATGCTATCGGATGCAGGTGCACCCGTCATAACGATGATGGTCAATGACTGTATGGTTGTTCTGGTGCGAAATGGTAGATTGGGAAAGCAACTTAAATATTTATAGCACAGAATATTGGCAAGTCAAGGAGTGTTCGAGCAGAATTGCGGCACCCTTCAGACAGAAGATCTCCTGTTTCCCTCACTTATTATTTCATTATAACCAATGCCCTGAAAATTGTCTCTTGTGAACGTGTTGTTGGCGATGAAAGCAATGAGAAACAGGACAACTGCACCCGCACCTGCGGAGATAAAGGCAGGCAGTTAACCAAGACTATGAATTCCCCCCTCTGACACCGCTCAAAGCGATTGATCCGCACTGTGAATCGAGCGTTTTCGCATAGAAGATAAGAATGCCTGACGCCTCGAACGATCCTGCGAGGAGCGGCAGGCCGGGAGGTTCGAAGAAGCCGCCTTCAATATTACGAAATTCTTATTTTTGTTAAAGAAATCCGCCGATTCTACCGATAACATGATAAGAGTAGCACACCACGACCAGGTATTTCGGAGGCGTGCAGCACTTTCGTCCACCTCTATACGTCCGGAAAGCAATACGTCTGAAGAGGAACCGCCTATGACCGTAACATGCCCAAAAAACCCACGATGGGTGTCCACACTTCTCCGCATCTGTATCCTGCTGGCCGTCGCATGCAGCCACCCTCTCTTTGCTGCGACGGATACCGCCGTGACTTCCTCTTCGGATCTCCTGGATCTCAGCATCGAGGAGCTCAGCACCATCCAGATAACGACCGTGACCGGGGCTTCAAAATACGAACAAAAAGTGACGGAAGCTCCCTCGTCAATCAGTATTATCACGTCTGACGACATACGAAAATTCGGATACCGCACCCTGGCGGACGTGCTGCGAAGCGTCAGAAGCTTCTATGTGACCTATGACCGGAACTATTCCTACTATGGCGTGCGCGGTTTCAGCCGTCCCGGCGACTTCAATACGCGCGTTCTTCTTCTCGTGGACGGCCACCGGATCAATGACAATGTGTACGATCAGGCCCCGCTCGGCACGGAGTTTCTGCTGGACATGGACCTGGTCAACCGTATCGAGGTCATTCGCGGCCCCGGATCCTCGCTCTACGGCAGCAATGCATTCTTCGGCGTGATCAACATCATCACGAAAAGCGGTGGCGCCGTTCAGGGAACGGAACTGGCTGCCTCCGCAGCGAGCCTCGACACCTATGCGGGCCGGATCAGCTACGGTACAAGCGGTCCCGGTGGTTTCAACATGCTGCTGTCCGGCTCCGGATACGACAGCAAAGGCAACGCACACCTTTCCTACCCTGAGTTTGCAGGGATCAACAACGGCAGAGCCGACCACCGGGACAACGATCGCTCTCATAATTTCTTCTCCAAGATATCATACCGCGACTTCTCATTTGAAGGCGCCTACGGATATCGTGAAAAAGGCGTGCCCACGGCATCCTACGGTTCTGTCTTCAATGCACCGGACAACAGAACCATCGATGAAAATATGTATCTGGATGCAGCGTACCGCCATGTGTTCGCCGATGGTATTTCCGTGGTTGCAAAACTATCCTATGACGAAAAGAACTACTGGGAGGATTACCTGATGGATTATCCTCCTCCCACCCGCAACAGAGACACGGCGTTCGGCAAGTGGTGGACCGCCGAAGCGCAGGCCACAGGACTGTTTTTCCAGCGGCATAAAGTGTCGGCAGGCGCTGAATACAAGGACAATATCCAGCAGGATCAAAGCAACTTTGATATTGATCCCCCTTTCACCTACCTCGATGACAGGCGAAGATCGAGGCTTCATGCCTTCTACGTTGAGGATGAATATCGCATTTCGGACCGTCTGCTCGCGAATGTCGGCCTTCGCTATGACCACTACAGCTCGTTCGGCGACACCACGAATCCGCGTCTTGCACTGATATATGCTCCGGCCAGGACAACCATTTTCAAACTCCTCTACGGCACGGCCTTCCGTGCCCCCAATGTCTTCGAGCTTTACTACAATGACGGGATCACAGCGAAGTCCAACCCGAATCTCAAACCCGAAAAAATCAAGACGTATGAACTCGTTTATGAACAATATCTCGGACCGTCTATCCGCACGTCCGTGAGCGGCTTTTCCTACCGGATCGAGAATCTGATCACCTCGGTGACGGACCCTGGCGACGGAATGTCCCAATTCCAGAATAGTAACAGGACCGAAACCCGGGGCATCGAGATGGAGCTGGAGGGTAAATGGCAGAACGGTATACGGGGACGCGCGAGCTATTCGGTTCAGAAGGCAAAAGATATGAACACCGGCGAAGTCCTCACGAATTCACCGGAACAGCTGGGGAAGGTTAACATCATCGTCCCGCTCATCAAGGAGCGTGTTTTTCTGGATCCGGAATACCAGTATATGAGCAGTCGCAAAACTGTGGGCAACAGCCGGGAGGGAGCATTTTCAATCGTCAATGTGACGCTCTACGGCCGCGATATGCTCAAGCATCTCGATATTGCATTCAGCGTTTATAACGTGTTTGACACAAAATACGGAGATCCCGGTGCAGGTCCGCCGCAGCACGTCCAGGATGTAATTCCACAGGACGGCCGGCTTTTCCGCATCAAGCTTACCTATGTCTTCTAGAATACCATTGAAAGCCGGGGACAGCAAACTTCCTCGCGGCCGCTCACTCCTCCTGGTTTTGGCGTGGCTGTGTTCGTGTCTGTTCGCAGCCAGCCATGCCGCGGCGCAGCCGCCCAAGCCGACGGAGTACCAGATCAAGGCGGCATTCTTGTATAATTTCGCCAAATTCGTCGACTGGCCTGAGGACTCCTTCCACAGTGAGACTGCACCCTTCGTGTTCGGAATCCTCGGCGACGACCCGTTCGGGGATGATGTGGACGCCTTAACCATGAAAACGATCAACAGCCGTGCTGTAAAGATCCGCCGCATGGGCGATGTGCGCGAAGCCCGCGCATGCCATGTACTGTTCATCAGTTCGTCCGAGGAGGAGCATATTGAACAGATACTGCGCGTGATGCAGACATCCCGGACGCTCCTGGTGAGCGACATCAGCAATTTCGCCGCACAAGGCGGCATGATTAATTTCATTGTTAAAGACAACAATGTCCGGTTCGTCATCAACAGGGCTGCCATGGTGAAGGCCGGTATCAATCTCCATTCGCGTCTGCTCAAAATGGCTGTCATGGTATACGATAGTCAGGATCATACGGCCAATTGATATGCTGATCGCAAAATCAACCTCCATCAAAAGAAAACTGCTTTCCATCGGTTTGGTAACAAGCGGTATTGCCCTGCTGTCCGCCTGCGTCGTATTTATTTTCCATGAAGCCTGGTCGTTTCATTCCTCCCGGCTGGATGAACTCACCGTCCAGGCAGACATGATCGGCAGCAACAGCACGGTTGCCCTGTCTTTCAACAACAGGCGGGATGCCGAAGAGATCCTGAATGCTCTGGTCGCGGCGCCAAGCATTGTCCAGGCCGTCATCTACCGGAAGGACGGCAATCTGTTTGCCGTATATCACCGGCGCGGAACGATAGATCTGCCTGCACCCCTGACAGCGCCGTCGGCAGGGCATTCGTTTGGTGTGAATCAGGTGATCCTTGTCCGGCCGATCCTGCTTGACCACGAACGGATTGGCAGTATTTACATCCGCTCCGATCTGCGGGATATTTATGCACGCATGTTCTGGCTTGCCGGCATTGCTGTCCTCGCCTTCGTCCTGTCGCTGTTGCTTGCGTACTTCCTTCTTTCACGTCTGCAGAAAATGATCACGGCACCTATGCTCGAGCTGGTCAACCTCACCAGGGCTGTCTCGCTGGGGAAGGACTACTCCCTTCGCAGCACCGAGGTCCGGGATGATGAAATGGGCAGTCTGGCCACCGGTTTGAATGAAATGCTGACGCAGATCCAGCTCCGCGACGAAGAGCTGAAATCCCAGCAGGAGCACCTTGAGGAAAAAGTTGCGGTGCGTACAGCCGAACTCGCGATGGCGAACGACCGGCTGCAAAAGGAACTCGAGCAGCGAAAACGCACGGAGGACCAGCTGCGGCATTCCCAGCGGCTCGAGGCCGTCGGACGACTCTCAGGCGGCGTGGCACATGATTTCAACAATATCTTGACCGCCATTATCGGCTACGCCAGTCTGCTGCAGATGAAAATGAGCGCCGATGACCCCATGCGTCATCATGTTGATGAGATCCTCGCTTCTGCCTCCCGTGCAGCGCATCTCACCCAGAGTCTGCTCGCCTTCAGCAGAAAACAGGTCATGAACCCCAAACCTGTGGATATCACCCTGGTCATCGAGCGTATCAGCAAGCTCCTGCAGCGCCTGATCGGAGAAGATGTCGTCCTGGAGCGCAAATTGTTCGGCGAACAGCTCATTGCTGTTGTGGACAGCGGGCAGCTGGAACAGGTTCTCATGAACCTTTCGACCAATGCACGTGATGCAATGCCGGACGGCGGCCGCCTGACTATCGAAACGGAGCGCCACGAGCTCTCGGACCAGTTCATTGCTTCTCACGAATATATGAAGCCAGGTCCCTACGCCGTGGTCACGGTTTCAGATACTGGCTCCGGCATGGACGAAGATACGGCATCACGGATTTTCGAGCCTTTCTTTACGACCAAGGATGTGGGGAAAGGAACGGGACTTGGTCTTTCCATCGTGCACGGGATCATAAAACAGCATGAAGGTTATATTAATGTTTACACGGAACCGGGACGGGGCACCACCTTCCGCATGTATCTCCCCTTGGTCAGGGCGACGGTGGCGAACGACGTGATTGCGCCGGTGCAGGAGATGAAAAAAGGCACGGAAACCATCCTCCTGGCGGAAGATGATGCCGTGATCCGGCGCCTGACGCGGGCAGTGCTCGAGGAAGCCGGCTATACCATCATCGAATGCGCGGACGGACAGGATGCGATCGACAAGATCAGGCAGCACCGCGATTCAATCAGGCTGCTCCTGCTGGATATGATCATGCCGAAGAAAAACGGGAAGGAAGTATACGAGGAAACGAGGGCCCTGCTGCCCGGAGTAAAGACGTTGTTCGTAAGCGGCTACACCGCCGATATCATCCAATCGAAGGGTCTCCTGTACGACGGTCAGGAGATGATTTCCAAACCCCTGTCGCCGGCAGATCTCCTCTTAAAAATACGTTTGCTGCTCGATTCTGCATAGAAGTGCGGCTCGTGCTCGCCGAACGTTGCTGCTGCATGATGATTCACCTTTCATCCCGGTCCTCCGCCTTTGCCACGATCCAGTATACGAATCCGATCACCAGGATCGCCGCAATGAGATAATAGACTGACTCGGGCTTTTCATGCCTCAGTGTGGCGATCATGGTCTCCCGGATCATGGTTACCAGCGCCACGCCGACGAACACGCTGATGTGGAACTTCCCCCCCTTGAGATGAGATATCTCCGTGTTGATCAGCTCGATCATGAGCCAGAGAAGGAGCATGGATCCGAGTGAAGAAATAATACCGCTCTCGATGCCGCTGGCAAACATTCCCATGACATCCTGGATGAACAGCCATACTACGCCGAGCGTCAGTCCAATCAGGGCGAGCACCAGCATGAGGTTCGCCGTATGGGAGAACCGCTCCGAGAACGAGATAAGAGCGCTTCGGACCTTGTACACCGGGGAATAAACGCGCATCTCCTCTTCAATGTAGGAACTGGTTATGACGTCCAGGCTGATGTCGAGGATCTTGCCGAGCGATATGATCCTGCTCGTGGTTTCCGCCTTATCTTCTTCCTGCAGCTGCAGGATGCCGGTGCACGCGTTTCTGACGAGATTGATGGAGCGGTTCATATAGTGAGTGTCAACGTTGTGTTTGACATGGGTCGCGCCGATCCTGATCAGTTTTTCATAATAGCGGTTATCGTATTTTCCGGCAAACAGCCCGAGAAACCACTCCCGCTGCGACTGGAAGACGTGTGTTTTGCGGGATTCCTCGTTAAAGAACTGGGCAGCGCCCTTGGTTCCGACGATCCAGAGGCTCAAGGTTCCCATGATTTCATCGGCGTGCTCTTCCATGAGCTGGCGCAGCCCCGCGAGCCTTTTTTCATCCTCTTCCGTGAACCGGTAGTCATGTTTGATGTCTTTGAAGGATCTCATATCTCCATCCTGCCTGCTCGATCATGTCATTGTTTCATTGATCCGGCTGCTTCCGGCGTCCCGCTCCGCTTCGCCGGTCTTTTCCCGATCTCCGCTCCGGACCGCTGTACTCCGGATCCCGGAATTTTCTGCGTTCGGACGCGATGCGCCGATCGCTCACCGTGCGTCGGTCTCTCCGTATCTTTTCGAAAAGATCGTCGAACAAGATCGTTCTTTTCTCGGCAAGAATGCCGAGGTACGGTGTTCCGCTTTTCGTCACTGATGCATGCAAGTCCAGACGGATATCGGAAACAAGTGAGACAAGGGCGTTCTCCGCATGCAGAAAAAGTTCCAGTTCTTTTTCGAAGACCCGGGACGGCATGCCCCGGTATTCTTTCATCAGCGCATCGAGTGAAGCCACGATGCTTCCTGTGTGGTCAACCAGGGTCTGGTACAGTCTCTTTAAAGCATCCACATCCTTCTTCACGTAAGCGGAAAGTTCACTCAGCAGGGTTGCAACATCGTTTTGAACGGTTTCGAGCTGCTGCCGCGTGATCTCACCGCGGTGGAGGGCGTCTTTCATCTGGTCCTTGAACTGCGTCTTGATTTCTGCGGCCAGCCTCGCCTCCTCGTTTTCGGTGAGATTCCGGTCTCCGAGAATATCGAGCGACATGCGGCAGATGCGGTTGATCTTTGCAAGATTTTCCCTGAGGTAATCGATGATGCTGACCAGTTCCTCGGATATCGTCATCCAGATTCTGGTCATGCGCTCGATCGACGCCTTTCGGTCCTCCATCATGTCGAGAAGTCTCGTAACCCGGACCGAATGCTCCTTCTTCGGATCAAGGGTGTGCAATTCCTCTTCTGCCGCTTTCACGAAGGACGAGGGCTTCTTGAAATCGAGCGGTTTCAGGAAACGGACGTTGTATTTGTACAGTTCCACTGATGTTATCACGGCCTGGTTCAGAAAGCCGGAATGACCGAGGACAGCGTAGAAAAGACGTTCGCGGTGATCGATCGTTTCAGCGGTTACATTTTTTCTTCTTTCAAAATCGGCGTAATCGGCGAGAAGTTTTTGATAGGGCTCCATGTCCTTCGCATGGGAAACACCATCCTGTTTCGGACTCTCGAGAAACTCCCGCAATTCCGCCTTTGACGGATACAGCTCTTCATTTGATCCGAACCGTATGCCGAAGAGGGTCTCATTCGTGCTCATGAATATAGTGCTCCTCCGTCTGTCAGCCATTTAGTATAGCATAGGTCACGTTTGGAGGGAATCATCTTTTTTAATACAGGAAATTGACCTGGGCGGATCAACCGGATGCAGCGGAAATTATAAGAATGGCTGGGTGCGGCACTTGCTTGTCGGCCCACGTGCCGACAGCAGCGTATGCAGACGCACCGCTGCCTGGTGTCACCGGCATCGATCAATCCGATATGGCGGATAGAGTGATCCGGGAACACTCCTGGTGCGTTGACGACGGATGCCGTTTTCCGCGGTACGGCATTCATGACAACCGTTTCTCCCCGCTGTGCATCTTCGCTGCACGGCGCCTTCCTGCACAGCGGTATCAAATTTTCACAAAAGAATCCTTCGTAGCTCCGCAAACAGGGCAGGTCCAGGTGTCGGGTATGTTTTCGAACGCCGTCCCGGGTGCGATCCCGCCGTCAGGGTCTCCTACTGCTGGATCATAAATCCAATTACAAATCATACATTGCCATTTATCCATGCATGTTCTCCTTTTGAGTTGGATTTCGTATGCTGCGTCGCCTTTGCATCGAAATGTCCACAGCAGCATTTTTTGCTGTTTACCGGCATGCATACAGGTAAAACTATATCACACCATGATGCTTCTTGCACACAACACTATGGCCTCTAAGCCAGTCGTTTTTTGAACCTGACAGCGCTCATGGTGAAAACGGTCAGGCCGATGATCATCAATGCTGCCATCTGCGGCCAGAGCGCGCCGAACCCGTTGCCCTTGAGGAATATGCCGCGGATAATGACCAGGAAATACCGAAGCGGATTGGCATACGTAACGATCCGGAAAACCGCCGGCATATTCTCGATGGGAAACATGAAGCCCGATAGCAGAACCGCAGGCATAAAAAACAGGAACGTTGCCATCAGCGCCTGTTGAAGCGATTTGGCAATGGTCGAAATGAAAAGCCCCAGCCCGAGTACGGACAGAAGATAGATTGCCGTCGACAGGGGAAGAAGCCAGAGCGGTCCGTTAACCGGGATCTTGAAGATAAGGACACCAAGAAGGGTTATCAGAACCATGTCGAAAAAAGCGATGATCGCAAAAGGTATGGTCTTTCCCAAAATCAATTCGGCGGGCCGGAGCGGCGTGACCATGAGCTGCTCCATGGTGCCCATTTCCCGCTCCCTGACCACTGCCATAGATGTGAGCAACAGCGATGTAAGCATGATGACCATGGCGATCACACCCGGCACGTTGTAATTCTTGCTTTTCAGGTCGGGATTATACCATGCGCGCAGTCTGACGTCGACGATTCCCGCAGATGACGGCGTCATATCCCGGGCATATTGCATGACAATCCGGTTGGTATAATCGAGGGCGACCGTGGTTGTGTTGGAGTCGGTGCCGTCCGCGAGCACCTGGATGGATACGGGTGCACCCCTGCGAAGATCGGAACCGAACTTGTTGTCGATCCTGAGCGCGACCGTAACTTCTGCGCGATCCAGCAAATCAGTAACCACCGCGGGGCTGTCCGGTACGGCGACGATCTTGAAGTAACCGGAAGCCTCGAATCTCCTTACGAGCTCCCTGCTTTCGAACGATTTGTCGAGATCGATGACTGCGGTAGGGATATTGTTCACATCCGTTGTCACGGCGAATCCGAACACGACGGTCTGAACGAGGGGAATGACGAATACAATCGCCTTCATGCGGACATCCCTGAATATCTGGATGAATTCCTTGACGACCATCTGTTTGATGCGTTCAATACTGAACATGTCGTTCTCCGCCGGGAAGCAGCAACGCTGCGAGGGGCAGGGATCCGGCCCCCCTTTCTTTCCGATTTACTTCATAACTCTGCATACAACACGCTGCGCGCCATGCTGACTGGCCCTGCTCCTACACAATCTTTTTTCTGAATTTCCTGTTCGCAATCGCGAATACGAGTGCGCCGTATATCACGAGAAACAGGGCATCCCACGCCAGAATGCTGAACGGATTGCCTTTGAGAAATATCCCCTTGAGGATGACGATAAAATACCTCGCCGGCACGATCCGCGAAATGACCTGGAGCGGGACCGGCATGTTCATGATGGCGAACATGAATCCGGAAAAAAGGAACGCCGGCAGAAAAGTGGCGACCATCGCCATCTGGCTCGCCACCAGCTGCGACTTTGCGACGATGGAGATGAGCATCCCGAGTCCCAATACGCCGAATAAGAACACGCACGAAAGGACCGCGAGCATGAACAGACTTCCCCGGAACGGGATGTCGAACACAAAGACCGCCATCAGCACGGTCAGGATCATGTCGATAAATCCTATGAAAAAATACGGGGCCATTTTGCCGAGTATGAGCTCAACGGTCTTGACGGGCGTCGAAATGAGCTGTTCCATCGTCCCGCGCTCCCATTCCCGTGCAAACGTGAGCGACGTGAGGAGGGCTGCAATCACCATCATGATGACCGCGATCAGGCCCGGAATGATGAAGTTCCTTGATTTGAGCTCCGGGTTGTACCATACCCGAATCCGGGGATCAACGCGAAGGAGCGAACTCCTTCCTGCGATCCGCCGGCCTGCGATCTCCGTAAGCGCGGAGAGATATCCGATCGCTATGGCTGCCGTGTTTGAATCGCTGCCGTCCACAATGACCTGAAGCGGGGCCGTATTCCCCCTGCCCGCATGTTTAGCGAAATCCCGCGGAATAGATACAGCGACCCGGGCCAGCCCCCGATCGAGATAACGGTCGATTTCCCGCTGTGAATCGGCGTATCTCACGACGGTAAAGTATCCGGATGCGGTGAATTCCTCGATCAGCGCCCTGCTCGTGCTGCTCCGGTCTGCATCATACACAATCGTCGTGAGATTATTGACATCAAGAGTAATTGCATAGCCGAAGATAACGAGAAGCAGCACCGGCATCACAAATGCCAGGGCGAGGCTCAGGGGATCGCGCCATATTTGAAGCGTCTCTTTACGCGCGACTGCTTTTATGCGGATGAATTTCATAGTAGCATAACGGGTTCTGTTGCTCAGAGCACACGGACAATAAATTTGCCGCAAAGTTCACAGCGAGGCAGCGGCACGATGGTAACAGCAAGAGGGAGTGTTCCGCGTCCCCGGTGGATACAACTGCCTTTTACAAATCCGGTGCCTGCGCACCGCTCTCTGCTGTCCGCTTTGCCCGGTGCGACGAAATCGCCCCGTTTCTCTTCCTAGGACACTTCTATCAACGTTACGAACACATCTTCCAGCGACGGTTCTATTTCCGATATTTTTCCTGCGCCTATTCCAGCATCCTGTAATATTCCCTGAATACGAGTGATTGCGGCCTCACTGTCGTCAACGGTGGCGTGGAGAAGGCTGCCGAATACCGCTGTTTCAATTCCCTGCTTGCCGAGCGCATCCATTGCGCCGATCAACGGCTCGGCCTCGATTTCGAGGACATGGCGCTTCATGAAGTTGGTCCTCAGTTCGGAAGGCGTCCCCTCGGCGACGATTTTTCCGCGATAAATCAGGGCGAGCCGGTCGCAATAATCCGCCTCATCCATGTAATGGGTCGTGACGAACACGGACGTTCCCGTCCTGGCCATTTCCGAGATCAGGCCCCAGAAGTTCCTTCGCGAAATAGGGTCAACGCCCGAGGTCGGTTCATCGAGGAAGAGAATCTGCGGCTCGTGCAGAATCGCGCACCCGAGGGCGAGCCTTTGCTTGTAGCCGCCGGGAAGCGTTCTCGTCAGCGCCGTTCTCCTGTCCCGAAGATCCGCCATTGCAAGGGCCCATTCCTTGCGGGCGTTCTTCTTCGATTCCGGCACGCTGTAAATACCGCTGAAGAAATTGATGTTCTCTTCAACCGTCAGGTCGTCGTACAGGGAAAACTTCTGGGACATGTAGCCGATGGTCTGTTTTATTTCCTCGGACTGGCTGATAATGTCGAATCCCCCCACGCTGCCGCTCCCGGACGTGGGCAGGAGAAGGCCGCAGAGCATACGGATGGTGGTCGATTTGCCCGCGCCGTTCGGCCCCAGGAAGCCGAATATCCGCCCCTTTTCGATTTCGAGGCTGATGTGATCAACAGCCGTAAAATCGCCGAAGGTTCTTGTCAGGCCATGTATCTTAACAGCAAACCGGGTTTCCATAGTGTAGTACTTCGCACGCTGTTCTTTATTCTTGGCTACTTTTCGACGAGCGAGATGAACACATCCTCGAGTGAAGGAAGTATTTCACGCACATCTTTGATCTCGACTCCCGCTTTTTTCACGGCATCCAGGACAGACGCCCGCACCGCGTGCCGTTCCAGCGCAACATGCAGCCGGTCGCCGTACAAGCTTACCGAGAACACGCCCGGGATGTGTTGTACGGCATCACTGGCAAAGCGCGGATGTTCCGGCCAGAGTTCAAGCATCGTTCTGTCGAACGAACTTCTGATCTTCTTCGGCACATCCTCAACGAGGATACGCCCCCTGTGCATCAAACCTATTCTGGTACAGCGCTCAGCCTCGTCGAGATAGGCGGTTGACACGAAAATCGTCACGCCATCCTTGAGCAGGTCGTAGAGAATGCGCCAGAAGTCGCGGCGCGATACAGGATCGACGCCGTTCGTGGGTTCGTCGAGAATTAAAACTTCCGGCGTATGAATAAGTGCACAGGCGAGTCCCAGTTTCTGTTTCATGCCGCCCGACAGCTTTCCTGCAAGCCTGTTTTTAAATGGCGTGAGATTGCTGAACCCGAGAAGGCGTTCAATTCGCGCGGGGCGTTCCTTGCTCGACACAGCGAAGATATCGGCGTAGAAGAGTATATTTTCCATCACGGTCAGGTCTTCGTACAGCCCGAACCGCTGCGACATGTAACCGACTTTTTCGCTGATCTTTCCCGCATCACGGACAAGGGAGTCTCCGAAGATCCACCCATCTCCCGATGTCGGATCCATGATGGCGGCAAGCATCCGCATGGTCGTGCTTTTTCCCGCACCATCGGGCCCCACAAGGCCGTACAGCTCCCCCTTGTTGACAGCGAGATTCAATCTGTCAACGGCACGAATCGAACCGAACGTTTTACTCAAATCGGATGTTTTTATGGCCGCATCAGCCGACATGGAAGGCCTTCCGGTCACCTATTTTTGCCCTGTGCTTCTCACTTCCGGCTCCGGACTCCCGACGCGTATTCGTACATCCGCCGGCATGCCGGGCTTCAGTTCATTATTCTGGTTCTTAACACTCACCTTGACACCAAATACGAGCTTGACGCGCTCTTCCCTGGTCTGGACGTTCTTCGGCGTAAACTCAGCATCAGACGCGATATAGGTCACGACGCCTTCATATTGTTTCCCGGGGAAGGTGTCGACCGATATATCGGCCTTTTGTCCGAGCTTGACCAGCCCGAGTTTGTCCTCCTTGACATACACCTTGACCCAGGGATTCTCGAGGTCTCCGATCGTGAAGATCGGCGTTCCGGCCCCCACTGTTTCTCCCTGTTCGACGTTCTTCCTGAGAACAATGCCGTTCAAGGGGGCTTGTATCACGCTGTCGCCCAGCCGGACCTGGGCTGTCCTGAGCGCGGCATGATATAACTGGAGCTGCGAATCAGCCTCTTCAAATGCGGTCCTTGCAGCATCCATCTGCTGCGGAGAGACAGCTTCATCCTTATACAGTTTTGCAAACCGCTCAAAATCGTTTTTGGCTTTCTCTCTCCGCGCCTCTGCATTCCTGACATTTGCACTGCTTTGGTGAACGATGGTTTCAAACTCGGCGCCGTCCAGTTCGGCTATCCGCTCCCCCGTGCGAACCGATCTGCCTTCATCGGTATGAAGCGCTTTCACCCTTCCCGGCACTTTAAAGGCAACGTTTACTTCCGTCACCTCGACATTTCCCGACAGAATCATATTGCCCTGGTCGCGGCTGTTGCTGAAATGATAATACGCAGCACTAACCACGGCAGTGGCTGCAATGACCCCGATGAATATCAACCGTTTTTTCATGTGATCCCCCCGGTTCGCTCCGCGACTAAAAGCACGGACTGAGAACGGCATGCATATTCACGCCGCTATGCAGACTTCAAAGATCTTCCACATTTTGCGGCCTTCCGCAATAAGAGAAAACGAGAAACCGCTCAACGACCATCTGAACATCAGCCCCTGCACCATGCCGATGAACATGAGGGACATCGTTTTTGCGTCCAGCCCCCGGCGGAGAGAGCCCGCTTTCTGCGCCTTTTTCATGAAGGCCGCCAGGGTCGAGGAAAATGCATACATATTTTCGAGAAGCTTTTCCCTGAATTTTTCGGAAGTATGCAGCTCATCGGAAAACATAAACCTGAGGATGCCGCTGTTTCTGGCCATAAGGTCAAGCTGAAGTTCATAGAACTTTCTTAATTTTTCCAAAGGAGCGCCCTTGCCCGAAAGCGCGCGGTCTATATTATCGGAAATTCTTCCCTTTACGTATGCCATTGCCTCGCTGATAATGGCTTCTTTGTTCCTGAAATGACGATAGAGATTTCCTTCCGATATTCCTGCTTCCCGTGCAAGAGCCGCCGTGGTCAGTCCGCCGACACCGCTGCGGCTGATGACTGCGAAGGCCGCCTGGACGATTAGATCACGCCTGATTTCACCCCGCAATTTCTTCATGGTGCCTCCGGCACTCGCGCATTTTTGCAAGTGAGCGTTTATTTACATTATATCCCTGCGCCGCATATTGTCAAGGCTGTTTTATCTTGTGCATCGTTACGTATTTTCGCTATAATCATCCGTGTATGCGGCAGATTGCGCATTTCATTCCGCGTTTCCGAGCACGCTGTTTCCGGGGAACCGGCATTGCTCTGCTTGCCGTTTTCCTGCTTTTTCCCCTTCCTGCATCGTCCGAAACGGTCCTGCACGAGGCAAAAGTCGTTGCCGTCGTCGATGGCGATACGGTAAAGCTCCTGCTCAACGGGGAAAAACGAACGTCGCGCCTCATCGGAATCGATGCCCCGGAAATGGGTCAGGTCCCCTGGGGCAGGAAATCCCGCGAGCACCTTCGGGCCTTGCTCAAGCAGTCGGCGTGGCGTGTTTCAGTGGAAATGGACGTGGAACAAACAGACAGATTTCGCCGCAGCCTTGTTTATCTCTGGCTCCAGAACGGCGAGATGGTGAACGAGCGGATGCTTCTGGACGGCTATGCGTTTCGCTTCACCATGAAGCCGAATACGCGGTACTCTGAGCGCTTCAAAAAAGCCCAACGGACTGCACGAGAAAAGAAACTGGGCGTATGGGGGCCGGACGGGCCGAAGGAACGGCCCGTTGATTATAAAAAGGATCATCCGCATAAATAATTCGACCGGTCACGGGCGTTTCCTCCAACAGGAGAACAGATAGTCCATGGTTCCTAACGAAAACAGGGACAGGGCGGATATACCATTTCCGCCGCCGCTCATTTTTTTTGCCGTCCTTGCGCTCGGCTCCGGGCTTGAGTATGTCTTCCCTACGCGGCCGATCCATTCTCCCCGGGCCGGCTGCATCATCACGGGATTGCTGCTGGCAGTTGGAGCGGGAATCCTTGCCGCAGCCGCATTCGCTGCCCTCTTGCGCAACAAAACGACGTTCAATCCGTCAAAACCGACCACCACGATCGTCCGCAGCGGACCGTTCCGTTTTTCCCGGAATCCCCTGTATCTTGCATTGGTGCTTCTGCACGCCGGCATTGCCGCCGGCTGCTGCTCCCTCTGGCTGTTCTGTTCATCGCTTGTTCTTCTGCTCATTCTTGATGTTGTTGTGGTCCGGCGGGAGGAGGACTATCTCAGCCGGAAGTTCGGTGAAACATACCTCATGTACAAGGCAACGGTCAGGCGCTGGCTTTGACCGGTCATCCGGAGGTTTTCGATGAGTTCATTCCTGAGAAGCTTGGTGCTCGTATCTGTTTTCACATCTATTGCCGCGTCACGCCTGGCCGGCGAAGAGCTGAAGCAGGATCATTTCTGGTACCGTATTGAAGTCCAGACAGGCGATTCCACGTACCAGTGCATAGGCAGTTCTGCTTCTGACGAGAAGGAGCTCTCCCGGCAGATTAAGGAGGGTGCGGCCGTCCTTCTCGATGACGCTGCCTACATCGACTCGAACGGCAGAATCAAATCCTGGAAGGACTGGGACGCCAAGGCCTCGCCGCGGCTCTATGTGAACAGCCGCTATATCATACTCGTCAATCCGCTCAAAGGTGACCCGAGAAATCCAGGATCGAAAAAATGAGAATGCGCTTCTGCAATAATGCGCCGGAGTATTTTTGATCTCCCATTCCACGCAGTTCCGGAGGTGACCATCATGCAGTCTGTTATCGCCAACATCGGATGGGCAATACTTTTTTCCCTGATCGGCGGCATAGTCGGCCTGTGCCTGATCCTCGCTGCCGTGCGGGTGATTCCGCACATTATCGACCGCCTGACGCCCAACATGGACGAGGACAAGGAGATCGCGAGGGGCAATCAGGCTGTTGCCGAATATTTCGGCAGGGTCGTTTCCGCCACGATCATTGCCGTGGGCATCGTGATCGCAGCAGCCATTCTTGCCGGCATAGTTGCCGCCTTGTACTGACAGGAGCGTGCGGTACGCCATGCGATTTCGTGCAAGATTCATAGTCTGCCTGTTCATCCTCTGCATACTGCCCGCAGCGCTCCATGCCCGCGGCGGCGGAGGCTGCCTGGCGAAAGGGACACCGGTCCTTGCGCCGGGAGGTGCGGTGCCTGTTGAGCTCCTGCGCGCGGGAGACGTTGTCTTTGGCGCGGTCCGGAATGAACTTGTTCCCGTGACCGTACAGGCTGTTTTCCAGGTGGAATCCGGCGCTGTATACGATATTACCGTGAACGGGACAAGTCTTATTCTTACGGCAGAACATCCCGTGGCAGTAGCACCCGGGGTATTCCGCACCGTTTCTTCTCTCAAACAGGGCGACACCGTCCTGTCCGGGTCGGACGGCCGTCTGCATCGTGAAACAATCGGGCGGATACAGCGTCTGCCACGTGCCGGCCCGGCATATAATATTCTCGTATCCCCTGCCGGGACGTACCTTGCCAATAACATTCTCGTGCACAATAAAGGCTGTTTTCTGCCGGAGACGCTGATCCGTCTCGCTGACGGCACGGATACACCGATCTCCAGCATACGGCCACACGATCAGCTTTTGGCTTTTACGCCTGATGGCGGCATTGTTCATGCATCCGTGCGCAGGGTGCTGACTCACGAGGTGAATGAGTACCGGATCGTGAGAACAGCCGATCGGGAGTTTCATGTCACGCCTGAACACCCTTTTTATACGGGTTCAGGAACGTTCAGGACGCTCGAAGCCCTTGGACCGGGAGACGAAATTTTCATGTTCGACGGGGCGGGCCTGAGCAGTGCAAAAATCGAGAGCATCGAGACTGTCCGGGCCAGAACCGCCGTATACAATATAGAGACCGATGCGCCCAATACCTTTTTTGCAGACGGGGCAGCCGTCCACAACAAGGGGGGAGGCGGCTGCTTTCCCGCAGGCACGCTCATAACAACGCCTCGGGGCGATGTTCCTATTGAACGGCTGTCTGCAGGTGACACCGTAACCGGCATTGACAGGATCGGCCGACTCGTTCCGGTCGTGATACAAGGAACGCAGACAACGCGTTCTGCCCTCCTCCACCTGAAAACAGGCCGGGGACCGTTCACCACCACAGAAGAACATCCCCTTGCACGGTCTTTGGGCAAATTCGTCCGGGCAGGTGAACTGTTGCCCGGAGGCACGATTCTCTTCTGGAACGGTATGTCGGTCGCCGAAACACCGGTCATCAGCACGACAGTCACGAATTCTTCTGCCACGGTTTACAACATCAGTGTGGAAAAACCGCATACATTTATCGCAAACGGCTTTATCGTCCACAACAAGGGAGGAGGTGGAGGAGGGTTCAGGAGCGGCGGTGTTCATTCCCGCGGAGGATCATCCGGTTCGCAGGACGACGGGATGACGGCGTTCTTCATCATATTCACGGTGGCCGCTGTTATCATCATTATTGCCTATCGGACGCAACGGCGCGGTGAAAATCTTGATTATCTCTTCTCGCCAGCAGACATTGCGGCAAAACAGGAGAAGACGGAAAAGCTTATTGCTTTTATTGCACGGCAGGACCCCTCGGTCTCTCCTGAAACTCTCCGTACTGTCACCGGGTCCACGTTTTTGAAACTGCAGCAGTGCTGGCAGTCCCGTGAATATGAACCCCTGCGGCCGTTCCTGATGCCCGATCTTTATAAAGAGCATCTCAGCCAGATCCAGGGAATGGTGCGCAACCACGAAATCAATATGATAGACGAACTGGCCATAGACCGGATCGATCTGGTTCATATCCGCTACACGCTGAAGCCGGAAGAGCGTGAGTTCACTGCTTTGATTACTGCGCGCGCCAGGGACTACTACATCGACGACCGCACCCGCCTGCGTTTGCGCGGGGATGACACCGTATCACCGTTCCAGGAGTTCTGGACCTTCCACTTCATGAATGCCTCGTGGCTTCTTCGCGAAATTGAACAGACAAGCGAATCCGACATCTTGAAGGAAGACAACTTCTTCGAACAGGTTACGGACAAGAGTGTTGATCAGATTTACGGCGGCGATGCATCGGCAGCTGCTCCTGCCGGGCCATGGCTCGAAAAGGAAGTGGAAAGCAAGGAAACCCGCATCGAACGGATGCTCAACTTCCTGGTCAAAACCGACAAGCTCTGGGACAGGAAAGGCATGCTCCTCGCCGCACGCAGCGCATTTCTGGACCTGACGGCTGCATGGGAAACCGGAGATCCTGTGCAGGTCCCTTCCGAGCTGCTGTATCCT
>DATHDE010000202.1:0-10114 GCA_035490495.1 Nitrospirota bacterium
GTTTGGTCGCTATTTGGGCTGCGCCTGCAGCTGCTTTTGGTATTCGTCGTAGCTCATGCCCGATCGGCGGTAGCACTCGTCCTGGTCCGAGCGGGGGAGCGTCGAACATTTCCTGTCCTGGCTCGCGCGCAGGCTGTTATAGACGGCTTCACGGGAACAGCCGGACAGTATCAGGACCATTAGAACGATTGCTGCACCGACGAACTGCATCATCATCCCCCCCGCGATGCATACCGAATCCAGGCCGTATTGTACCAGAAGCACAGAGAGGCTGTAAACGGGAACTTCCAGTTCTGCATTGCCTTCGTATGCGGAAATTGCTAATATACGGAAAGCTTGCCTGCTGCAGCGAGTGAGCAGGACCCCATCGGACACTGGAGAGGCGCGCGTGACTGGTACCGGAAGAAAGTCGATCATCGTTTTCCTTGTTCTCGCCGTCGTTGCTGCAGGGGGCGTAATCCTGCTCATCCCGCCGAAGCTTGCCGGCCTTGGCATCCCGCATCATCCAGCCCGTACCTATGCTGAGGCGGTGGATCGCATCGAGTCCCTGCGCCTGGCGGCGCCCGCAGCAATGAATCCGCTCTGCCAGGTGCAGTTTATGACCCACGGCCATGCGGCAAAGGACGTCGCCCTGCTCGTGCACGGGTATACGAGCTGCCCGCAGCAGTTCAGCGAACTCGGAAGACAGCTGTTCAATCGGGGATACAATGTGTTGATCGCGCCGCTGCCTCATCACGGGCTGTCAGACCGCATGACCGACGAACAGGGGAAGCTTGTTGCCGAGGAGCTTGCCCAGTATGCGAATGACGCCGTTGACATCGCACGGGGGCTCGGCAAGCGCGTAACCATGGTCGGCATTTCCGCGGGCGGCGTTACCACAGCCGCTGCCGCGCAGTGGAGGACGGATCTGTACCGGGCGGTGATTATTTCACCGGCCTTCGGCTTTCAGATGATTCCCGCCGTGCTGACCACCGACGCATCGGGCCTGATCCGGCTGCTTCCGAACCGTTTTGACTGGTGGAATGCGCAGAAAAAAGATGCGGGTTCACCTGTCTACACCTATCCCCGGTATTCCACCCATGCCCTTGCCGAGATCCTCCGACTGGGCTCCTCGATTCGCAGCGCGGCGCGCGGGGGCCGGCCTGCGGCGCAGTCGATCGTGGTCGTGACCAACGCGGCGGACAGGGACGTGAACAATAATGTAACACGGGCCGTCACTGACGCCTGGCGCGGCAAAGGCGCATCGCTGGAAACATTTGAATTCGACGCATCGCTGAATCTGAACCACGACCTGATCGACCCGCGGCAGGAAAACCAGAAGACTGAGCTTGTCTATCCCCGTCTGGTGGAGCTGATCACGAAGGAATTGCAAGAGGAGCGCTGAAGAAGCGGTCGTAGCAGCGAACTGCGCCTTCTCCACCGTCGTCCCCCGATATACTGCTTTGAGACGAAGAACCCGCGAGGCCAACCCGATGCCATCGTGGTTGCGGCGCAGGACCCGGGCACGGAACCCCTCCCGCGGGATCAACCGATGCTGATCGCTACCGTCGTTCCCGCACTCGTGCTGTCGATCTTCATGGTCCACCCGTGCGCCTTCACGAGATGTTTTACGATCGCGAGGCCCAGCCCCGTCCCTCCCATGCTCCGGGAACGCCCCGCATCGACACGGTAGAAGCGCTCGCCGAGCCGGGGCAGATGCTTCGGCGGGATGCCGATGCCCGTGTCTGCTACAAAGATGACTGTTCCGCCGTTATCCCCGCGCGTGCCGAAAACAACGCTGCCGTGCTCCGTAAATTTAATGCCGTTGTCGACAAGATTCGTCAGAATCTGGATGAGGCGGTCGCGGTCTGCGAGGATTGTGTCCCGGCCGGGGGCGGTGGAATAGGAGAGGGAGAGCTTCTTTCCCGCTGCCTTGCTGCCGAGCAGAGACATCACGGCTTCAGCTGCCTCGGCAAAAGGCACCTGTTTTTTTTCGATCCTGATCACGCCGAGTTCGATCTTCGAGATCATCATGAGATCGTCGATGAGGCTGTTGATGCGACGGCTGTTCGCGCGGATGGTTTCGAGGAACTTGACGGCATTTTCCCGTTCGTCCAGCGCGCCTTCGAGGAGCGTTTCGGCGAATCCCGTAATGGCGGTGATCGGCGTCTTCAGCTCATGGGAGATGTTTGCCACAAAATCCGTGCGCGTCCGCTCCAGGTGTGATATCTGCGTGACGTCGTGAAACACGGTGACGAAGCCGGACAGTGATTCCTGGCCGCCGTACCTCAGCGGCGAGAGAAGTACGATGCACCGGCGCTCTTTTGGCGAATCTAACGTGATCTCGGCGCTGCCGGGCTTCCCGGTTTTCCGCACCTCTTCGATGAGGGAGAAAAACTCGTTGTTCCTGACCACTTCAATAAACGGCTTGCCGGTAATGTTCCCGTTGCCGAACAGGTTCGCGGCTGCCGCACTCGCCATGACAATGCCCCCCTTTTCGTCAAGGATAAACAGAGCGTCAGGAATGCTCGTGAGGATGACGTTCAGGCGGTTCTTCTCCGCGTCGGTCGCTGCAATGAAGCGACTCAGTTCATCCGACATGGTGTTGAGGCTGTCTGCGATTTCATTGAACTCTCCGGCGTCTTCGAGAAACAGCTTCCGGCCTGCGTTTCCCTTTGCTATGTCCTTCGAAAATTCCCGTATTCTCTGCGTCAGCCGCCGTACGCGGTCCACCTGCCAGGAGAAAAAAAGCGCCGTCGCCAGCAGTACTGCGATGACTACCGCGATGATCCTGATACGGAGCACGTTAATGGAACGGTCCACGTCGCGGAGCGGTTCGCTGAGCCTGATGAAACCCACGGTACG
Source organism: Nitrospirota bacterium (assembly GCA_035490495.1). Taxonomy (GTDB): domain Bacteria; phylum Nitrospirota; class UBA9217; order UBA9217; family UBA9217; genus JAJYKN01. The sequence continues at coordinate 2,845 of DATHDE010000202.1, forward strand.
GCCGCCGAGTTCGACGCGCCTGGCCACATAGAGAAAATCGCACCTCAGCGTGTCGCTGAACCTTATGGAGGAGCCCGTGCCGTCCAGGACCGCCTGCTGGACCTCCTGACGATGGCCGTGGTTGTCCATGTTGACTGATTCAGTGTCCGAATCGCCGAGCACCCTGCCGTCCAGGGCGATGACCGTGGCCCGTGCACCGGTTTTCTGCTTGATACGCCTGCAGAAGGCGTCAAGAGGCCCGGCTGACCGAAAATCGATCTCGTCCTCCAGAAGCGAGGCCTGGGCAACGAGATGAGCCTTGAGATCCGCAATGGAGCTCTCCCGGACTGCATTGGTAATGAAGAACTCTCCTGCAGCCGCGGCAACAAGCAGGATCACCGCATAGATCAGGAAGATGCGCCTGAAGATGCCCCGCCTGGCGTCCGCATTATTCGACATAATATCCCACGCCCCTTCTGGTTTTTACGAACGCCGGCCGCGCCGGGTCCACTTCGATCTGCGCCCGCAGCCTTCGGATGTGCACGTCTACGGTGCGCGGTTCGACGTAGGTATCATCCCTCCACACGGCATCGAGCAGCTGTTCGCGGCTGAACACGCGGCCGCGGCGCTCCACGAGGTAGAGCAGAAGCTTGAACTCCGTGGCACTCAGGTTGAGCGCGATACCGTTCTTGGTGACCGCGTACCGCTCCTTGTCGATGACGAGGTTGCCGAGGCTGATGGTGCTGCCGTGGACCGCCTTTCCCGTGGAGCGCCTGAGGAGGGCCCGGACGCGTGCAATCAGCTCCTTCGGGCTGAACGGCTTGGTCATGTAGTCGTCCGCCCCCGTTTCAAGGCCCTCGACTTTATCGTGGACCTCGCCGCGCGCCGTGAGCATGAGGACCGGTACGCCTGCTGTTTTCGGGTTCGCCCTGATGATCCGGCAGAGTTCGGTCCCCTGGAGCCCCGGCAGCATCCGGTCCAGGATGATGAGGTCAATGCCGCCGCGCTTGATCGCATCCAGCGCTTCTTCCGCATCCGGGGCGGACAGGACCTTGAATCCTTCCTTCGTGAGATTGTACGAGACGAGTGCTACAAGATCAGGCTCGTCGTCGACTACAAGTATGCGGGTGCTGCGTGCATCAGGTGACATTGTCTCCTCACCGCGGGCGGTCAGATCAGTCTCTGCTGCCTATTATTGCTGATTCCTCCGACTTTGTCAAAAGGGTAGAGTGCACCGTACGGCAGGGGCAGGCCAGGGTAGTGCACCTGATCCAAGGCGTTTCAATTCAACATTGACAGTGCCTGGAGAGAACCCTCCGTCATCCGGGAATGCACCGGGATGAACGGAGGGCGATATATTCAAACAGTCGTAAAGGGTCTTACTGGTGGAAGGAGCCGCCGGTTTTCATGATGTCCTGATACCGTTTGAAGTCTCTTTCATATTCCGCTTTCTTCTTCACCACGGGGATCGCGAAATTTCCTTTCACTTTCCACGCGTCCTTGAGATACATCCAGGGCGCAAAGTCCTCGAGCTTCCACCCTTCCCTGACCTTGATCTGTCCGACGGGCTCCATGTCCGTAATGAACAGCCCCTTGCTGTTCGCGGTCACCACATGCCTGCCGTCGAACGGCTCCGCACCCTGATCGCTGTACTTCCACAGCACCTCCTGACGCTGTCCGTTGTCCGCAGTGTGGCAGCTTTCGCATGGCCTGGCCTTGCCGTATTTATGCGAGACCTTGTCCATCTGAATCCAGAGAAGCGCATAGTCGTTTCCCGGAAGACCTTCGGCCAGATCCACGAAGGCATATGCGTCGTCCGTGCGCTCCAGGTCAGGCAGTGTCGCGGGGAAGCGCCAGGCGAGGCCCGGCTTGAGATTGCCCGCGGTCTTCTGGTTCAGAACCGCCATGGGATAGGGTTTTACGGGGATCCAGACGCCCTTCTGGTTTCTTATGAGCACGGGATATTTCATGATGCCGTAATAATCCTTGTATTTATAGAACGGCGTCTGCACGCCCCCGATCACGCCGGGGCCCCAGAAGGTCGCTGCGTATGCGCCCACATCGTGGGTATGGCACGCTTCGCACGACACGTTGTGGTGGACCGACGCTGCAACGGCCTTGAGCTCGCGGTTGTGGCATTTCGTGCAGTTCACCTGGCGCTTCACCTGGCCGTGGAGCAGTTTGCGGTCCTGCGCGGCCGTGTCATGACAGTCCGTGCACTCGATTTTTTTCGCGAAATGAACATCTGCCTCGCTGCCCACCGGGGTTGAGAAGGCGCCCCCGATATAGCCGCCGCCGCGCCGCCGGTCCTCGGGGCCTGCATGGCAGATCGAGCCGCGGCCGTCGCCGTAGCACGTGAGCGCGGAGACCTTTTTCGAGAATGTATGCTGGCCCAGGTCAGGGTGCGCGGGATTCGCCGTGCTCGGCGTATAATGGCAGTCCAGGCAGCCGACATGGCAGGTGTTGCACGCTTTCTGGTTGACTGCCGCCTGTTCGGGCGTGAAGGGGACCTTCGTATTTTTCACGATATCCGCATAGCCGTCCACGAACCACACCCCGCAGTTGTGCGGACCGCGCTTTTCATCCGTCCACGTGCGGTATTGCCGCTGCTTGGCATTGTGGCCCATGGCGGTCTTCCTGAATTCGTCGACTTCCTTGCGGTGGCAGGTACCGCACGTTTGCTCGAGCGCGGGGTAGTTGCAGGAGAGGTCGTTCGGGTTCTTGTCGTGATAGAGCATGGTCTGGACATCGGGGTCTTTTACGAGCTTGCCGTCTTTTTCCACGAGGGGCAGGAGGGAGATCATGGGGTTCTTGCCGCGCGGTTCGAACCATCCCGGCGCGAATACGATGAGCTTGTCCCGTGTTGTTGCCTCGAATTTTTTATTCTTAACATAGAATGCCCGCAAGAGCCCCTTGTGCGCCTCCTCCCTGGTTGATGCGGCCGGATTGCCAAGATGGCAGGCTGTGCATGACGCGGTCATTCTGGTCTGTTTCTGGGCCTGTTCCGCGGTTATGGTGAGGTGGGGATATCCAAGGTCAGTCATGTTCCCGGCATCGCCATGGCAGGCGAGGCAGGAGTCAATCGGCGCCTTCTGCTCAAAGGAACTCGCAGGCAATGCCGTCAGCAATGCAAAGTACAACAGGAGTACTGTCGTGAGAGTACGTATCATGGTGCTGCCTCCTTTATTTATCTCGGGCCTTAGGTGTTCGGTGTGAAAGGTAGGGAAAGGGCAGTATTACAACATGGTCCTCCTTAATCATTAATGGGAGATTGCAATCCGATTATACTCGTCGATTGGTCAAGATTCAAGTGTTTCTGATGATGTCCGGCTCCAGGAGGAGCGGGTATGGATGGGTAGGCATGGGAAAAAAAGGCGGGTAGGTAGCGTGGAGGCAGCGCGGCCCGAGCAGGGCCCGCTTATCTTGATTTACGGCGCAGTCGGCACGGCGGTCCTCATCATCGAGATTTTTTCAGCCGCCTTGCCGAAGAAATGGTACCCCGAGCCGCCTTCCGCCAGGATATCAAGCAGTGCGTCCGGTTTGGTTGCCCGTATGCCGCCCACCACGGTGACGCCGCGGCGGAAAAACGCATCGGGCAGCATGCTGGCGGTCGGACCGACGACGACAATGTACGCATCCCGCCTCGCAAGCGCCAGAAGCCCTTCCAGCGTGCTGTTGAGGAGGGTGGTGCCGGTGGCGATCAGAACATCCGCGTGCGGGACCTTCTCGTGCGCCTGTTCAGCGGGCGCATAGAATTTTATTTCATCAGGTTTCAGCGTTGCCGGGTCCTTTTCGAGCACGCAGAACGGCCTGCCCCGGGTCTTGAGCATTCTGAGGTAGGGTGCGAGTGCGCCCACGACGACCACAAAATCGTCGTCAGCAAGCGGCAGTTCGTCGAGGGGATCGACACCGGACTTGACGACATAGCCCTGCGAGTGCTCTTGATCCAGATACTCATTGCTCAAGGCATTGATGACAGCGATGCCGAGTGCTTTCTGCAACGGGCTGCCAGACAGGGATTCCTTCGCAAACTCCAGCGCATTCCTTCCTCGGAGCCGGCCCGGGGAGGGCATTGCCCGGGCCGAACTCGGGCAGCACACGGCCTCGGGAATGGCCTTGATGGGCGTATAGCAGACGCCGCCGTGGCCGTTTGACAGCTTCACGCCCGTGAAAAAAAGTCCGATTACAGCACGTTCGATAGTTACGGGATCCTTGGCCGGAGCCATTTCCCCGATGGCGCTGAGCGTTTCTGTCAGAATTCCGGTGGAGACCGGTGCTTCAATGCGGTTCATGGCGTAATCCCTCATGAAAAAATTGCTCAATGCGGTTGACCGAACGGATACTGCATATAATCTAGCATCTCAAGAGTTTGAGGGCGGTCCTTCCACCATGGCCCTCAATTTTCTGGGCTCATACTTGGCCAACTGGTTCCGGTCAGCCTCCGACAACCCGAACTCTTGCGCAGTCCCCAGGGGATCAGCAAGGAACCGTTCGCGAAAAGTCCCGTCCAGTATCGCCTTGCTGATTATTCTTGCGAGGTCGGTTCCATAATTGACACAGCACATATCTGCCTCCTGTGAAGCGAGTTGTAATATGACATGGTCAGCACTGATGGCTCTGCGCCTTCTTAAATCAAAGTATAAGCTCATTGAAAGCGCATCGACATGACGTGGATCATAAGATTTGTTAATAGCGTATGTCATCAGGATTCATCCGCGTTGTGTAGTTGGAATGAATTGCTGTTTATTTATATTCGTAACATGATATATGCACGTAGTTGAGGTCGGCTATGTAAATTATTGCATAATATTTCCTCTTGCTCGATTATAACCAAAGTGCTATACTCGCGACATCATTTTGAGAAAGAATATTTCCCAGGACAGGAGGGCTTTCCATGAGAAGAACACGAATGTTCATCTGCGGGGCGGCGGTTTTGGGACTATTGGTAATATTGGTCGGTTGCGGCGGGGGTGGAGGCGGGGGAGGAAGCGCTCCCTTATCGCCGCCGAGTTACAATGTGACAGGCACTTGGAATGTAAAATATAATCTTGGCACGACGAATTGTACGGGTGTCCCAAGCTCTATGACGAGGACGTATTATATAACGCAGACCTCGGGCAGCAACACTATTTACATTGCTGACAACCGCTCTCCAACCAGCTATCAGGCAGGAACTATCAGCGCAAATGTTGTCTCATTTAATGGACCTATGTATCCTGAATTCACTTGTACCGATCAGACTGGAAACTTCTCCGTCACAACGCCGGATGGATTACACTTTAGTGGGGCAGGAACTATTTACTGTAATGATGCGCCTGGCTGCAGCGCAACGATTTCTTCCATGACGGGAACAAAACAGTAGTTACTGGTGAAATAGCGAAAGCTCAACTAAGAAGGGGATCAGATGATCCCCTCTTTATTTATAAGTTACGATCAAGTCACACGTCCAGAACCCCGCGCGAACCATAGGCCGATACCATATTTCGATACAAAAGAATGGCACGGGATGTCGCCGCCTGAACGATGATTGTTTTGACAGCTGTGGTAATGATTACCCACCATTAACTTACAGGGTCACAAGTATAAATATCCGAACCCAAGCGTCGTCTAATTTAATGTATAGTAGTGTGCGTGAGTTGCGCTTTCTTGAATTTGCGGCATTCATCCTGAAGGTGTGGAATTCGTGTCTTCCGAAAAATCCACAGTTCATCTAGGATTCTTGATCCGCTCCGCAGCTAGATAAATCTCAAAAACACTTACAACAGTTTAATGTTAATTTTGTGACGCAGGTGAAGAATACGGGTTGATAATTGCATATGAAACAGACCTGGGTGAGAGAGCGTATTTCAGTGACCTTCTCGACGTTAGTGTTGGTATTAATGTGAGCATCCTTCCCTTCGACAGTTCCCCTCTTCGGCGATGTCGGAACGAGTCTGTGTTGTCGCTTTTAGCCGGTATCAATCATCACCATTGTTCGTTATCATCTCCCAGTAACGCTCCAAGCTCTGTTCTGCTGCGTCCCGTGTAGGAAACGGTCCGCTGATGGCCCTCAGCCGGCCTCCGCCGTCCATCACGGCGGCGATCTCTTCAGTTGATAGGGTTTTGTGCTCCCCCGGCACTTCGACAAACCAGTAGAGTCCGGCGAGACTACTCAAAGGAGTGACATTTTTGTCAGAGACTTTTGCGTCCGCAGACGCGGAGGCGAACTTGCCATCGAAAGGGTGTTTGCCAGCATTGGGTGTCTGCGCAAAGAAATATGTCACCTTGCCCATGGCCTCGTTCCTCCCGGACGCACTTCACAAGCGGAGATGAGTAATGGATCAGTCTAGTAGATTATAATGCGACCCACGTCTATTGATTCGTCAAGGAAAGACTTCCCGGACTTGTTTATGAGTTTCCATCGACCATTGATGAGGACTCGTGCCCATCCATTCGAAAATTTGTTCACCTCGTGGAACTGAGGCTTGATGACAAAATTCCCCTTTTTGTCGATGAAACCATATTTTTCACCTACTTTCACCGCAGCCAGCCCTTCGTAGAATGGCATAGCGTCAGCAAACTGAGGTTTGATGACAAACTGCCCTTCCTTGTTAATGTAACCCCATTTATTGTCAATTATCGTTCCCTGTGAAACGGGCGCCAATCCATCTGAAAAGTCTCTCGCGCCATAAAAACTCGGATGAATGAGCCATTCCCCTTTCTTGTTAATATACCCCCAGCGTTTGCCGTCGAACAATGGGCCGCTCGCCGCTGCGGCCAGGCCTTGCGAAAACTGACCCTGATCGTCAAATTGATAATCGATCAATAATTTACCACTTTCATCGATGCAGCCCCACTTCACTTTCAAAACACTCGAATCCTTTCCCACAAAAGCCAACCCTTCGGAAAAATTATTAGTCAAATTGAACTGCGGTTTTATGACGATAGTACCGCTCACATCTATGTACCCCACGTTATTCTTGTTCGCCTCTCCTACCCTCACTCTTGCCAATCCTCCGGAAAACATACCGCCGTAGTCGAACTGCGGTTGGATGACAATTGTTCCGGACATGTCGATGTAGCCATCCTTCTTACCAATGGTGACCCTTGCCAGTCCCTCGTAAAAGGCACGGGCGGAATCGAATTGAGGCTGGACGATCATCTTACCTTCCTTATTCTTATATCCCCATTTGCCATTCGCCTCAACAGGGAAAAGTCCGTAGGGATCTCCCTTATACTTGAGCATTGCGGCTTCTATCGCCTTTGATGATTGCGCTACCCGTGCTTGTCGATCCTCCATCGCTTTAGCCAT
>DATHDE010000203.1:0-2071 GCA_035490495.1 Nitrospirota bacterium
CAGCGGGGCCGGGACAATCAGCCCGAGCACACCACAGACCATCATCTATAATGGGACACCGCTTTTTGTGCTGTCGCCGGCAGCGACCTCTGTCTTAGGAACCTGCGGTGGGACCTTAGCCGTCGACGGGCTGTCTTTTACGGCGAATGCGGTGACGGGTGATTGCACAGTTATCGCGAACTTCCCTTAGTTATCGTCAAAACTATTTTCAGCAGAAGGACTCCTATATCCTGAGTCCTCTGCTGAATTTCATAAATCACGAGTGTATCAGCCAAGATTGTATTTAGCCAAGGAGGACGTATGGAATCGATCTTAGTAACCGGCGGTGCCGGCTTTATCGGGAGCAATATTGCAGAGGCGCTGCTGGCGCAGGGGTACGGGGTTGTGGTGCTCGACGACCTGAGCAGCGGGAAGATGGAAAACATCGAGCATCTGCAGAACAATGAAAACTTCACCTTTGTCAAGGGGACCATCCTCGACAGCGGGCTTCTGCGATCGATTCTGAGAACGTACAGCATCCGCGGCATCTCGCACCAGGCCGCGATCCCGAGCGTTACGAAGAGCATTCTGGAGCCCGTGGAGACCATTGAAGCCAATATCGCGGGCACGGCGAACGTCTTCAACATCGCGGCGTCGCGCGGCTGCAAGCGCATCGTCTTCGCGAGCTCCTGCGCCGTGTACGGCGACGGACCGGAGCCTGTCAAGCGCGAGGACATGGCCATGCGGCCGCTTTCCCCCTACGCTGTTTCGAAGGCGGCGAAGGAAATGCTCGCGCAGAATTTCTGCCAGCTTCACCAGATGGAGATCGTGGGCCTGCGGTATTTCAATGTGTACGGCCGCCGGCAGGATCCCGGTTCCGGATACGCTGCCGTCATCCCCACGTTCATCACCAAGGCGATCAAAAACGAGCCGATCCCCATTGAGGGAGACGGCGGCCAGACGCGTGATTTCGTCTTTGTCGATGACGTGGTAAAGGCGAACCTGCTTGCACTCAAGGCAGGCAACTGCGCGGGCCGCTGCTTCAACGTGGCAAGCGGCGCCAGCATCAGCATCATCGAATTGGCCCGCATTGTCATTGACGTGGCCGGGTCGCGCTCCGCAATCATGCACACATCTGCCCGGCCGGGCGATATCAGGGATTCCCAGGCTGACATCGGCAATGCAGGCAAGGATCTCGGCTTCTCGCCTGAATACGATATTGCCACAGGTCTTGAACAGGCAATCGCATGGTACAGAAAGGTATATCGCATACAAGGCCAGCTGGTGAGTTAGCACACCGGTGTGCGCGAGAAGAGACGCCGCAGAGTCCGTCTGCACTCGGAAAACCGCGGCGCCACTGAGTGAACAAACAAAATTGAACTGAGAAGCGCGGGAGATACGATTTCAGACAAGCAGATTACCAACTATCTGTCCGTGGATGTGGAAGATTACTACATGGTTTCCGCATTCGCCGACATCGTCCGGTTTGACGATTGGGGATCCTACGAAAGCCGCGTGGAGCGCAATACGTATCGCCTCCTCGAGCTGTTCAGCAGCCATGGCGTTCGCGCGACCTTTTTTGTGCTGGGATGGGTTGCGGAACGGATTCCGAAGCTGGTGCGAGACATTCATGCTGCAGGGCATGAAATCGCCTGCCATGGCTACAATCACCGGCTCGTATATGATCTGACGCCCCCGGAATTCAGGGAGGATATCCGGCGGGCGAAAGGGACCCTCGAGGGACTTGCGGGAACGGCCGTCAAAGGATACCGGGCAGCCAGCTATACAATCGTACAGAGGAGCCTGTGGGCGCTGGATGTGCTGATCGAAGAGGGGTTCAAGTACGATTCGAGCATATTTCCGATCGTGCACGACCGCTATGGCCTGCCCACGGCGAGCCGTTTTCCGCACCGCATCACGACCGGCAGCGGATCACTCATGGAGTTTCCTCCGTCCACGGTCCGGCTCTTCGGGCAGAACATTCCGGTGGCCGGCGGAGGGTATCTCCGGCTGTTTCCCCTGGCCGTTACCAGGAAGGCGATTTCCCGGATAAACAGGGATGAGCAGCAGGCAGCAGTGGTGTACTTGCATC
>DATHDE010000204.1:0-7978 GCA_035490495.1 Nitrospirota bacterium
GCCTCCCGTCCAGGAGTATGAGCACCTGCTCGGAGGTCGATCCGCGGAGCTTGACCTCGGTCAGCGACCCGCGCGGTCCCTGCACATTCACGATTGCCCCGGTAGTCTCAGCGATCAGCTCCCCGATCGACGATGCACCCGATTTCCTGATTTCCTCGGTGGTGATGACCGTGGCCGACTGGGTCACATCCTGCGGCTGCTTCTCGGTCCTCGTGGCGGTCACGACGACTTCCTTGAGCGTAACGCTTCCTTCATCCGCCCGTGCAGCGGCGGGCAGCAGCATGCAGGCCGCTGTGCAGAGAGCGGCAACGCGTGTCCGTATCATCTTTCTTTTCCCTCGCATTCCGGTTGATTACCTGCCTATCAGGTTGTCAATGAACCGTACATCCAGATTATTTTTCAGAACCGTTGCCCACTGGTCAAGGGCACGTTCGCGCTCCTGCGCGAAATTCACGGTCTCCCCGCCCGGTAGAAGCCCTTTTGTCCTTCTCAATGCATCGATGATCCCGCGCCTGAACAGGTCGTTGTCGAATATCCCGTGAATGTACGTGCCCCAGACGTTTCCGCGGCGCGAACCGTCGGAAATCAGTTCAACGTTCACAGTTCCCGGTTCAGCGTGAGTACGAATGCGTTTTATCGAGAACAACCCCACTTCACCGGTTGTTCTTCCCATATGAATCTCATACCCTTTCAGTTGTCGATCGTCGATCCCATTATTCTGAACTTTGAACTCTGAACCTTGAACTAGCTCAGCTTCAACCTGCGCCGTCACCTTCTTCCCTTCCAGCACCGTCTCCACATCGAGCAGCCCCATGCCGCGGGTTTCCTTGCTGCTGCTTTCAACGCCGAGCGGGTCGGCGATCCTCCGTCCGAGCATCTGGTACCCCCCGCAGACGCCGACCACGGGAATGCCTTTTGCCGCTGCACGCTTCACGCTCTCCTCGATTCCCGTCTCCCGCAGGAACAGCAGGTCCTGCACCGTGTTTTTCGATCCCGGCAGGATGACCAGGTCCGCATTCTCGATATCGCCGTCGCGAAGCGTATAGTTCAGCTCGACGTCGGGTTCATACAGGAACGGATCGAAATCCGTAAAATTGGAGATATAGCGAAGGGCGACAACAGCGATCCGGATCGGGTGCGAGTGTTTGAATCGCCTGAACCGCTCCACCGGAATCCCGTCCTCCTCGTGCAGCCCCATGTCGCCGAGATAGGGCAGAACACCCAGCACGGGCCTGCCGGTCCTGTCCGTGATCATGTCGAGCCCCGGCTTCAGGATAGTGATGTCGCCCCTGAACTTGTTGATGATGAAGGCCCTGATATATTCCGCATCTCCGTCGAGCAGCTGGATCGTTCCGAACAGCGATGCGAACACGCCGCCCTTGTCGATGTCTCCCACAAGGATGACGGGCGCCTGTGCGAGCCTGGCAACGCTCATGTTCACGACCTCATCGTTCGCGAGGTTGATCTCCGCCGGGCTGCCCGCGCCTTCGATGATGATGAGATCATGCCTGCGCGACAGCCGTTCATAGCCTTGCGTGACCGCCGCCCAGGCTTCTTTTTTGAATGAATAATACTCGCGCGCCGCCATGTTCGAATGGACTTTGCCGTTCAGGATCACCTGGCAGCCTGCCTCGCCCGTCGCCTTGAGCAGGACGGGATTCATGTCCACGGACGGTTCGATGCGCGCCGCCTCGGCCTGATACGCCTGCGCGCGGCCGATCTCGCCGCCCTCCCTGGTGATAAAAGAATTGAGCGCCATGTTCTGGCCCTTGAACGGCGCGACATTCACCCCCCGGTCGCGGTACATTCTGCACAAGCCGGCGACGATGATGCTTTTTCCCACGCCCGAGCCCGTGCCTTGTATCATGAGTGCCTTTGCCATGTTTACGTGTTTACCTTATATTCCTTTACATCCAGGAACCAGAACCCGTCCCTGCTGACGACTTCGTATGCTTTAATATCAATCGATCCCTCGAACAGCGGTCCTTTGGTCACAAACGTATGGAACTCGCCGTTCTCGCCGCAGACATCGAGCTTTTTTGTTTTCAGGTACTCGATGAACTCCCCGCCCATTTTTCTTCCGATGAACTTCCTGTCGATCAACTCCTGCTTTCCGCTTGCCACGAGCGTCTCGAATCCGGCACGCAGGAACTCTTCGACGATGTCGTCTGATTTCCGCCCCCAGAGCGGCTCCACGGGCTCGATCCCGAGCTCCCCGCACGTCCGGTCGACCCATTCCTTGTGAGGTTCGAGATAGATGTCGCCGAAGATCATGCCTTCCGCGCCGACTTTCCTGAGGCTTGCAACCGTCATTCTGAATTCATGTTCGAACTCCTCCTGCTCGACGTACCGCTGGATCAGGGGGATGCCTGTCAGCGCAGCCTGGATGCGGATAAGTGCAGAATCTACGCCGTGCAGGTTGTTCGGGCGGGCGAAATGGATCAGCCGGGAGACATTCATTCCCCGCTTGATTGCAAGATAACAGGCGAGACAGCTGTCCTTCCCGCCGCTCCAGGATGCAAGATACATGTGCGCGTCTCCGGCTGACGTATTCCCCTTGAGGGAAAATCGGTCCCTTCTCTACCCCTTCTCCGACACCCCCGCCTCGCCGAACGTCGCCATCTCGCGGTAGATCTTTACTCCTGCCTCGATCATGAGCATGGCGAGCGCCGCTCCGGTGCCTTCGCCGAGGCGCATCGAGAAATCGAGGATCGGCACGAGCCCCATTTTCCCGAGCAGGGAGCGCTGGCCCTGTTCAACGGAATAATGGGCGGCAAACATATAGTCCACGGTTTTCGGGTTCAGTTCATAGGCGATCATGGCGCCCGCAGTCGAGATGAATCCGTCCACGACAACGGGGATGCGTTCGGCAGCCGCTCCCAGGATGAGGCCTGCGATGCCGCCGATCTCCGCGCCGCCGACTTTTGCGAGCACATCGACGGGGTCCCCGGGATCCGGCCGGTTCACGGCAATGCTCTCCTCGATGACTCTAACTTTTTTCAGGAGCGAATCATCGGTGATGCCGGTGCCTCTGCCGGTAACGTTTTTCACGGGGGTGTCCGTGAGAACGGATGCAATGGCGCTCGACGGCGTCGTGTTGCCGATGCCCATGTCGCCGGTCCCGAAGATATGATAGCCTTTCTTCGCGTATTCCCGGGCAAGCTCGATGCCCGCGTGGAGGCACTGCTCCGCTTCGGCTCTCGTCATTGCCGGCCCCGCGTGCATATTGCGCGTGCCGCGCACGACCTTGCGGGACACGAGGCCGGGAACGTCGTCGAAATCATAGTCAACGCCCATGTCCACGACTACGACGTCTGCCGCTGCATGGCGCGACAGGACGTTGATGCCTGCTCCGCCGCGCAGGAAGTTCAGGACCATCTGCGGCGTGACTTCTTTCGGATAGGCGGACACGCCGTCCGAAGCAACGCCGTGGTCGCCGGCGAAGGTGAAGATAACCTTGCGGTCCAGCGCCGGCATCGTGTCCCTGCTGATGGCGACGATCCTGCGCGCAAACTCCTCAAGCCGGCCCAGGCTGCCGAGCGGTTTGGTCAGGCTGTCCAGACGTTTCTGGGCGATGTCGTGGAATGACGTTTCCACGGGCGTGATGCTTGCGCAGACGGACTTGATCGACGCTGAAATGGTGTTCGCACGTGCAGCGATGTTCTCGGTTGATGGTTTCATAATTCTTCCTTTCTATATATAAGTAAGCACCTGTTCCCGCTTCTCACCCGGCGAGGAGGGCGGGGGTGCTGGAAGCCCCGACAGAGCGATACACTCAGCGGAATTGTTCTCTGCTGAAGATACTCTTTCGATCTTACCTTGCATGCACTCCTGCGCTCTACTCCCTGATAAAATTCATCGCATTTCCGGCAGGGATGGGAAGCACCCCCGCCTTCCGCTCCCGTAATGCAATCGCCTGCCTTTTACGCTCAATTCCCGTATCCCACATACACCCCGCCGCTCTGGGTCCGCATGATCTCCACGTCCACGTCAAAGGCCTGCTTCAGCATTTCCTTCGACAAAACGCTCTCCGGCCTTCCCGAGCCGATGATCGCCCCGTCCTTGATCAGCACCACTTTCTCGAACTGAAGCGCCGCATTGATGTCATGCAGCGCCATCACCGCAGAGATCTCTTTTTTCCGCTGCAGCTCGCGAAGGAGCCTCAACAGTTCGATCTGGTACTTGATGTCCAGGTTCGCCAGCGGCTCGTCCAGGAGCAGCAGGCCCGCGCCCTGGATCAGGGTCATGGCGATAAATACGCGCCTTCGCTCCCCGCCGCTCAGATTCGTGACAAACGACTTCATCTTGTCCGACAGCCCCACCATCTCCACCGCTTCATCCACCGTCATTTTCGGCGGGATGTCGTAGGGGTAGAGGCCCATGCCCACAAGCTCGCGCACGGTGAAGGGCACGTTCACGTCGAGATGCTGCGGGAAATAGCACAGGAGCTTGGCACGGTCCTTGTTTCGGTAGGACATGACCGGCTTGTTCCAGAGCCCGATGCTCCCTTCCTCCGGCTTCAGCATGCCCGACGCCAGCTTGAGAATCGTCGACTTGCCTGAACCGTTCGCTCCCAGGAGACCGATGAATTCCCCGTTCCCGACGGAGAAGGAAAGATCGCGCACGATGCGGCCGTGCCCCGGATACCCGAACGAAACGTTCTGCAGCTCCAGTATGGGTCCGCTATACACTGAGGACATCCTTCCTCCTCAGCAGATACAGGAAATACGGCGCCCCGATGACGGCGGTCACGGTTCCCGACGGCAGCTCCAGCGGCGGCATCAGCGACCGTCCGAGCAGGTCCGCCAAACACAGGAAGGCGCCGCCCGCGACTGCCGACGCAGGCACGAGCACCGTGCTGTCCGCGCCGAGCAGGAACCGGACGATGTGCGGCATGAGCAGGCCGATGAACCCGATGGTCCCGCCGAGCGAGACCGACGCAGAGGTCATGAGCGCCATGGCCGCGAACATGAAAAGCCTTTCGCGCTGGACCGCGAAGCCGAGGCTGTGGGCGAACTCATCGCCCAGGATCAGCGCATTCAGAGCGCGCGACCGGGCCATGGCAAGGCCGAGCCCGAGCACGACCAGCAGGGATGCCGACGGAATGAGCGTCCAGTCCGCCATGGACAGGTCGCCGAACATCCAGAGCACGGTGCGGCGGAGCCCCTCGTCGCTCGACATGCTCATGACCAGCATCAGCACGGAGCTGAAAAGAAAGTTCAACCCGATGCCGGCAAGCAGCAGCCGTTCGGGCCAGACGCCGCCGCGCTTCCATCCAAAGGCGCCTACCAGCACGCTGACGAGACACGCACCGATGAACGCAGCCAGCGGCACGCTCACCTTGCCGAAGATATACGCTCCGGACAACATGCCGAGCGCGGCTGCCAGTGACGCGCCGCTCGATATGCCGAGGATATAGGGGTCGGCCAGCGGATTTCTGAGCACGCCCTGGAGCACGGCACCCGATGCCCCGAGCGCCATGCCCATGAGAACAGCCACCACGACCCGCGGGAGCCGTATCGCAAGCAGAATCTCCCTGTCCATCGGCGTCATCGCAAACGGATTGATGAATCGCGGTCCTGCGAACAGCGCGGTGAGAACGACCGCGAGTGCGCCTGCCAGGAGCAGGCCCGTCTTCAGTGAACGCATTGAGCGAGCTCCTTTATCCCCTCGACGATCCTCGGGCCGATCCGGTACAGCCCCTCCCCCACGTAGCATACTGCGCCGTTTCTGACGGCAGGCACGGATGACAGTCGTTTCACTATGCCCTGGGACACCGTTCTCATGTCCATTCCCGTTGCCATGCCGATGAACAGCATTTCCGGCTCCTGCCGTATCACTTCTTCAATGGAATAGCGCGGGTAAATGGTTTGCGCGGCGGACGCCGCATTCTTCATGCCGAGCAGCGCCAGTGCATCGTCGATTGCCGTGCCGGGACCGGCCACGATCAGCGGTTCCGGCCAGACGATGAAAAGAACCTTTTTCCGTTCAGTCTGCGTTTTTTTACGCACCGCGGCGAGAGCCCCGATCTCCTGCTCAATATGCGCTGCAAGTTCGTTTCCTTTTTCCGGGACCTGCAGAACCGCACTCAGTTCCCTGATCCCCTGCGGAAGATCGATGATCTTCCGCGCTGTCCAGACGTAGCACCTGATGCCGAGGCCCTGCAGGCGGTCATAGATTTCCCGGGGGTTGTCGTCCATGCTCATGATGACGATGTCCGGCTTCATGCTCACGATCGCCTCGAGCGAGGGGCTCGACATGCTGCCGATCTTCGGCTTCGCTTTCGCTTCCTCGGGATGGTCGCAGTAGGTCGTATCGGCAACGATATGGTCGCCCAGTCCCAGGCTGAACATGATCTCCGTCATGCTCGGCGCAAGGGAAACGATCCTTTTCGGTATGCCGGTGCTGTTTTCAGCAAAGGCAACGTTCGACCACATAATGATCGAGATGAAGGCGGTGAATATTTTCATGCATGCCATAAAAATACATGGGAAGCGGTTTTACGCGGATGAACGCGTATCAAGGTATGACCGTAGTATCAGGTTCTCAAATCCGCGAAAATCCGCGTCCACTCTACGCTTCAGGTTTGTGCTGCCTGTTCGCGCAAAAAAAATCCCCGGTCTTCGGAAAGACCGGGGATTAATAGGCAAACTTAACCCACACATTATCTTAGCGCCGAAGACTGTGCGAGAACATCCAGGCAGGTCTTCTGGCTCTCCCCTGTTGTCCGCCTTCCCAGCCTTTCGGCCAGTGGCTCTCTTGAACAACAGTGCTGGTCTCGCTTCGCGCGGGACCGGGATCACAGCGGCGGGTCCGCTCCCGATTCACACGGGATTCCCTTAGCCTGAATGTGGTCGTGAATTGTGTGAGACTTATAACACAGCTGCCGGGGAATGTCAAGAAAACTTCCCCGCGAGAGCACGATGCTCCGTGGACAGTGCTCCGTTCCCCTACCTGCCCGTCGTTTTTTTCTCAGGCTCGGGCCGGATCAGCCGCTGCACGGTCTTCATGTTCCGCGGATCGTCTTCCTCCGTTTCCTTCGGCGTTTCCATGATCTTCGGAATGTCTTTGAACACGGAATGATTCAGCAGGACCTTGAACCCGTCGAGCCCGACCTTCCCTTCACCGATGTGCCAGTGCCGGTCGACATGAGAACCGAAGTCCTTCAGGCAGTCATTCAGGTGCATGCCCCGGAGCCGTTTCAATCCAATCGTTGTTTCGATTTTCCTTGCAAGCGCATCGATGCTCCTGCTGTCCCGCACATCGTATCCTGCGGCAAAACCGTGGCACGTATCGTAGCAGACGCCGATGTTCCGGGCATCGTCGAGCCGGTCGATCACATCCCGGATCTGCTCCAGCTCATAGCCGATGTCCCCTTTCTCGCCCGCAGTGTTTTCGAGGAGGATCGCAGCCCGGGGCGGATGAAGCTTCATGGCCATGTTGAGCGCCGCGGCCACGCGCTCGATCATCCACTGCGGTTCCTTCCCGCTCGCGGATCCCAGATGGGTGACGAGAAATTCCGCACCGAGCTTTTCCGTGCGCTCGAGGTCCACCACAAACTGCTCGATCGATTTTTCGTACAGGTCCGGCCGCTGAGAGGCGAGATTGATGAGGTAGTTCACATGCACGAAAACAGGACCGATGTCCCACTTCGCCCTGAGCTGCTTGAATTCCTCGACATCGCCCGGATCAAGGGGCTTCACGGTCCATCCGCGCGGATTGCGGCTGAATATCTGCATGCACGTGCACCCCAGTTCGTGGGCGCGCTGGACTGCGAGTGAAAAACCGCCGGAGATGGAAACATGGAAACCTATGCGCATGGGTGCCTTTCCCGGACACGAAGAGGATATGCTCCTGTTTGACCCGCGGCAACGAGATGACTTTCCCGCACCGCGGCAGGTTCGACGATTGTAAGCCTCCTTCGATGCGTTGTCAATGACGTTGGATCAAGGCCGGCCCGGCAAAATGCAGGAACACC
>DATHDE010000205.1:0-2962 GCA_035490495.1 Nitrospirota bacterium
AGCAAACTCGCGGGATGATAATTTTATTTGGCCGATGTTTTCCCGGGGATCTTAAGGACAAGCGGTCTTGAGGATCGGGGGCTGATAGGCCTGATACGAAATCCCGCTGTTTATGCGCTGCGACTGCGATAACAAAACTCACGCTGCTTTCCTGATTTTTGATGACTTCGCTTTCCTGGTCTTGGGCTCAATTAAGAGTTTCAGCCCCATGGACTGCAGCAGTGTCATGATGCTCTTGATCTCAGGATTGCCCTTCCTTGACAGCATGCGATATAAGCTCTCCCGGTTCAACTTGGTTTTTGCTGATATTGCAGCCATGCCGCCGTGCGCTTCGGCCACATTTCGCATAGCAAGCAAAAAGAGTTCCCGGTCCCCTTCTTCCATTGCCGCGTTGAGATAGGCAGCAGCTTCTCTGGGATCCTTTAATGCCTCGATCAAGTCTTCCTGATAGGATGTCGTTTTCTTAGCCATTCGTCTTTCTCCTTTTATGGTCCGCCCAATATATCCTTGCCCGGGTGATGTCCTTCTTCTGCGATGATTTGTCTCCGCCAAGCAAGAGGAGAACCACTGTTTTCTTGTCCAGTCCGTAGTACACGCGATAGCCCGGACCATAATCTATTTTGAGTTCGTAGACGCCTTCACCAACAGAGCGGTTTTTCCCGAGATTCCCGAGCCGGACCCGGTCAAGCCTTATACGGATCTTCTGGCGGGCCATGATATCCTTGAGGCCATCAAGCCACTCTCTAAACGGTTTCTCGCCCGCTTCTGTGAGGTAATACTCTAATGTATAGGGGTAAATTTCCACTTGAGAGAATGTAGCATAAAAGCTACAGAGATGCAAGCACATTTTTAAAGCCACAGTGCTTGATTAGATCATCTGACAGGCTGGGCGGAGTGATAATTTTATTTGCCAGCTGTTTGCTCGGGGAATAGGGGCGAAAGGGTCAGGTCTTGCGGCTTGACAGTCCCACTATGCTGAAAAAAAACCCTTGGGGTCAATTCTTTATATTTGACATCTGCCGAGAAGCGTGCATCTCTTAGGGTCAGGTCTTTACTGGTAGCATTCCCATCGCATCGGGCTACATTTAGGATCGTTGTTTCTATGCTTGCTTTTCCCTTGACCCGCGAGGGTCATGGCTGTTTCGACTCTCCCCCACTGGGCCGGGTTCCATATCGCAGAACCTGCTTCCCGATGACTTCCAGGATCGCTGCTTCATCACTGTTTCGTCATCGTAACCTTCGGAAATCCGCCGGCATTGGAATCATAGGTCCCATAGAGACCGCCGATCTGGATCGACCAGTCGCAGTCGGAAACAACGTCCTCGTCCTGCAAAACCCCTTGAGAGAAGTCAGCAGTGAGAAGAAGGAAGTGACCGCCGCGCCCTGAGCCGGTATGCTATAAAGAGAAGAAGCGTTGACAACCCCATTAAAGCAATGAAGGGGTACCTGACGGAGAAAACAACGGGCGCGAGCACAATCCGCACCGCGGCCTTAAGAGGTTCGCTCCCGGCAATGAAATCCGCTACCGGCGGCGAGTACCGGTAGTATGCCCTCACGAAAGCGCGGCCGGCCGCATTGGTTAACAGATGATTGTCACGGAACCGACGAAGCACTTGCACGTCTTCTGCTGTGTCGGTCCCGTAAGCCGCGGTCGCGATAAAGCAGCCGCTCCCGCCGCCGCCGGTTCCTCCACCGCTGCCTGCAGGACAGGGACTGCCGACGAGTGCCAGGCCGAGGTCGTAGGAATACACAGGAAGCGAAGTGGACGTAGCATAGGTGACCAGGGTGTTGCCGCAGCTGGAGTTGTAGGCAGCCGAGGGTATGTTCTCCTGGGTGGTTGTGCTGGCAATGATGAACTCGCTCCCCGCCATCGTGCCGTCAACATTCACATATTGACCATAGATATCGGCCGATGTTGAGGCGTTGTTCCGCTGGTCCGACCAGACCACGAGGAAGCGCCCGTTCCCGCTCTCGTAAACCACTGACGGCGACGTCTGAGCAGCCGAAGCATTGGATATGACGAAGTTCGAGCCCGAGGCGGTGCTGTACAGCGACCCGTCGGAATTCACCAGCGCGCCGTAGATATCAAAACCCGATGACCCGGAATTTCGGTTGTCCGACCATGCAACGAGGAACCGGCGGTTCACCGTGTCAAATGCGGCGGCCTGATACTGCTGTTCATTAGCGGCGTTGGATATGATGAAGTTCGTGCCCGTGGCTGTTGTGACCAAGCCGCCCGTTGCGGCTGAAACCAATGCGCCGTAAATATCGGTATTCGATGATCCAACAGTGCGGTAATCTGTCCACACGACCAGGAACCGATGGTTCACGCTGTCGTTTGCCACGCTCACATATACCTGTGTATTGGCCGCATGGGTAATGGCGAAGTTCGTCCCCGACGCCGTGCTCACCAGTTCCCCCGTGCCGGCCGCCACCAGTGCGCCGTAAATATCTCCATTCAAACTGGCGACGCGGTTATCGCTCCAGGCGACAAGAAAGCGGTCGTTCGAGAGATCATAGGCCGCCGCAGCGGCATTTTGAGCCGCCGTATCCGTCGCCAGCGACACTATCGCTCCCTGCAGGGTCGCGTCCGAATTCACGAACTGGCCGGCAATATCGGAGGGATACGTCTTTCTATCGGAGACCGCTAGGAACCGGTATCGATTGCTGTCAAAGGCCACTCCCGATGCCACGCCGCCATACCAGGCGATCTGCGGATCAAGGATCTCGAATGCGGAGCCAGCCGGAGACCCGTCGCTATTGAGGAGCCGCCCGTAGACGATGTCGGAGCCCGTCACGGTCGAGGTGAGATTGGAATAGACAAGGAGATAGGTGTTGTTCCCTGAGTTGTAGGCAACGTGAGGTTGATAATTTCCCGGCGATGCGGTGCCGTATGCCGCGAAAGCGAGCTGAAGCTCCTTGGCTGTTTTCGCGTTCGTAATACCCAGTTCGTTCAGTGGAA
>DATHDE010000206.1:0-8135 GCA_035490495.1 Nitrospirota bacterium
CCTGCAGCATGTTGTTAAAATCATGCGCAATACCGCCAGCGAGCGTTCCGATGGATTCAAGCTTCTGAGTCCTAATACGCTCATGCTCCAACCGCTTCCGCTCGCTGATGTCGCGGACAATGGCTTGCACATACATCCTGCCGCCCAGCTCGAGTTTGTTCAGAGTGATTTCCACGTCAAACGGTTGCCCCGATGAGTGGAGCGATTGCCACTCGAACACCTGGGGAATTCCGCTCATCACCAGCCGCATCTTCTCTGCAGATACATCCCCGGACAGCCGTCCATCGGGCTGTCGCCCGGGCGCCAAGTCCAAATGCGAACGCCTGAGGACATCCTCTCGCGTGAGGCCATACATTTCTGCTCCCCTCTGGTTGCAGTCCACAAAACCGTTTTCGCTCACTATAAATATCCCATCCTTTGCAGACTCAAAGAGCAGCCGATACTTCGTTTCCTTTTCCTGGAGCTCAATCTCAGACGTAAGCCGCTCGGTCACATCCCAGAGGATGCCATTGAGCCGCTGCGGCTGTCCGGCGTCATCACACACGAGTCTGCCCCGGGATGAAATATAGTGGAGGCTTCCCTCCGGCCATACGACTCGAAAGATGATTTTCAACGGGACGTTTTGAGCAATTGTTTGGCCGATTGTGGCCTTCACCTTTTCCCTGTCCTCAGGGTGGATCACCTTAAAAAAATCTTCGCTCTTCCCCGAGAAAATCGACGCATCTATGCCGAGTATTTGACACGTTACTTTGTCAAAGTAGTGCCGCTCTTCTTTAATCTCATGACGCCAGACGCCCATGTGCGCTGATTGGAGTGCCATATCGAGCTGTTCCTGGTGTTCACGAAGCGCCTCCTCTGCCCGCTTGCGCTCGGTGATGTCCCGGCAGAGATTCAGGATGGTAACGGAATCGCCGGAACGAAGAACTGTTGCATTAATCTCAACGGGTGTAATTTTTCCATTCGGCGCTATATAATCGACCTCGAAATCCCGCACAAATCCCCGTTCAACACATTTCTTCACCTCCACGGTATTGCGCGCCTGGTCATACGGCGCGGTCCAGTCCAGAACGCTCCTCCCGATGACATCAGCCGGTTCTTTGCGGCCGCACAGCTCCGCATATTTGCCATTTGCATCCTCGACCCTGCCGTGGCCGTCAATGATCACAAAACCAGTATCTGTTGTCTCGATGAGGTTGCGGTATTTCTCTTCAGCGCTTCCGAGTGCAGTTTCCGCGCGATTTCGCTCAGCTATCTCTTTTTCGAGCTGCACATTTATCTGCCTCAGTGCCAGTTCATTTCGAGAAAAGTAGATAACGATTGGGACGACAATCAGCGGAACAAACAAGGCATCAATGGCGCCAACCCTCAATAGATTATGAAGGTTCATCGTAGGATCAAAATAGTACTGTATACTGGTTATGATCACCGTAAAGACTTCAGACACGACGGCGGCTATCCAGGTAAAATGCCAGGGATTAAAAGACCTTCCCAGCGGGGGACGATGTGCGATCACTTCCGTCTCCTCAGACAATGAGATGAATAACAATGCAGCCTGCAATAAGAAGAAAGAGCTTGTTCGTCATATGCGATCGGAAATCAAATCGGAATCTTTCCTTCATGCCTTTTACATTATTTGAGTAATTCATGTTCGATGTAAAACGGTTTCAAATTGCACGTGAAGTTGCTCATCGGCTGGCTGCCGTTGCATGATCTCACATCCGGTTCAACGCCCTATAAGGCCGACAGGGCGCTGAACCGCAAGAAAAAAGAGTAAAAGGTATACTCTTCAAGGCGATTCCATTCTTCACTCGCTTACCTTCACTTGATATGAAATCGTTTATCTTATCGGCATTAAACTGTTGAACTATAAAGCTGAGAAATTTTAGCGGCGTGGATTCCTGTTAACAAGGAAGATATGTTGATTGATCGTGTTTAACAAATTCGACATGAAAGGTGGAGTTAATTCAAGAATAGAGAAATCCGCAAATTCGAGAGGACTCGTTTAACCATTGTTCACCGCCGGCTGACCAGCAGGGTACGACGATAACCGTTCTCCGCCGCGTGCTGCACCTGTGCGCCACACCCCTCTCCGTACACCATTTCGATCGCCTCGACAAAGCCGGGGCTTATTGTGCGCGAATCTGGCGTTTTAAGAGAATTGCAGTCGAAGAGAGACGCGTCACTGATCAGGGCAAGGACCTCGTGGTCATCGGAAAAGTGGAGTGGCCAGAGCAGGCAGACCTTGGGCTTCACCTGTTCAAGAGGCAGCCCCTGCTCCAGGGCGACGGTATGCAGGGAACACTGCGTCCTTCCGTCAGACCAGTAGGCGAACAGACAGAGTCCGTCCTCAGCGGTGTCTATGGAAAAAAGCCCGTGTTCCTCTTCTTCGAACACGTTGTCGTATCCGCCCGCGGTCAGGAGATGGGGGCAGTACTTTGCAGCCTCGGGCATGACCCTGATGATCCTTTTCATTTCCGCGTGTGTAACGCAGACCTCATAGTTCGAGCAGCAGCACAGCTGGCCTTTTGCGCAGCCGGTGCACCTGTTCTCAAGCGTCAGAAGCGACTCAACATCCACTTCCACGCTGAGGCGATGGTTGAGCGGCGCCCGTTTTCGGTGTGGCTGTACCGGATCGTTCGTTCGCGCGGCATCACGGGAGCGGTTCTGTCTCGGTTTCTTTGGCATGTATCAAGGGAGGGGACGTCAAAAAATCAGTACATTATGCTCTATCTCTGTTACTCACGCATTATACCGATTTTTTTGTGCATTGTCCACGGGGTCTGGCCGCCTGGAGCGCCGTTGATGACCGTTCTGTTGCGGCCCGAATTCTTTGCGGTGTAGAGTCCGCTATCCGCGCGGCCAAACCAGTCGGCGACGGATTCCTCAGCGAGCAGAATGGCGCCTCCGATGGAAATGGTGATCGGTTTGCCGTCGGGTGCGGTAAGCTTGTCGGCCACCTTCCTGCGCAGTTTTTCGGCCATTACGGTCAGGTGGTCCTGCCGGGCGACATGGACGAGGATGACGAATTCCTCGCCGCCGAAGCGATAGAGCCGGTCGCCTTTGCGGATGTTCTGTTCAACCAGGCGGCACAGGGCTATCAGAACGTCGTCGCCGGCCAGGTGGCCGTACCGGTCGTTGACGGCCTTGAATTCGTCGAGGTCCAGTATCAGCGCGGCATACGTGCGTCGCTCGCGCCGAAAAACTTCGTGCGCGCGGTCGAGGTCATCGAAAAGGGTTCGCCGGTTGAAAACGCCGGTCAGGGGATCCTTGGCAGCCAGCGCTTCCAGTTGATCCCGCTGCATCGCCATGCGGTAGGAGAACGCATAGCTCAGCATTGCGCAGACGAGGATGGTGATGTAGAAGGAGGCGGCTTCGGATGACAATCGGCCTCCGGTGCTGCCCAGCAGCACGAGTACGCTGGTCAGGACGATGACAAGGGCGTTGCGGCGGTCGATCAGGAAGAACATGGCCACGGTTACCGCGTAGAACCAGTTTTGTCCCGGCACGCCGAGGCGGTGTACGGCGATGATCCCCATGACACAGATAAAGTAAGCCAGAAAAAAGCTGGGGCCGCGCGTGTTGCCGGTTTTCCAGGTGTAGAGGACAGCGGCCAGGATGCCGGTCTGGATGGTGAGGTCGATGCCGAAAAGCGTCCATTGGCCGCTGAATCCGCGCAGCACCGTGAAAGGCGTGATCCCGATCAGCGCCACCGCCGCCATCAGGGTGATGATGGCGAGCTGGAAGTCGCTGCGCAGGCGGTATGTTACGGATTTCTTTCCCATGTCGGCATTTCAGCTTGTAATTGTCTGGACGCTTTTCGTTGTGTCATCACCGAATGTTTTTACCGGGGATCTGATTTAACACCAGATTCCCGATTAAAATCCCGGGAATGACGGCTATTTGGAATATTTATCGGTACTAAAATGATGAAACTTTAGGATAGTAATATGGTTTATATGAAGGGTTCGTTTCCTTTTAATATTTATCATGACCATGCCGACCGGTCCATTTCAGCACCCCGCCTGATAATGACGCTACTGGAAGCTTTTTTACCGAACTCAACCTGCGCTGATTTGATAAATGGCATAACGTCATGAAACATCGGCGTCATAACTCACGTGCCGGCGTTACCCTCACAGAACGAATGCCTTATCCTTTTGACCAGCGCGGGCCGCACTGTGCAAACTTAAATTTGCAGGGGAGATTTGGCGGGAGGGGAGGATGGGTTATCAGCGCGATTCGCGTTCGAGAAGAGCGCGTTTGCGGTTCACACCCCAGCGGTAGCCGGACAGGCTGCCGTCTTTTGCTGCGGCGCGGTGGCAGGGGATTGCTACGGCAAGGGGGTTGGCGGCGCAGGCCCGCGCGACCGCCCGGGCAGCCCGGGGAGCGCGGATGCGTCCGGCAAGCTCGGAATAGCTTACTGTTTCGCCGGGACGGACTTTGCGGAGCGCGTCCCACACCCGTTTCTGGAACACGGTTCCGCGTATGTCGAGGGGAAGGCTGAAGTTCTTTTTGGGGGATTCGATAAAATTTACGACCGTGGCAATGAGCCGTCTGAATGAAGCATTGCCGGGGATCAGGTCTGCCGCGGGAAATCTTTTCTTCAAATCGCGGACAAGGGCGCCGGGATCGTCGCCCATGAGAATGGCGCACACGCCTCGCTCGCTTTGCGCCACGAGGACATTGCCGAGCGAGCTTTTGCCCACAGCAAAACGGATCACCATGTTTATTCCGCCGGCTCGAAAAGCGGTCGGCGTCATTCCCATGACCTGATCGGCCTCTTCGTAGAAACGGCTGCTGGAGCCGTACCCTGCTTCGTACAGGGCGCGTGTTACGGGCACACCGCGTCCGAGTTCGCTTCGTATGCGTTCGGCACGACGGGCCCGGGCATACGCCCCGGGGGTGAGGCCGGTCATCGCTTTGAACGTGCGATGCAGGTGATACGTGCTCCAGCCGGCATACCGCGAGAGTTCATCGAGAGTCGGCGCCTGCCCGGAAGAATCGATGAAACGGCATATTCGGGAAACCGTCTCTGCGTTATTTTCAACGACTGAACGGCCCTCCGGTTTGCAGCGTTTGCAGGGGCGAAACCCCGCGCGTTCTGCATCAGACGGCGTGTCGTGAAACGAGATGTGCTCAGGTTTCGCCAGGCGGGAAGGGCAGGCGGGGCGGCAGTAGACGCCGGTTGTTTTGACGGAATACACGAAGGCGTTGCCGGCCTTCGGATCGCGCGTCACTAATGCATGCCACCGCGGGTCTGTTGTTACTGCCGCTGCCCTCGCCTTTGCTGAGCCCCTCATACTGCCTGAACCTCCCCCACGATCTATTGATGTATGAATTATACGTCAGCAGAGTCTGTAATTCACTCCGTTTCTTGCTTTCAAATCCTGCTTGCGGGGCAGAGAAGAACGATATGATCTTTCCGCATAGGTGTAAACTCTGTATTTACTTTAAGGAAGTTAACCGCAAAAAAAGCGCAGGTTTCTGAACCTGCGCTTTTTATCGTAAAAAAAAGACTGTTACTGCACCTTGAACGTCGCTGACTTGAGCACGGTGCCCGACTCATCCACGAGATCCACTTTCCAGTCGCCCTTCATGCCGCTGACGGTCTTGTTCGCCCAGGTGCGGTATTTGGACATGGCTTTGACCGCGAGCGGGATCTTCCCCATTTCTTTGCCGCCCAGGGTCCAGACCACGTTCACCGTCGTCGCCTTCTTGATATCCCTGAATTCGAGGAAGCAGTAAACCTTTTCCTGCGTTGCGGGGAACGACGCGGCAATGCCCACGGGCTCGTGGTTTTCAACAGATGAAGCAATTTCCATACGAACAAGCGGGGAGCCTGCTTCCGGAGCCTTGGCGGCCGGAGCAGGGGCGGGCGTCGGCGTCGCTGCTGTGGCGGGAGCTGCCGGCGCCTGCTGGGCATGCACAACGCCTGCGATGGCAAGCCCTGAGATCACGAAACAACAAAGAAGCACTTTTCGCATAGGTTCACCTCCTTTCGGTCGAGGCATCAGGATGCACAACATTCGTCTCGCAACACACTTTTCTGTTGATACGTAATTCGTAAACTGATTTTACGTAATTGTATCAAAAAAAGCAGGAAGAATGGACACGCAAGCCACAAAAGACACGGGTGAACAGAAGCAACAAACGAGAATGTCATACCCGAGGCTTTCATCGGGGATCCGATGTGAAATCAGCTCCCCGCTGGAGGCGCTTGGGGATGACCGATGCTATCGTGTCAATACGATACTGTTTTGGAACGGTAAAAAGCAAGGTTTTGGCAGGTGACGGTTTCCCTTGCTGCAGCATGTGCATAGGTGGCTGACAGTATTTTTACTGAGCTGTAAATATAGAAGGATCATCTGCTGCTGGAAAAAACAGGCAAGCATGAGAACAGCCGGACGGCGTCATTTCGCTTTCAGGGGTTTCGTTGCCGCATCGAAACGCCTGAGATAGTCGCTCGCAAACCGCTCCGGATCGCACCCGAGCGCCTTGGCGTAGAGCATGAGAAAGCCGCGCGTGTAGGTCCGAGCAGGAAGCTTCTGGAAGGTTTCTTCTTCGATCGATTCGAGGTAGCGCGAGCTGACCTTGGTCTGATTCGCGACCGTGCTCAGGCTCAATCCCCGCAGTTCCCGGAGCGCCCTGATGGCGGGGCCGGTGTATTCGCCGATGAACGGCGCTACCGGCGTCACTTCTTCATGCCGGACCGGCGGCTGGGGCTCTGGCTGCGGGACATCGGCCGGATGGGGCGCGGCAGGCTCCGGTAGGGAACGCGGCATTGGCCGTTGCGGTGAAGGAGACGGCGGCTCGTAATACCGCTGATGTGACGGCGCAGCCGGTTCGGGGAGCTCCACGGCTCCCCGCAGCTTCGCATCGTACTTCTTCCTATTGTCTTCGTACACCAGCGTCCGGTAGGCGTCCTCGATACGCTGGTGGATCGCGGCCGTTTCCTCGGGCGTAAAGAGCGAATACAGGGCGATGGAGTTCGGCTCATAGATCCTGCGCACGCGTTCGTACGCACGGTGGATCTCCTGTGCCGTGGCATTGGGGGCCACTTCAAGCAGTTCGTAATAGGTGAGGTCTTCGATTTTTTTCATCGCAGCCACCGGGGGAGAAACTATTCGGAACGTTTAATACAGCACGCTCAGCGTCAGCTGCTCCTTGCGGAGCAGGTTATGGACGATCCGCTCAATGCAGCGGGCCGGCCGGGAGTAGGGATACTCGACGGACAGCGGCCGTTTGCTCCGGATCGACTGCCAGACGCAGTCGTCGTATTCCACATAGCCGAGGTATTCCAGGTTGATGCCGAAATACTTCTGGCAGGCGCTCCGCATGGAAAACCCGATCTGGATGTCGTTTTTGGTCCGGACCTGGTTCACGACGAGCTTGGGCCTGAATTTGTTCACTTCCAGCTCGAGGATCTCTCCCACTTCCTTTTCCATGGTCTTGACGCGTTCGATGAGATCATAGGGCGTGCGGATGCCCATGGTGTTCTTCTGGTCCATGGCCGCGTCGATGACGTCCTTGATGTTCTGGTTGGCAACGACTTTCTTGAACCTGCGGTAGAACGCGCTCTTGATGAACCGGTACGCGTTCTCGATTGCCGTGGGTTCGGGCAGCACGACCAGGATGCCGTGGTCCGAGAAAAGAAAGAAGTCGAGGATGTTGAACGAGGTGCCGGCCCCGAGGTCAAGGAGGATGTAGTCGGCCTCCAGCGTTTCAAGGTGCCGCAGGAGCCGTGTTTTCTGCGCGAAATTCGGGTTGGCAGCGTCGAGGAAGTCCTGGGCGCCGCTGATCAGGGAAAGGTTGGGGATGCTTGTTTTGATGATGACGTCCTGGATGGTCTCGACGCGGCGATTCAGGAAGTCCGACAGCGTCATCTCCGGCACGCCGATGCCCAGCGTCGTATGCAGGTTGGCCCCCCCGAGGTCCGCGTCCACGAGCAGGACTTTTTTCTTCAGGCGGGCGAGGGAGATGCCGATGTTGCCCGTGATCAGGCTTTTGCCGATCCCGCCCTTGCCCCCGCCGATGGCCCAGATTTCCTTCTTGCGCAGCGCATCCTGGAGTTCGATCATCCTGCGACCTGCTCCTCCGGTGCGGCATCGATCGCCGCTGCTTCGTTGCCGGCCTCC
>DATHDE010000207.1:0-12900 GCA_035490495.1 Nitrospirota bacterium
AACAGGTCGCAAAAGGTGAGCTGTAAAAGTTCATCTCTCCTGTAGCCGTAGACTGCCGCTGCCCGGTCATTCGCTTCAATAATTTTCCCGGAATAATCAGTGATCAGGATTATGTCGTTTGCATACTTGCTCAGGTAGTCGTACCGCGTGGAAACTGATTTCAGCGCCTGTTCTGAGGCAGCATGCTGGCGTTGCTGTTCGGCAATCTGGCGGCGCCACAAAAGATAAATACCAAGCCCCGCACCTCCGATGAGCAGCAGCACGATTACAATGAGAAGGAACGCTTCCCGCCGGACCGACGAAAGGACCTCCTCCTGATCCATTTTCGCAACGAGATACCAGGAGGTGCCGGGGACCGGCTGAACTGCAGCGATTACGGGCACATCATGCTGGTCATTCATACGGATGACGCCTTTTTCTCCGCTGTCCAGCAATTGGGCAAGGGGCGGTGTTTTTTCGAGCGGGATTCGTAAAGTATGGGCGACATTGCTTCGGGAGCGCGTGTCATTGAGCAGAACGGCTTCTGCTTGTTCGCGCCTTATCGCAAAGGTCTCAGCCGATGTGCTCGTGCCGGGCCAGGTACTGATCAATGGATACAGGATGTCGGCCGGATCGATTCTAACGAGCAAAACGCCAAGGGGACGGTCTTCTTTCAGCCTCGGCCTCTTGAAAACAGGGACCAGGAGACTGAAGCGCGTTACCGGTGCGATTCTGCTCTGGTACAGGTCTGAAAGTATGATGCGGCCCGATGCAGCAGCTTCTCGGGCGAGGCGCACGCCGTCCGGCCCGACAGCGCCCTGGTCCTCCGGTTCTGAAAGGACTACTTTCCCGGCCGGCGTCATGAGAAGGATGGCCAAGTGATGCTGGCTTGTCCGAACCGTATGCAGCCAGGCACGGACGTTCTGCAGCAGGGGGTGATTGTCCTGACGCAAAGCCGTAATCGACGAGATCGGAATTGAGCCGTTGAGCAGGTCGCCGTCGTCAACCAGTTCCCTCCGCAAGGAAACAACCTGCTTGACCTTCAGATCCGCAACTGCGGACAATACGTTTTCAGCTTTACCCGTGATGCGTTGCTTCTGCTGGGAGAAGAAGAGATAACCTGTGAGACCGATCCCGAATGCCAAAGCAAGGAAGATTGAAACCAACCGGAAAAGAAGCCTGTCGGGGTCTGACCGCTGTTCCATGTGCTATGCGCGCCTCGTTGATCTGACACGACACCTGGGTGAATAAAAAAAGCAACAATTGTATCAAATGTATCAAAGGGCTATTGTTTTGTCAATGAATGGCAATGTGGGCGGGGGTTGACCGGTGGACGTATTTCTGATAGATTCAGTCGGCCGGAGTAAAGTGCGCATCCGGGAATTTTAATGGAAGTTGAGGGCACTACCCGCTGCTGCTGTCGGGGGCGGTTGAATACCGGATTGACTTTCGGGAGGTGAATAATGAATAAAATTATTGTCGGTTGTTTGGTATCCGTACTCGTGTTGTCCCCGCTGCTTGTCCGGGGGGATGACGATGGCATCATCGGCGTCTGGAACAACCAGGAGAAAGACGCAAAAATCGAGATATACAGGTGCGGCGAAAAAATCTGCGGCAAGATCGTCTCACTCAAAGATCCGAACTATCCTGAAGGATCCACTGACGGACCCGCCGGCACACCCAAGGTGGACAACAAGAATCCCGACCAGAAACTCAGAAAAACGCCGTTGCTGGGGCTCGATGTCGTGCGTAATTTTGTATACGACAAGAACGGTGTCTGGATTGAAGGCAAAGTATATGACCCGAAAAACGGCAAGACCTACAGCGGGAAAATAACGCTTGTTTCTCCAAACGAGCTGAAACTGCGCGGGTTTATCGGTATATCGCTCATCGGAAGGACAGCGGTCTGGACAAGGTGATGCGTCTGATAACGAAAGGCGGGATCTCATGTCCGAACGCACGACACAACTGAAGAATCGCATGAAACAGGCACGGGAGTCGCTGGAAGAGGCAAAGGATCTTCTCGTACAGGATGCTGCCGTGAATTTTGTCATGAACAGCCTGTATTATGCATTTCTTTATGCAGTGTTCGGGCTGCTGGAATTAAAGGGCATGCATTCTACCGCTCAGAGCGAGGCTATTTCTCTTTTTGAACATGCATACGTGCAGACGGGAGACATTGAGCCCAGATTTCTTGAGGCGATTCGAGCCGCCTTTGAAATCCGGCCGGTGTGCCACTGCGAGGGGAGAAAACCGGCAACGGCTGAAGATGTTGAACAACTGCTTCCCCTTGCCGACGAGTTCCTGAATATTGTTGAACGAACACCCGGCATGAATGCAGAGAGCTAAATCACGTATGGATTTTTTAACCAGCCTCTGGTATAGTATCCACTCTCCTTGGGACGAAATCCGGTCATCCTGCGATTGCAGGCGTCGCTCACTCCACGGAGAGAACACAGAGGTACGGGAAGGTTCGTATCGTGAACAGATTGAATGCAATCAGAAGGACAAAACACACAGTACGCCGCTACCGTGCCTTCGGACCGTACATGAAGGATTTGTTCGGCCAACCGGTTTACAAAGTGAATGTGGATGCAGGGTTTACCTGCCCGAACCGGGATGGATCCATCGCAACAGGCGGGTGCATCTACTGCAATAATGACAGCTTCAGACCGTCGGCGTGTTCCAGCACGGCTTCGGTGCGCGAACAGATCGACAGGGGAATCCCGTATTTACAATCGCGGTATCATGCAGAAAAGTTCCTTGTCTATTTTCAGCCGTATACGAACACCTATGCCGCTGTCGGAATTCTCGAACGTCTTTTTCGAGAAGCGCTCGATCATCCCGGTGTCGTGGGACTGGCCATCGGAACGCGG
Source organism: Nitrospirota bacterium (assembly GCA_035490495.1). GTDB lineage: Bacteria > Nitrospirota > UBA9217 > UBA9217 > UBA9217 > JAJYKN01. The sequence goes on from DATHDE010000207.1 coordinate 2,856, forward strand.
CCGGACTGTGTGGATGAGGAAAAAATCTCCTTGCTTGAGGATTTGGCCAAAGACAGTTTCATCCTTGTAGAATACGGGCTGCAATCGGTCTACGACCGGACATTGGAATTCATCAACAGGGGGCATGATTTTGCCGCATTCCGGCACGCCCTTGCCATGACGCAGGGCCGGGGGATCCGGGTCGGCGCACACATCATCCTCGGATTTCCCACGGAGACACGGGAAGACATGCTGGCCATGGCAGACACTCTTTCGCGCCTTCCCGTTGAGTTTCTGAAGATTCATCAACTGCAGGTTGTGCGGGATACGGCGCTCGCAGATATCTATGCGCTGAAACCATTTCCCACGTTCGGCTATGATGAATATCTTTCCCTTCTTGCCGATTTTCTGGAACGGCTGCGACCCGAAATTGTCTTGCAGCGGCTGTTCGCCGCTGCGCCGGACGATATCCTTGTCGCTCCCGTGTGGGATAAGACGCGGAGCGAATTTCTGAACGATCTGGACGCTGTTCTCGAAGCACGGGGGGTCATCCAGGGTGCAAAGGCGGTTGCCCGAAGGGACAGTATCGCGTTCAGCCGGAAATAAAAACGAGGAGCTTACACTATGATAGACTTGCATACGCATTCCTTGTTCAGTGACGGGGTGCTCGTTCCGTCCGAACTTGTTCGACGGGCGGCAATGAAAGGCTATGAGGTCATCGCGATCACTGATCACGCTGATGCCTCGAACCTCGATTTTGCCGTTCCCCGCGTCGCGGCGGTTTGCAAGGAGTTGAACAGGCGTTGGAAGATCACGGCCCTGCCCGGCATCGAACTTACGCATATCCCTCCCGAGACCTTCGGCGAACTGACATCACGTGCCCGTTCACTCGGGGCGGTGATTGTTGTTGCCCATGGTGAAACGCCGGTCGAACCCGTGCACCCGGGCACGAACCGCGCAGCGATTGAAGCAAAGGTTGATATTCTTGCTCATCCGGGTTTTATCACCCGGGATGAAGCAGCGCTTGCGGCCGCACAGGGAGTATTTTTGGAAATTACCTCGCGCAAAGGCCACAGCCTGACCAACGGTCATGTCGCCCGAATTGCCGGGGAGACGGGGGCCAGGCTGGTGATCGACACGGACAGCCACGAACCTGGCGATCTGATCACCGATGACTTCGCTCGGGCGGTAGTGTCAGGAGCCGGCATCCCGGCGGAACATATCGAATCCATATTCCGTAATTCAAGGGAACTTGCCGAAAAGGCAAATACTGTGTTCCGTACTCATAAGGGAGGGAAGTCATAGATGGCGATGATCAAGAGAAGAGGGAGCCCTGCTTCAAATCAGCCCGAGCAGGAAATTGTCACACTGGCTCATAAGCTGAATGAGGCTACAGCAAAGTACCGCCGCCCCCTCGTCATCGGTGCATCCCTGGCAGCGGCCTTCGTCATCCTCTGGGGGGCTTTTGATTACTATCGGTCGCTCAAGGAACAGCAGGCCGCTCCGCTCGTTGCAACGGCATACGAACTTTATAAGCCGGCCGGCGCCGTGCCCGGCGATCTCGGCAGAGCCCGGGACCTGTTCCTGGAAGTTGTCAAGAAATACCCCCGTACGGTGAGTGCTGCAGTGGCTTCCTATTACGCTGCAAATTGCCTGGCCGATGCGGGCAGGGCTGACGACGCGATCAAGGAATACCAGGAGTTTATAAAGCAGTACGGTGGAGAGAAATTCCTGCTCGGTCTCGTATATCAGCGGCTTGGATACACCTACGCGCAAACAGGAAAGCGGGACGACTCCAGGAAAGCCTTTGAACAGGCAGAGGCGCTGCTTGGCCCGGGAGTTGCGACCATGGAACTTGCGCGGCAGTATGAGGCCGCCGGCAATCAGATCGAAGCGGAAAAGAAATACAAGACAGTCCTCGATAAGCTCGCGGGAACTTCCTGGGCCATGGAGGCGATGGGCAAGGTGCAAAGATTCTCCCCCTCGCCGCTTCCCGCAGCCGGTGCTCCGATGAAATAGGGTGGAGATCCCGTGAACCAGCCGGAGAACATCAATTCACGGGTCATGGCAGGCATCGTGCTTGTCATGACTCTTTTTTTCGCTGCAGCATGCGATCGCGGTGCACCTCGAATCGGCATTGAAGGTGTGCAGGCGCAGATGTCGCCTCTCATTTCCGGATCGGCAACGGTTTCCCTTCTGATCGAAAACACGGGAAATAGTGCGGACTCACTGGAACGTGCATTCGTAGACGTCCCGGGTTCCCTCACAGAGTTGCATGCATATGAGGACGGGAAAATGCAAGCGGCCAAAAGGATCGATATCCCGGCGGGCAAAGCAGTGCATCTCAAGCTAACGGCCGACCATATTATGATTTATAAACTGCCCCCAGACATCAAGGAAGGTACGCAGAGAACGCTGACCCTTGTTTTTAAGAAAACGGGGCAGGTCAAAACCCCTCTACTGTTTTCGATTGCCCGCTGACGGCAGCCGTCATGCAAAACGCAGTTTGCGGCCATCGCCGCGATGGACTCCCCCCGTTTACAAGAACTAGCCGGTTTATTCGAATCCCGCCGATTTTCACCGATCTTATTCTTCGGTTGACAGTCTGCTGCTGATGGTATAGATTGTTTACCAATCGTCCGGCAAACGCCCCTGGTCATCTCTCACAAACTCTGGGCTGGCATGAAAGCGAAATTTGAGCAGAAAATTGTTGCTTATACGGTTGGAGGAGCTGCGCTCCTCTGGGTAGCCGACGCAGTGATCGATACAGCGGTTTTTCACCACGGGTCCTACCTCGATTCTCTCTTCCTCGATGTGTCCTTTCATGAACTCTATTTCCGCGTACTTATGGTAGCGGGTTTGCTTGTTTTCGGTTTCCTGTTTGCGCGGATGGCGCAGAAGCAACGCCGGATAGAAAACCGTTATGAGAATCTCGTGGAACTGTCGAACGACGTCATCTATGTTACGGATGCACATGACAGGATCATATTCATCAACGATGCAGGATGCCGGATACTCGGTCACTCGCAGAAGGAGATCATCGGTCGGCCCTGCACGGACCTTCTCCATCCTGATGACCGCGACATGGCGTGCAACCGCCTTCGCGAATTAGCGAAGCCGCCGCTTGAGACGGCGAGCATCGAAAACCGCTATTTAACAAAAGACGGAACAATCATTCCTGTCATGCACAGTGTCAGAGTGCTCCGCAGCGAAGGTGGGGAATTCATCGGTTTGCAGGGCATTGCACGGGATATAGCGGAATCGAAGGCGCGGGAGGAGGAGCTCCGCGGAGCGATGGCCAGGGCTGAGGACGAACGAGCGAGGTCCGAATCGATTCTGGCGGCGATCGGCGACGGGATATCGATCGTGGACCGGAACCTGATCGTTCTGTATCAGAATGCTATTCACAAAAATATGACCGGCGGGAGCTTCACCGGCAGATTCTGCTACGAAATGTTTGCACATTCGACAGCTGCCTGCGATCCGTGCCCGATCTTGGACATATTCAAGGACGGACGCATCCGCACCGTCGAAAAAAGCGTCGAATGGAACAACCAGCGCCGTACGATTGAGATCACCGCTTCCCCGCTGACAGATGCGACGGGTACGGTCATCGCGGGAGTTGAAGCGGTCAGGGACATTACGGAGAGAAAAAAGGCTGAAGAACAGCTCAAGCTGTTTTCCGCGGCGCTCGAAGAGGCCATGGACGGCATCCAGATACTTGATATGCGGGGCCGTGTGCTGTATTCCAACAAGGCGGTCAGAAACATATGCGGGTTTGCGCATGAGGATCTGGTTGGCACATTCGTAGGCGATCTGAACGCTGACCGAAATGTTGCTTCGAAGGTTATTCTTCCCGCAATACGGGAGCAGAAGGGCTGGAGCGGCGAAGTGACCATTGTTCACAAGAACGGAAAACATATTCCCGTATGGCTCGTCACTTCGGTCGTCAACAATGCCAGCGGCAATCCCATAGCGATGATCGGCATTATCCGTGATATAGCTGAGCGAAAACAGGCTGAGGAAGTCATGAAGCGTCATCATGAGCAGCTAATCAAGATTGTGGAGGAGCGGACGTTTGAGCTGACCGTCGTGAATGACAACCTCAAGCGTGAGATTGCCGATCGGGAAAAAATGGAACACGAACTGGTCAAAACGCAAAAGCTCGAATCACTCGGCATCCTGGCAGGGGGTATCGCTCACGACTTCAATAATCTGCTCGCTTCCATCATGGGCAATATCTCGCTTGCCATGCTTGACATCAATCCTGCTGCCGATACCTACCGGCAGCTCGAGGCTGCGGAACGGGCGTCGCTCAGGGCTCAGGATCTGACACGCCAACTTCTGACGTTTTCGAAGGGCGGGGAGCCGGTCAAACGGGTTACAGTCATCAGCGACCTCATTAAGGAAGCAGCTGGATTTGCTCTCAGGGGATCGCACGTGCGGCACGATTTTACGTTTTCAGACGGGCTGTGGCTCGTCGAAGTCGATGAAGGACAGATCAGCCAGGTGGTCCACAATCTCATTCTGAATGCCGACCAGGCAATGCCTGACGGCGGGACTATCGAGATCCACTGCGAAAACTGCACCCTAGCGAGCCGCAACCGGTTGCCGCTTCGGCCGGGCGACTATGTGAAAATATCCATTCGTGACCACGGCATCGGCATCGCAAAGGATCATCTGTCCAAGATATTCGATCCGTATTTCACAACGAAACAAAAAGGCAGCGGACTTGGACTCGCCACGAGCTACTCCATCGTGAAAAAACACGGGGGACACATCATAGCCGAATCCATTCTGGGGGCAGGAACGACGTTTATCATTTACCTCCCTGCATCGCGCACGGCGCTGGCGCAATCCCTGCCGGCTGCGGAACGCATCCCTATCGGATCGGGAAAAATTCTCATCATGGACGATGAAGAGGAGGTGCGGGCCACCACGGGAGAAATATTGAAACGTCTTGGGTATACGGTAGCATACGCCGAAGACGGTGTGCGGGCGATTGAAATGTATGGGGATGCGATGAGCAGCGGGGCACCTTTCGATGCTGTCATCATGGATTTGACTGTACCCGGAGGCATGGGCGGCAGGGATACGATTGTCAGGTTGCTCGATCTCGATCCCCATGTAAATGCCGTTGTTTCGAGCGGATATTCAAATGATCCTATTATGGCCGATTATCGAAAATACGGTTTCAAGGGGGTTGTTACAAAACCGTATCGCATTCGCGACCTCGGATTGACGCTGCAGGAAATTCTGAAGGACAATCAGGTGAATAAGCCCAGGGGAGGATGACTGACAACTGCGCTGGATACTGCAAAGGCCGGGGTTCTTCCCCGGCCTTTTGCTTTTCATAGGTACGGCATTAAATCTGGTCCACGTCGACGACAAGCTTGATTTTCTGGCCTGCCCGAACCGAAGCGCCTAATCCTTTATTCCACTCGCGGATATCGGCAACCGTGATATTGTGTTTTTTGGCAATCTTGACGAGCGTCTCGCCCCGGCGGACGCGATACAGTATCTGTTGCTGCTTCCCCTGGCCAGGAGTCAGATAGCTTGAATCCTGCGCCTTGCTGTTCGTATCCAGGGGGATGAGCAGGTGCTTGCCCGGTAGTACGCGATTTTTTTTGAGGCCGTTTATATCGCGGATCGCCTCCGCAGATGTATTGTAGACTTTTGCAATGGATGAAAGCGTTTCACCGCTTTGGACTTCGTGCCGTTCCCATTTAATTTTCTGATCCGGCGGTACTGCTGCGAAGTTTGCGAGGAATGCCTCCTTCTTCCCGGGGGGGATGCGAAGTACATATTTGTCGTAGTGAGGCGGAGTCGCCCAGCGTTTGAGCTCGGGATTGAGCTCCTTGATTTCTTCGTACGTGCTATCGGCACAGCGCGCAATTAAGCGGAGATCAGTACTTTCTGAAAGTACAATTTCATCGTATTTGAATGGCTTTACGTCAGTGACCGCGAACCCGTAGGATTCCGGATTTTTTGCGATGATTGTCGCTGCCATGTATTTGGGTACGTAATTCTTCGTTTCCTTCCTGATATAGCGGGACGCCTTGAGATCCCAAAAGTCATCTGAACGGGTTCTGAGAACCGCGCGCTGCACCTTGCCCGCTCCGGCATTATATGATGCAAGTGCGAGAGGCCATGATCCGAAAAGGTTATGAAGGTCTTTCAGGTGTTCGGCGGCTGCCTGTGTCGATTTGATAGGATCCTTGCGTTCATCGAGCCACCAGTCGATCTTGAGGCCGTAAAGTTTGCCCGTTGCCGGCATGAATTGCCATGGCCCGACAGCCCGTGCCCAGGAAACAGCGTACGGGTTGAAGCCGCTTTCGATCATGGCTACGTATACAAGATCTTCCGGCAGATTCTTCCCCCGGAGAATTTCCTGCATGACCGGGATATAGCGCGCTGAACGATCAAGCCAGAGTTGGAACATATCCCGACCGCGTGTCTTGAAGTATTCGATATGGTTTTCGACGCTGTCGTTCAGGATCATCGGGATCTGATAGTGCCTGATTTCCCCGGCGTCCTCCGACTCATCGAGTTTTGCAACATCTTCGGAAGGCGGTTTCAATTGCGACGGGATCGCTTTAGAATCTGGTTGCACCAACGCGGCGGGCGGAGCAGCGGTCTCCGCAATCGAGAATTGACCAAGAGAGGGGGATAGCAGCAAAAATATCAGAGAAATTAGCAGGTTCTTAAATTTCATTCCCCCTCCTCATTAAGTATTAAAAATACCTCATCCATACAATTTTGTCAAGAAAGAAAGGTGGCATATCCTTATATTTTTTGTACAGATTATTCATCGGCGGATGTCAGGAAATTCTTTAGCCAATCGATCAAACAAATAAAAATTGTCGGGGCGGTCTGCCAGCCGGCTTGTAATTCGGAGGACACTTCTGTATTATTGCGACATGCCGTCAGCGATCATCAATGAATTATTCGTTTCCCTCCAGGGTGAAGGGCCGCGGGTGGGTGAACGGCACATCTTTGTTCGTTTTCAGGGGTGCGATCAGCGCTGCTGCTTTTGCGATACTCCGGCGTCCATTGCCTCACATCCGGACACTTCTCAGCATTCCTTTCAAGCGCAGATTGCGCCGGCATATCCGCCGACGTACGAGATTCTGCAGAATCCCGTTACCATCGAGCGCCTCACCGGACTCTGTGCGCGTCTATCCCTGCGCGGGCGAGCAAGGACAACGGTGAGTCTCACGGGCGGCGAGCCGCTGCTTCAGAGTGATTTCCTCGCTGTATGGCTTTCCGAGGCCGGACAGGACTATCGTTTTTATCTCGAGACGAACGGTATTCGATATGATGACTTAAAGAAGATCGTTCATCTGATTGATCATGTGAGCATGGACATGAAACTTCCTTCATCAACGCAAATGAGGCCGTTCTGGGATGAGCACCGCCGGTTTCTCGATGCAGCTTCGGGGGGGCACGTCACGGTAAAGGCTGTTATAACCCGAGCGACCGTGACCAGCGATGTTCTGACAGCAGCCCGCATCATTGCCGAGCATGATGATCAAATCCCTTTTGTTCTCCAGCCGGCAGGCGGCATATGGGCTCCGGAACTGAAATCGCTCATGGAGCTGCAGGATGCCTCCCTTGCGCTGCTCAACGATGTACGCGTCATTCCCCAAATGCATAAGATGCTGAAGGTGCCGTGAATTACGAACTCCTCCTGCGTGTAGTTGAAGAGCTGTCACCTCTTATCTCCGGCGCGAGACTTGATCGTGTACTGCAGGGAAAGGACGGGAACATCTATCTGGTTTTCCGGAAGGACCGGAAAAGCCATATGCTTTTCCTGTCCCCTGAGCGGGGGAGGCCGCGTTTGCATCTCATGGGGAAAAAACCCGTGTCTGCAGCGGATCTTCACCCGATGGTGCTGCAGCTCAGAAGCCGTCTTGTGGGCGGACGTCTTGAAAGCATTTCCCTGCTCAATGAGGATCGTGTTGCATGTCTGAAGTTTTCCAGGGAAGGAGCGGCATTCTCTCTTCTGTTCGAACTGACCGGTTCATCGGCCAACCTGTTTTTTTGCGACAGCGGAATGCGTGTGTTGGCTTTGTATTATCCCTTCAGCGGCGGCGGGCAACAGGAAAGAATTCTCACCCTCGGCAGCCGCTATGTATTACCGGAGAAGCGGAACCGCGCTGTCGCCCCTCCTGCAGCTGCACCCCTCTTGTCATCGCCGAATGAGGAAGCGGAGCGTCTGTATGAACAGATGACCTGCGATCAGAACTTCAGATCATTGCAATCTGAACTTCGTGCTGCAGCTCGGCGCGTGTTGTCCAGAATCAAACGAAAGCGCAGTGCACTGGATGCCGATCTTCAGGCGCTCGGCGACGGTGAATTGAACCGGTTTAAAGGAGAATGCGTTCTTGCAAACATCTCGGGGGAGAAAAAAATTTCCGGGCCCCTGGAAGTAACAGGCCCGCACGGTGAACACCTCACCGTCCCCATCGATCCGCGTCTGACGCTTGCTGGTAACGCAGAGCAGTACTTTAAGAAGTACAAAAAGGCAAAAGCGGGGCGTCCGCTCATCGTAGCAAACAGGGAGCGTTTGGAGAAGGATGAACAGGTATTCCAAATACGCCTTCAGGAAATCGAGCAAGCGAAGCAGATCGATCAATTGCTCCCGATTCAGACAATGCTTCGCACAGAGGGACATTTGAATGAGAAGACCGCCGCACGAGGGAGCAAAGATACCACTACTCCCACCGGGGTGCGAAAAGTAATCGTACGCGGATGGGAAATCCTGATCGGGAGGAATGCGGCAGGAAACGACCTGATAACAACGAAACTGGCGCGCCCCGATGACCTCTGGCTGCATGCGGAAGGATTGCCTGGCTCGCATGTGCTCGTAAAAAATCCGCACAGGAAGGACATTCCGCCCGCCATTTTGCTTGCTGCCGCGGGACTGGCTGCACGATACAGCAGAGGAAAAGGGGAGGGAAAGGTGCCGGTTGCTTACTGCGAGGCACGGTACGTTAGCAAGCCGAAAGGGGCAAAGCCCGGGCTGGTTGCTCTTCTGCGGCGAAAGACCGTGGTTGCCGAACCACGCGATGACAGCGAAACCGGGTAATTATCACAGGTAAGGACGTATTTTCTGCTATTATTCATTTACAAGCTCAGACAGTTTGGTTAATATTGAGAAGGTGTGTGGAAAAAACAATGATAGAATAATTCAGGTTAAACATTCAACGGACTGGATGATATTTCTGGTCGCGGCATATTCCTTATTAAGAAGTCCTGAGTCATCTCCTTCCGTAGTAACCTTCTTCACCAGAGAAGAGAATAACAGCCTGTGAGGTGTGCGGCTTGAAAAAACTGAGTATTGTTTTTCTGATCGTCTTGACGGCATCGACTCTGTACGCAGCTCCTCCCTTGAATAAATCCATCTCGGAACCTCCAGAATACCCGGGCCGGACACTTCGGCAGAGGTATGCAGAAGCGCTTTCTCCGGCGATGAGGTACTTGGCATCAGCACCCACGCTGACGATTTTTCCTGCAACTGTGAACCTCCTTTTCCTGCGGGTGGATTTCCCAGCAGATACGGATACGACTACTACAGGTACGGGTGTGTGGACCGATTATGCATCATTACCCTATACTCAAGTGACAGGAAGCGCCGATTATTGGGTAAATCGGGCGAAACAGAAATTTATCGATTACTGGACTGAGGTTTCGTACGGCGCACTTACGGTGAACATTGATATCTCGACCAGCGTATACCGTTTGCCGTCAACTATGGCTAATTACGGGACGGAAACATATGAGGCGATTCAGAATTTCATCTATGACAGTATAACAACAGCAGCATCGGATACCGTGTCCGGTCCGGTATTTTCTCAATACGACGCCATTCTCATTATTCACGCAGGAGTAGGTGAGGAATCGTACCTTGTCGACACTACTCCAAATGATTTGTGGTCCCTTTATTACAACAGCGGTACTCTTTGCCCAGCTGACACATCGAAAACATGCATATGTCAAAATGCCTCAAATCTCAACTCATGTTTAACAACGACGTTAAAAGATGGTAATCCTGTTAGCGAAG
>DATHDE010000208.1:0-3675 GCA_035490495.1 Nitrospirota bacterium
AAAAAAAGCCCGCCGATCTTCGGATCAGCGGGCTTCCATTTCTGATATTGTTTCACGCGCATCAAAATCCGTTTATGCGCAATTATCCCCTGCAGCGGGTGATGCTTTTTCTATCACAAACAGCAGCTGCCCTTCCTGCACTGTTTCGTTCAGCTTTACGCAGACCTCAGTGATCAGGCCTTCCATGGGTGCGAGAATCGCGTTTTCCATCTTCATGGCCTCGAGGTTCGCGATCTCCTCGCCCTTATGAACGATGTCTCCCGCCTTGACCGGGCCGCGCGCGGGGTTGCCGATGCGCCAGAGGTTGTCGTTGATCGGGGCGCCGACCTGGTTCGGACCTTTGGCCATCCGTATCTCGGCCCGCTTGGCGCGCGGGGTCATGACCGTGTAGACGCGGGTTTTGTTGTTCACGCGCATCACGACATGGATGACGCCTTCATGCTCCGAGCCGATCGATACGAGCTCGATGGAATGCGGCTTGCCGCCGTACTCGAAGTCGACGCGGTCTCCCGGCTTGGTCAGGCCCTTTCTCCAGACGTTCGTGGGCAGCACGAGCGGCGCCTCGCCGAATTTCGCGCGAAACTCCATGAACTCCATTGCATCCTTGGGGTGCATGAGATAGAGGATGAACTCCTCCTCGGTCACATTCCTGCCCATGTTGGCCTGGAGCTCGCTGCGGAGCCGCTCGAGATCGTCCTGCGGCACGGACTCCAGCGGGGATGTTTCCTTGCGCTCCCGCACCTTGCTCTGCCAGTCCTCGCCGAACGTGCTCCGGTACACCCAGTCCGCAGGCCAGCCCACGGGCAGCCTGCCGTAGTTTCCCATCAGGAGGTTCTTGAAATCCCCGGGCGCGCTGCGGAACAGCTGCAGCAGTTCCTCCTGCTCCGCCTTGTCCATGGCGTCGAACTGCTGATTTCGCTCTTCCACGAACTTCTTCAGCAGTGCGATGACATGGTTCACTCCGCGGGCGCCCTGTTCCTTGGCATAGCGGTTCACGACGCCGCTGCACGTCACCCAGGTGATCTGGGAGCCGGGCGTCACGTCGAAATACTTCACGATGCGGTTGAAGAGCGACATGGTCGTGAGGATCGCGGGCATGAGCTGGAGGAACTCGCCCTTGTCCGCCTGCTCAAAGGAGCTCGGGAATGCGCCGCCCGGCATGCGGTGGCGCGTCACCGTGTGGTCCAGCCCCTTGAAGGGAGATTCCGCCCAGTCGTAATGGTTGATCCACTCGCGCACTTTCCTGACCGCTGCCTCGGCTTCCGGCCTGTTCAGGTGCACGGGGATGCCCGACTCCTCGAAAATGGCCTGCACGCCGAGAATCGGTGAATGTCCGTAGAAACGGACGAGCGAATCCTCTTCCACGTCGAAGATCTTCACGCCCGCGCGCGCCGCGGCGAGAAACGCCGGGATCGCGAGCCCGTCCGTAATGTGGCGGTGGTAGTTGAGTACGAGATCGGGATAGCGCTGCTTGACGGCGTCGACCAGGTTCGCGATGCGCGAAACGTCGCCGACGCCGGCCATGTCCTTGATGCACAGGATGGTTTCCTGCGTCCCGCCGCACAGATCGAGCATCTCCCGCACCACGCCGAGATAGTATTCGTTCGTCGCCCAGTCCGCCACCGTGAACGAGATCGTGGGTTCGAACAGACGGCCGCGCTTCATTACGACCTCGGCGACCGTGCGCATGTTCCGCACATCGTTCAGGAACGAGAAGCACCGCCACACGTCGATGTCGACCTTGGACACCGCGTACTCGATTACGTTCTTCGGGTACGGCCGGTAGCCCCAGAGGTTCGTCTCGCGGATGAGCGTCTGCTGCAGCACGTTCGGCATGAGCTGCCGGAGCATCGCCACTTCCTCGAAGGGGCTCTCCCTGCGGTTCATGACGCCCACGTGCCAGCGCGCACCGCCGTGCGTCTCCGCGGCGAACAGGCCCATGTTGTTGTAATGCGGCGCAAGGGTCTTCAGATCGTAGATCCGATGCCGGTTCTTGAAATCCGACTGGCCCGCATCACGCATGCCCACGGACGTGAGGCACACCCCCTTCTGCGCGCGGACCGCTTTCACGATCTCTTTCGGCGACATGCCGGGTTTGGCGATAATGGTATTTTCCATTCCTACCTCGAATCCATGAACCAGATTCACAAAAGTCAACCGCGGATGAACACGTTCAAACCAGGCAGGGGACTGCGGGCAATCATAACGCTGTACCGTGTGCGGCGGGGCCGCCCATGGTTCCCCTGCTTCCTACATCCACTTCTGCGGCCCGAGCGCCGAGGTCTCGGCAACATACCGGGCGATCTTCAGGACCTCGTCCTCGCTGTTCTTTTCCTGGAACATGGAGATGAGCTCGTCCATGTGCTCCTCGATGAAGCGCGTGGAGAACTCGCCCTCGATGAACGACGGATGGCGGATGATGGACAGCAGCAGCGGCTGCAGGGTCTTCACGCCCTCGACGCGGAGGTTCCTTCCGAGCGAGCGGTCCATCACGCGCACCGCGTCCTTGCGGTCCGCGCCCGCGGTCATGAGCAGCATGAACAGCGAATCATAATAGGGGGGGATGTCCGCGCCTTCATACACGCCGGACGCCACGCGCACGTTCGGGCCCATGGGGATCTGGAGCCTCGTGATCGGGCCGAACGACGGGCTGAAGGTCTTCGGGTCCTCGGCGTTCATCCGGACCTCGAGCGCCCACCGGTTCGGACGGACGGATGACTGCTTGAACGGCAGCTTCCTGCCCAGGGCGACGTCAATCATGATGCCCACGATGTCGACGCCCGTGATAAGCTCCGTGATGCCGTGCTCGACCTGGAGCCGCGTGTTCACCTCCAGGAAATAGAACTTGCGCGTCGTGGAATCGAAGATGTATTCGACCGTGCCCGCCGTCGTGTACCCGATCTCGCGCATGAGGCGCGTGGCAGTGAAGCAGATCTCGTTCCGCAGGTTCTCGTCCAGGCTCGGCGACGGCGCCTCCTCGATGATCTTCTGGTTTCTTCTCTGGAGCGTGCATTCCCGCTCGTAGAGGTGGACGACGTTGCCGTGGCTGTCAGCCACGATCTGGACCTCGATGTGGCGGCCCCGCTCGATGTACTTCTCGACCAGGATGGTGTCGTCGCCGAAGGACTTCTTTGCTTCGGAACGGGCGCGGGACAGGGCCTGCTCGAGCTCCGCGTCGCTTTCGACCTTGACCATGCCCTTGCCCCCGCCGCCCGAGGCGGCTTTGATCATGATGGGGTAGGCCACGTCGTCCTTGCGCATCCACGTCTTGATCTGATCGACATCGGTAACCGCGTCGATGCCGGGAATCGTCGGGACGTTCGCTTTTCTCGCGAGCGCTTTTGCATGGATCTTGTCGCCCAGCATCCTGATGACCTCGGGCGACGGACCAATCCACGTGAGCCCCGCATCGATCACCTTTTTTGCGAACCCCGCGTTCTCGGCAAGGAACCCCCAGCCCGGATGGATGGCATCCGACCTGCTCCGAAGCGCGGCATCGATCATCTTGTCCATATTCAGATAGGACTCAGCGGGCGGAGCCGCGCCGATGTGCACGGCCTCATCCGCCATGAACACGTGGTGGGCGAGGCGGTCGGGGTCGCTGTAGACCGCGACCGTGGGTATCCTGCGGTCCCGGCAGGTGTGCATGATCCTGACCGCGGGCACGCCGCGGTT
>DATHDE010000209.1:0-5574 GCA_035490495.1 Nitrospirota bacterium
AGAGCGCAGCCGGAATCAGGAGTATCGCGAGCACTTCGAGAAAATTGGTGAACGCGGTCGGGTTCTCGAATGGATGCGCAGAGTTCGCATTAAAGAAGCCGCCGCCGTTCGTGCCCAGCTGCTTGATCGCAATCTGGGATGCCGCGGGGCCGAGGGGGATGACCTGCTCCTTCATCACCGTCTTCACGGTTCCCGGATTGCCTTTCTCGTCCTTCACCAGAGTGCCCTGTGCATCCATGTTCGGGTTGTCGTACGTGATGGACTGCGTGAGACTTGCCGTTTTATACTCACCGAATGTCTGCACAACGCCCTGGGATACGAGTATGAGCGCATAGATGAGGGAAAGCGGCAGCAGAATATAGAGCGTCGATCGTGTGAGATCAACCCAGAAATTGCCGATGGTTTCGCTCGAATACCGCTTGAACCCGCGGATCATGGCCACGAGAATCGCCATCCCCACGGCAGCGGAGACGAAATTCTGGACCGCCAGCCCAACCATCTGGGTCAGGTAGCTCATCGTCGTTTCACCGCCGTAGTCCTGCCAGTTCGTGTTCGTAACAAAACTTACAGCCGTATTGAAGGAAAGATCCGGCGACACCGCGGGAAACCCCTGCGGATTGAGCGGCAGGAAAGCCTGAAGGCGCTGTATCGCGTAGAGCAGAAGAAAACCGGCTGCACTGAACACGAGCACCGAGAGAACATACTTTTTCCAGCTCATTTCCTCGTCCGGCCGGATACCGCATATGCGATAAAAAAGCCGTTCAGCTGGTCCCAGCAACCGGTCCAGGCCCGAACGCTGTCCTTCGTACACACGGGCCATGTAGACGCCGAGCGGCTTTGCAAGGAGCCACAGGACGCCGAAATACAAAGCTGTCTGGAGAATATCATTACCGGTCATGAGAATGCCTCCGGTTTGAGGAGCGCTAGCATCAGATAAATAAACAAGCCTGCAGCGAGAATGCCGCCGATCCAATAGATAATTTCCATTTATACACTCCTATAACCGTTCCACGAGTTTCACGAAAAACCAACTGGTAACAAACAGCACGGCGATCATGCCGATAAACAGGATGTCCATGGGTCTCTCCTTTGCTTGAAACAATATAAGCATAATCGGCATTAAATTGCTGCTAAGAAGGGCATGAGGAATATTAAAATTTCATAAACAGCAGGGACAAGCCTTTCGTTGTATACCGCCTGAGCTCGCAGGCAAGCATAAATGCGAAATATGAAACATCATTCATGAGCGGTGTCGAAGAAGCCACTTTCGAAGCTCTTCCATCAGGAGAAGCAGGGGAGGGAACATGATGAGAAAACACCATTCAACCACGGTGAGGGGACTGAGGCTGAAGACTTTTTGGAGAGGAGGCACATGCGTCAGGAGCAGAAGAATGACGAGTTCCGTTGCGATGCCCCAGAGCACCAGTTTGTTTGCAAAGAATCCTGCTCTGAAAACCGATTCCCGTTCGGTCCTGCAGGCGAAAACGTTCCCTATCTGGCATGCTACGATGCCGGCAAGGGACATGGTCGTGGCGGCGACGTAGAGCGCGCCGGATGCTTCCATGATCATGCCGGGTCGCCAGCCGCTTGCATAGTATGCGAAAAAGAACGCCCCCAGGGAAAGCAGCGCCTCGGTCATGCCCAGGAAGACGTATGCCCGCAGCAGAAGCGGCACATCGAGCAGCCGCTGGTCCCGGGGCCGCGGGGGACGGTCCATGGTCCCGGGCTCCGGGCGCTCGGTGCCGAGGCCGAGCGCGGGGATCAGGTCCGTGCCGAGGTCCACGGCCAGGATCTGCATCACGGTGAGGGGAAGCGGTATTTTGAACAGGACGAATGCGACAAAGGGAATGCCTTCCGGTACGTTGCTTGCCAGGATATACGTCACGAATTTCCGGATATTGGCATAGACGCCGCGTCCTTCCTCGATTGCCGACACGATGGAAGCAAAGTTGTCGTCCGTGAGGATCATTGCAGCCGCTTCCTTTGCCACGTCGGAGCCCCGCATGCCCATGGCAATTCCGATATCCGCTTTTTTGAGGGCGGGCGCATCATTCACGCCGTCGCCCGTCACTGCCACGACTTCGCCGGACGTCTTCAGGCTCGTAACAATCCGCATCTTGTGCTCGGGCGTGACGCGCGCGAAGATCACTTCGTCCTTCAGGATGCGCGCAAGCCCGTCGTCATCGATTCCATCAAGCTCGCGGCCGGTCACGACGCGCGGCAGGTCTGAACGCGTGAGACCGACCTTTTTCGCTATCGCGAGTGCGGTCAGGCCGTAGTCGCCCGTGATCATGATCGGCCGTATGCCGGCCCTGCTGCAGAGTTCCATTGCCCGGGGCACCTCGGGCCGCGGCGGGTCCATGATGCCGACGAGTCCCAGGAAGGTCATCTCGCGCTCCGTATTCTCGACCGTAAATCCACTGTCGGCCTCCAGGGGCCTTACCGCGATTGCGAGCACGCGCAATCCCTCTTGTGCCAGTGCGTCGTTTTGCCTGAGTATGTCCCGGCGAAGCTCGTCCGTGAGCTGTTCGCTTTCATTGTTCAGGAGGATATGCGAACACAATTCCAGGGTCTCGGCGGGCGCCCCCTTGACATGAGCCATGGGCCTGCCCTCAACCGTGTTGATGCAGGTCATGCGCTTGCGTACGGACTCGAAGGGGAGATGACCGATACGGGGGAAGGCTCCCGTCCTCGCGGGGACATCGATCCCCCCCTTTGCAGCCATGACCAGCAGGGCTGCCTCGGTCGGATCGCCCAGAATCGACCAGCGGTCACTGTCCGCCCGGGGAGGGAGCAGGGTGGCGTTGTTGCAGAGGATCGATGCGTCGAAGATGCGGTACAGCCCATTCCCCTTCATTTCCTGCTGCGACAGGGTAATGCCCTGATAGTAGAAATTCCCCGCAGGCTCGTAATGCGCCCCGCTTATCTCGATCACTTTATTGCTCACCCATACCCGGGTGACCGTCATCTCATTGGTGGTGAGCGTTCCGGTCTTGTCCGTGCAGATGACCGTGGTGCAGCCCAGGGTCTCGACGGACGAGAGTTTCTTTACGAGCACGTTCCTTTTCACCATGCGCTGGACAGCCATGGCGAGCGACAGGGAAACCGTGGGAAGGAGCCCTTCGGGCACGTTGGCGACGATGATACCGATGGCGAAGAGAAAAGCGGCGGCAAGGCTCAGTTTGCCGAGCGACGTGCCGATGATGAAGAAGAGGACGCCCATGGACACGGAAAGAATGGTGACGAACGTCGTTACTTTTTCTATTTCGCGCTGAAGGGGGCTTTTTTCAGCCTTCAGCTCCTGCGTGAGCGCCGCGATCCTGCCGATCTCCGTGTGCATTCCCGTTGCGATGACCGCGGCTTTTCCCGTGCCTGAAGAGACGGTGGTTCCCGCGAAGACGAGATTCGGGATTTCGGTCCAGAGGAACTCCCTGCCGTTCATGACGGCTTCCGCCGTCTTGTGGATGGGCTTGGATTCGCCGGTCAGCGTGGAGTTGTCGACCTGCATTGCCGATGCCTCGATGAGCCGGGCGTCTGCAGGCACGGCATCCCCTTCCGCCAGAAGCATGATATCTCCGGGCACGAGAGCTTCGACCGGCATTTCCCTCTGTGTTCCGCCGCGCAGGACACGGGCATGCCGGGGAAGCAGCCTCCTGAGCGCCTCCAGAGCGCGCTCCGCCTTGTACTCCTGCCAGAAGCTGAAAACCGCATTGATGATGATCACGCTGAAAATCGCCCAGCCGAGCTCGGGCATGTCGGCGATAAATGAGAGGACGCCGCCCACCCAGAGCAGGAGGGCAAAGAAGCTGGTGAGGTTTTCGATGAACCGCAGCGGGAGCGGTTTGCCTTTTACTTCTTTCAAAAGATTGGGTCCGAAACGCTCCAGCCGAGTCTCTGCTTCTTCCTGAGCGAGGCCGGCGCTGTTCGTACCGAGCTCCTTATAGATGTCGTCGATGGCGAGCGGGAAGAAGGCTTCCTTCGGTCCCTTTTCGTGGTGCAGCAGGAGACTAAAAGCTGCCTGGGGAGAGCGGGCCCTCCTGAGGGAATGATAGAGCGTTGCATCGGAAAATATCGCCGCAGCGCGGGAAAGTATCTGGAGATCGAGCTCGGTCGCTTCTGCGGGGGTCAGAAACAGGAAAAAAAGATGCACAGGGTGGTTGTCTCGCGCCGAGAAATCAAGCCCCTGGCGCGAGAGGGCGAGGAGCGCGAGCGGTTTCCTCAGCCCCTCCAGCCGCGCGTGCGGAAAAGCGATGCCCCGGCCCATGGCAGTGCTGCCGGAAGCCTCCCGGTCCAGAAGCGCGTGGACCGCTTCGCTTGGATCGTTTATAGTGCCGGTTTTCATGAGGATGCCCGCCATTTCCTCGATTGCGCTTTTTTTATCGCGCGCCCTGAGGTTGACGGTTATGACCCTCGCATCGAGCAGATCGGAGAGCTTCATGGAGATATTATAGCGTGAGCGCAAAGAAAAGCCGGAACCGTTTCAGGGCGAAAAAAAAATGGTCCTCGCACGTGAGTCCGATTGTGAACGTTCATTTTGCGAGAAGGGGAAGATGCTTGAGGCGGGTACTACTACGGGACACGGTTACAGTATTTTCGGCCGGTTTGCAATCGACGGCAGGTCCCGCAGATCAACGAAAAACCTGATGACAGCCCGCACATCGGTCAAGGAGCTCCTTGGTGAGGGTAAGCATGGATTTCTGGTCGTTTTTCCCGGCTGCGAGGGCCAGGGCCTCGAGCCTGGCATGGAACGCCTTGTCCAGCTCGATGAATTCATGCAGCCGTCCGGCATTTTTCCGGAGCTTGACGGTTCCCTCGTCGACGCCTTCGTGCGTTTCTTCCATGGTCCCGTGCATGGCCTCGAGGGCTTTTCGCGCGCGCGCCCCGTCGCCCAGGGCCACGGCCGAGACCACGTCCCGGAACACGCCGTCCAGAATGATCATCTCGTGGACCAGGGGGGAGGCCCTGTGATCATGCCGTTGATCAGCGGCGCTCCGTTCTTTTTGCGGCCGGCCGTGCTCATGGCCCTCCTGGCCGGGCGACAGCGACGGGGTCATGCAGAGTGACAGTACTCCCCATCCGAGTATTGCCAGCATCCGGAAAGTTTTGCACATAGGTCCCTCCTTTTTCGGGGAATGATAGCACATTCCGGCATGGATGTGCTCTGATATACATCATAGAAAGTGCCAATAAAAAACCGGGACCCTCGCATGAAGGTCCCGGTCGTGCGCGCACCTGGCTGGGGTACAGCGTGATTAGATGTCGTAGTACAGGAAGAATTCGTAGGGATGGGGACGCAGCCGGAGGGCGTCCACTTCCTTGGTCCTCTTGTAGTCGAGCCACATCTCGATGGCATCCTTCGTGAACACGTCGCCCTTCAGGAGGAAGCCATGATCCGCCTCGAGGTTGTTCAGCGCTTCATCGAGCGAGCCGGGCATGGACGGCACGTTGGCCAGTTCCTCGGGCGCCATATCGTAGATGTCCTTGTCGAGCGGCTGACCCGGATCGATCTTGTTTTCGACGCCGTCAAGGCCGGCCATGAGCATGGCAGCGAAGGCCATGTAAGGGTTGCAGGAC
>DATHDE010000210.1:0-53504 GCA_035490495.1 Nitrospirota bacterium
CGCCGGGTGGCATGCCATAACGCTCAGGATCTCGTCGCGCAGCGCCTCCAGTTTGGAGCTCCTGCCGTGGACGTTCACTTCGTCGAGAATGTCGAGAAGCAGTTTCTTGTAATCAGCACCGACCAGAAGGGACGGCACCCCCTTGATCATGAACGTTCCGGCGCCGAAGTGCTCCACGACGAACCCGAGTTTCTGCAGCTCCGGCAGATACTCGATCAGGAGCGCACCTTGCGCGGCTCCCAGTTCCACCTGGTCCGGGATGAGGAGGTTCTGCACGGGCATGTGGCCGGTGCCGAACTGTTCCTGCAGTTTCTCGAACAGGATGCGTTCGTGCGCCGCATGCTGGTCGATGAGCGCCATCCCTTCACG
Organism: Nitrospirota bacterium; assembly: GCA_035490495.1. Lineage (GTDB taxonomy): Bacteria > Nitrospirota > UBA9217 > UBA9217 > UBA9217 > JAJYKN01. The sequence goes on from DATHDE010000210.1 coordinate 370, forward strand.
CGATTGTGCAATGATGAAGGAATCATGGATCTGCGCGAGCGGATAGAGGCCGTCGCCGTGCAGGGCGGCGGAGTGCGGCTGCAGGGGAGGATAGGTTTCGCGGAGGACAGGGGAGCGGTGCTCGAACTCAAGGGGGTCGTTCGTCGGAGCATCCGTCCGGCGCCGTCCGAACAAAAACGAGGAGCGCGGCGGCTGTGCGTCCTGCTGACTCCGGAGGTACTCGACGACTGCTTCCTGCACGGCGGCCGCATGGCCCTCCCCTCCGCGGTCGACCGGTTCGAGGACCGGAACACCGTGCGCGCGCAGACCTTCCCGTATCGCATCACGCACGAGATCGTGGACCTGCGACTGATTGCGGAAGCGGACCTCCGCCTTTGCAGGGTGGACGTTCACATCCACAAGACCGGGATCGAGTTCCAGGAACACGAACCCGACGGGATGGCGGTCCTTCATGAGCATGTCGCCATACGCCGCGTACAGGGCGTGGGTGAGCGTCGGATTTTTCACGACTCTGCCGTTCACGAAGAAATCCTGATAGGTCTTATCCGACCGACTGTACGCCGGACGCCCGATAAGGCCGTGCACATGCACCTTGTCGCGGCCGCCGGTAAAGGGAATGATATTTTCCGAGATCTCCCCGCCGTAAAGCTGAAAGGCGCGCTCCTTTTCGCCCGGGGAGGGGGGAAGGTCGAGGACTGTTTTTCTGTTGTGTGCGAGGCGAATGTGCACGGCGGGGTTCGCCATGGCCAGCCGCGACACGACGGCGGTGATGTGCGAAAATTCCGTCGCAGCGCTCTTCAGAAATTTTAAACGGGCCGGCGTGTTATAGAACAGGTTCGACACTTCGACGCAGGTACCCGCGGGCGAGACGGACTCCTTCTCCGCCGCGGCCCGCCCCGCTTCTCTCTCGATCAGCGTGCCTGTCGCTGCTCCTGCCGTGGCCGTGTTCAGGCGCACGCGCGACACGGAAGCAATGCTCGACAGCGCCTCGCCGCGGAAGCCCATGGTTCTGATGGATTCCAGATCCGCGTCGCTCGCGATCTTGCTCGTGGCGTGCCGCTCAAACGCAAGTCGCGCATCCTCGCGGGACATGCCGCATCCGTTGTCCGTGATGCGGATGAGCCGTGTGCCGGACTGCTCGATATCGATGAAGACCTGGCCCGCCCCGGCGTCAAGGGCGTTTTCGACGAGTTCCTTCACCACCGACGCAGGCCGCTCCACCACCTCGCCGGCGGCGATTTTGTTGATGACATGGTCGGGAAGAATTTTTATCGGCATACAGAGTTTATGGAGTTCAGCGAGTGAATAAAAAGATCAACTCGATCAACCAGCCGTGAGTTTCTTTTCTGCTGCGGCGATGAATCAGGCCCATCACAGAGTCAAGCGGCCAAAAAGCATGTATTAATAATCTCAAAAGAGAAACGACATAACGTGCGGTCATTCCCGAGGTTTTAATCGGGAATCTGGTGTTAAACCAGATCCCCGATAGAATCATTCTGGGATGACAAGTTGAAAAGTGTCCGGATAATTATCAGACCATGATACTGCAACAGATTCTATGAACTCAACGAACGCAACGAATCATTTTATATTCGCCTTCGCCTGGTTTGCCACTACGACGATCATCATTCGGTCCGGATGGAGGTATTTCTGAGCCACGCGGCGGATGTCCTCGCGGGAGACCGCATTGATAAGGCCTGCATATCTGCCGGGGTAATCAAGGCCGAGGTTATACAGCTCTATGGTCGTGAGCAGCGACGCGATTTTGGCGGAAGTGTCTATGCGGAGCGGGAAGCTTCCGGTCAGGTAGGCCTTGGCATCGGCCAGCTCTTTTTCCGAGACCAGCCCGGTCCGTATCCGGTCGATTTCCTTGAACGCCTCAACGATGACCTCGTTCGCTGATTCGTTCTTGGTCTGGATCGCAATGCTGAACGCTCCCGGGTACTTTTGCGCGGCAAAGCTGCTGTGTACGTCATAGGCCAGCCCTTTATTGTCGCGGATGTTGTCCATGAGCCGCGACGAGAAACCGCCGCCCCCCAGGATGTAATTCATGACCGAGCAGGCGTAGAAATCGGGGTTCTCGCGGCTGATGGCAACCTCGCCCATGATAATGGTTGCCTGCGTGATGTCCTTATCTATTTTCCTGAGTTCCCTTTTGTCGACCGTTGGCAGCGGTGCGGCGGGAGGCAGCGCCTGCGCGCCTTTTTTCCAGGATGCGAAATACTCGCGAAGAAGCGAGACGATCTCCTTTTCCGTCACGTCGCCCACAACGGCGATGACCGCCGAGTCCGGCCGGTACCGCTCCGCATGGAATGCGACGATGTCCCCGCGCGTCAGCCTGGGCAGGAACGCAGCCGTATCGTCGCTCGTCCGTCCGTAGGCATTGTTGCCGAACAACGCCTTGTCAAAGGCGTTCCTCGCAATATCGGAAGGTTCTTCCTTCTGGCGCTGGATCGCGGCAAGGGTCTCCTTCACCTTGCGGTCTATCTCCTTCTGATCGAAAACCGGATGCAGCAGCACATCGGAGAGGAGATCGAATCCGGTCCTGATGTCTTTCGAGAGCACGCGCAGGCTCGCGGATGCGTAATCATCTCCTCCGGATCCGGACAGCGATCCGCCGATGAAGTCGATTTCCCTGCTGATCTGCTTCGCACTCCGCTTTTCCGTCCCCTGCGTGAGAAGCGACGCAGTGATGGATGCGAGACCGGGCGTGTCCGCGGGCTCCGCGGTCCGGCCTGCGAGAAACGCCATGCTCACGGTGACAACGGGAATGGCGTGCTTTTCCGCAAGCAGCAGAACCATGCCGTTGTCGAGTACGATGCGCTTGCCCAGAGGTTCTGCGGAAAAAACGGCGGTCGATTGCAAAATAAAAAGAAACAGAATGGCAGTGCATTTAAGTATTTTCATTGTTCGGACCTTTATGTGATTTCCGGATTAAGAGTATCTACAGCGTTGTTCACGAGAGTTCAACCGGGAATCCGGTATTCAGTATTTTTAACTATGAAATTCCGCGGCCAATGGATTTGCATCTGGATGCGTGGTTTCTATTCCTTGACCGGCACCAGAATGCCCACGGTCCGGTTGTCCCCGGAAAAATACTCGTTCGCCACGCGCATCACGTCTTCTTTCGTCACTGCACGGATGCGGGCCACATACGTATCGAGCACTCTCCAGTCTGCCACGGTCGAGAACTGGCCCAGGAGCATCGCCTGGTAAAAAACCGAGTCCTGCCCCATGATGAAGCTGGCTTCAATCTGGTTCTTCGCTTTCTGCAGCTCTTCGTCCGCCACGGGATCGGTTTTCAATTTATCGATTTCCGCATAGAGCGCCTTTTCCACTTCCTCCGCCGTCTTGCCCGGCATGACGCCTGCAACGAGCGTGAACAGGTTCGGGTCTGCGGAGACGTTGTCGTAATCGCCGCCCGCGAAGAGCGCGATCTGCTTCTCGTACACGAGGGAGCGGTACAGCCGGGAGCTCTTGCCCGAGGAAATGACGCCTTGCAGGACTTCGAGGGCATAGGAGTCGGCGTTTTTGATCGTGGGAACGTTGTATCCCGCATACACCACGGGCAGCTCGGCCTTTCTCTTGACCATGATTCTGCGCTCGCCGTTGTGCTTCGGTTCGACGGCGCCGACGGCCGGCACCGCCGGGCCGCGCGGGATCGAACCGAAATATTTTTCTATCAGCGCCAGGAGCTTCTTCGTTTCGAAGTCTCCGACAACGACGATCGTGGCGTTGTTCGGCGCGTAGTAGGTATGGTAGTGCTTCACGAGATCCTCGCGGTCGAGATTGCCGATATCCGCCATCCAGCCGATTACGGGCCACTGGTAGGGATGGGCGCTGAAGGCGATGGACATCATTTGCTCGGACATGGCGCTGGAAGGATCGTCTTCCGTACGCATCCTGCGTTCTTCCTTCACGACGTCGCGCTCCGATAAAAACTCCCTGGGATCGATGAGCAGGTTCTGCATGCGGTCGGCTTCCAGTTCGAGCGAGAGTTCGAGCCGGTCCGAGGCGAAGTTTTCGAAGTAGGCCGTGTAATCGTGGGAGGTAAAGGCGTTGTCATTGCCGCCGTTGCGCTGGACGGTCTGGGAAAAGGTCTTTGGCCCGAACTTCTTCGTGCCCTTGAACATCATGTGCTCGAGCATGTGGGAGATGCCCGTTTTTCCGAGACGCTCGTTCCGCGACCCGACCTTGTACCAGACCTGGAAGGTGACGACGGGCGCCTTGTGTTCTTCCTTGAGCAGGATGGTGAGTCCGTTCGGCAATACTTTTTCCGTGATGTTCATGGGCTGCGCGGGCGCAGGTGCTGAAAGCGCTGACATGATGAACAAAACGGCGATGATGAAGTTCCCTCGTTTCATACTGCAATCTCCTCCGGAGAAAAACGGATACTCACGAAGCCCGCTATGGATTTTTGTTCATCTCCGCGAACTTCCGTGGACCCTGTGGATCAGGGGGACGGAATATCTGATCTCATAATTGACAGAATCGCAACAGATCTCATCTACCGCAGAGATCGCTGAGGAAAAACCGCCTGACTGAATGTTCACCCCGGCGATCCCTGTTTCCTCCGCGATGAAAACTTTTACGAGATTTGTCATAATTATACTCTTCTGCCGGCAGTACTGCTCTTACGTCGTCCGGCAGTCAACCCCGGTGTGGCCGAAACCGCCGGCGCCGCGGGCTGTTTCGTTCAGGCCATCAACCAGTTCAAAACGCGCCTGTTCGATCTTTGCGATCACGAGCTGGGCTATCCGGTCCCCCCGGCGGATCGTAAAGGGAGCGCTGCCGAAGTTGAATAAAATGACTCCTATTTCACCGCGGTAGTCGGCGTCGATCGTGCCGGGCCCGTTCAGCATGCCGATGCCGTGTTTGAGTGCGAGCCCGCTTCGCGGACGCACCTGCCCTTCGTAGCCTTCAGGAATGGCAATCGCGATCCCCGTGGGAACGAGCATCCATTTCCCCGGCTCGATCACCAGATCCCGTTCCATTGCCGCAGGAAGATCGACGCCTGCCGAGTGTTCGGTTTGGTAATGGGGGACAGGAAGTCCCCTCCCGTTGTGAAGCTGCGTAATGTGAACGATGAGATGATCAGCCATAGGAATAATGCGAAATTCGACAAAAAACGAGTAAGAGGTCTTCCCGTGCTACTTGCTACTTGCTACTTGCTACTCGATTTCACACATCCATCACTGAATCCGGCACGTCGGCTCTGCCCAGGGGACCGAGGATGGACAGGGAGCAGTTGCCGGCCGTGAACAGCTGCCTGGCCAGGAGCCGCACCTGATCGCCGCTGACCCTTTCAACGGTTTTGATGATATCATCGATGGACATGTATTTGCCGAAGTAAATCTCCTGCCGTGCAATCCGGCCCATATGGCTGTTGCTGCTTTCGAGCGACAGGATCAGGCTTCCCTTGATCTGGTTCTTGACGCGCTGCAGCTCGGCCGGGGTGATCCCCTCGTCCTTTATTTTCCTTAATTCCTTCACCACGAGACGCACGACTTCGAGGGCATTGGATGGATCCGTGCCTGCATAGACCGTAAGAAGGCCGGTATCGCGGTACGAGCTGATATAGGAGTAGATCGAGTAGGCAAGTGCGTGCTGCTCCCGGACCTCCTGGAACAGGCGCGAGCTCATGCTGTTGCCAAGCACGGTATTGAGCGCGGACAGTACGAAGCGGTCGTCATGAATGTACTGCAGGCCTTTGCATCCCAGGCACAGCTGCACCTGTTCGAGCTGTTTTTTCTTCACGGCCACCGTGCTGGTGAACGCGGGGGTTGTTTCCCTCTTGACGACGCCCCCCCGTGCAAGCGTTCCGAAATGCCTGTTCAAAAGGTCGATCACTTTATTGTGTTCGAAATTGCCTGCAACGGAGATCACGATCTCGCGCGGGCTGTAATAGTTGTCGATGTACGACAGGATATCCGTATGCTTGAGCGACTGGATCGTGTCTTTCGTCCCGAGGATGGGCCGTCCGAGCGGGTTGTCAGGCCACACCGTGTTCGAAAAAAATTCGTGGATGTAGTCGTCGGGCGTATCTTCAACGCTCTTGATCTCCTCGAGGATGACCTTGCGCTCCTTTTCCATTTCCACGGGATCGAATTTCGCCCCGAGCAGAATGTCCGCCAGAATCTCGATCACGACAGGCAGGTGCTCGTCGACGACCTTTGCGTAGTACGTCGTCGTCTCCTGCGAGGTGAAGGCGTTCATCTCCCCCCCGAGCGAGTCCATGGCGATGGCAATGTCCTTGGCCGTGCGCTTCTCCGTCCCCTTGAAGAACATATGCTCGATGAAATGCGACACTCCGCCGATCTCCGCCGCCTCGTGACGCGATCCTACCTTCACCCACACACCGATTGAGACAGAGCGGGATTTCGGGATCGTCTCGGAAACAACGCGGATGCCGTTTGTGAGCGTGTCTTTTCGATACATGTGAGCAGTATCCTCTAATAAACTCCGGACGCGGAAAAAGCGGTGTGGAGCCCCCTCCGGCAGGAGCCGGAGGCTCCCTTTAATAACGCGACCTCCCGCGGCCTGCGGCGCGAACCCCTGGCAGGAGCCGGGGGATTGCAAGTCGCGGGATCAACAGACGATAACCCCGGATAAAATCGAGAACAACATCTTCGCCACAGGGGCAAGCTCTCGTTCCAGAATGGATCTACCCTTATCCAGCGTTGATCCGATTTGATCTGCGCCAGATGCCGTTTCTATGATTATTTTTCCTTCTGGTTCTGGTTCGCGTTCTGTGACGCGCGCTCCTGGGTGATCTTCTGGGCCAGGTGGCTCGGAACATCTTCGTACCCGGAGAATTCCATGGTATACATGCCCCGGCCGCTCGTGAGCGAATTGAGCGTCGGCGCGTAGGTGAGCATTTCCGCCATGGGAACGAGCGCCTTGATGGTCTGACCGTTGGCCTGCGGCACGACGCCCTGCACTTTGCCCCGCCGGGAGTTCAGGTCGCCGATAACGGCGCCGAGCACGTCATCGGGAGAGACGACTTCAACGTTCATGATCGGCTCCAGCAGCACGGGCTTTGCCGATTCCATGGCTTTCTTGAACCCCATGCTCCCCGCCACCTTGAACGCCATTTCAGAGGAGTCCACGGAGTGATACGAGCCATCGAACACCGTTACGCGGATATCGACGATGGGATAGCCCGCAATCACGCCTTCGTGCATTGCCTCGACCACGCCCTTTTCCACGGCGGGAATGTACTGTCGCGGGATCACGCCGCCCACGATCCGGTCCACAAACTCGAAGCCCGATCCGCGCGGGAGCGGTTCGAGTTCGACCCAGGCATCGCCGTACTGGCCGTGGCCGCCGGTCTGTTTCTTATATTTGCCCTGGGCGCTCGCCTTGGCGCGGATGGTCTCCTTGTAGGGAACCTTCGGCGTTTTCATCGTCACGTCGGCGCCGAATTTTCGTCTGAGTTTTTCAAGCGTGATTTCCAGATGGACCTGTCCCATGCCGGACAGCACCATTTCCTTGGTCTGCTCGTCATAGGCGAATTTGAGCGTCGGGTCCTCCTCGAGCAGCTTGTGGATGCCCGTGCTTACCTTGTCCTCGTCTCCGCGCGTCTTCGGCGAAACCGCATAGGACATGACGGGGTCCGCATACTTGGCAAAGTCCAGGACAATCGCGGGATGCTCGACGCACAGCGTATCGCCGGTCTGTGTTTCTTTGAGCTTCGCGATGGCGCCGATCTGTCCCGCTGTGATCACCTGCGTTGATATCTGTTTTTTCCCCTGGATATAGAACAGCGACCCTACCTTTTCCTTGGCCTGGCGCGACGCATTATAGACGGTCGCATCGGCCTTGAGGGTACCGGCTAAAACACGCACCATGGAGAGCTTGCCTGCAAAGGGGTCGTTGATCGTCTTGAATACGAGCGCCGCGAGCGGATCGTCGGCCTGCGGCTTGCGCACGACTTCACCTCCCGTTTTCGGGTCCTTGCCCTTGATCTGAACGATGCGGGCGTGATCCGCGGGCGACGGCAGACACGTGACGATCAGGTCGAGGAGGGGCTTGATGCCCATATTCTTGACCGTGGAGCCGCACAGGACCGGCAGCAGGCCGCCGCCGATGGTGCCGTGCTTCAGGCCGACGATGAGGTCCTCCTGAGGAAGGTCTCCTTTGTCGAGATATTTTTCGAGCAGGCTGTCCTCCGTCTCGGCGATCTGCTCCACCATCTTCTTCCGGTATGTTGCCACGTCGTCCTTCATGTCGGCGGGTATCTCTTTTTCTTCGATCTTGCCGCTGCCGTCCTGAGTGAACATGAGCGCCTTCATCCTGATGAGGTCGACAACGCCGGAGAACTTGTCCTCAAGCCCGATGGGAAGCTGAAGCACCACGGCGTTCTTGCAGAAAAATTTCTCCATATCGCCCACCGCGCGGAAGAAGTCGGCGCGCTCCTTGTCGAGCTTGCTCACGAAGGCGATGCGCGGGATTTCGTAGTCGCACGCGAACTTGTAGATCTTCTCCGTCTCGGCCTTGACGCCCGAGATGGCGGAGATGATGAGCACAGCGCCGTCCGCGGCGCGGAGCGTCCCCCGCGTTTCCTCCAGGAAGTTAATGTAGCCCGGCGTATCGATGATGTTGATGCGCACGCCCTTCCAGTCCGCGAACCCGAGCGCAGAGGTGATCGTGATCTTCCGCGCCAGTTCCTCGGGCTCGTGCATGAAAACGGAATTGCCGGCGTCCACGCTGCCCAGCATGTCGACCGCGCCGGCCGCGTACACCATCGCGTCGGCCAGCGACGTTTTTCCCGCCGCGCCGTGAGACAGAATCGCTACATTGCGTACTTCCTTGACTTCAGCGTTCGCCATAAAAAAACTCCTTCCCTTGAACAGAATTTTGCTGCCGGTGGGATGCAGGTCCCGTCAAGCCTCGACGGTCGCGGGAATCACCATATCTCGGATTTGATCTTCCCCCCCTGTTTGATCAGCACATCGACGACTGCCTCATTGAAAAAATTGGTGTCCCGGCGGATATCCTCATCCACCATGGTCTCGTAGTATTTCTTTCCTTCGGCCAGTTCCTCCGTCAAAACCTCGAACAACGTGTCCTTTTCGATTCCTTCCTTCACCTTCGACTGATTGTACAGGAGGATGTCGGAAAGTATCGTCCGGGCGAGCCTTTTTGCTTCATCAGCCTTCGTAATCAGTCTCATCGTTGACGCCTCATCGCGCTTCGGGGGACGCCGTCGAGGTCAGGATCTCGACGATAACGGGTTTGTATTGCTGCGTTTTTTCGACCTTCTTATTATACGATCGTATGAAGAAAAAAGAAACCGTCATGCATAATGCGCCGCAAACGAACGCCCAGAGATCCGAGGAGGAGCTTGCGCCGAAGTGCAGGGCCGCATTCTTCCCGAGAATGGCGCCTCCCACCAGAGCGACCATGGGGATGCCGTACAGGATGATAGACGCCTTGAGATAGACCTGGGGGGCGAGAACGACCTTGACCTTCTGCCCTTTCTTTGCGCCGAGCGGGTTGGCCGCTTCGAGGTAGTCCTGGTCCCCGGGGTGGCAGACCCCGGATGCCGCGCATTGCTCGCAGGCGCTTTTTTTAAGCACCGCAACTTTCGCAAGGCCTCCGGTCACCTCGGCCACGACCCCTTCTTCTTCAATCACGGGAAAGCCTCATTTCTTTTTCAACGCGGGAATATGTTGACCGGATACCGGGAGCGACGGGATTTCTTCATCCGAAGTCATCCTCAGTATCCCGCTAAAAAATTCCGGTTGCTGTTTTCTCTTGTCCGCTTCGTCTTTTCTACTTCTCTGCAAACCCATGACGGTGTTCCCCCGCCTACCGTTTCCGGGAACGCAGCAGTTTGTACTCGATGCTGTCCACCAGCGCCTGCCAGCTCGCCTCGATCACGTTCTCCGACACGCCCACGGTGCCCCACTTTTCCTTTCCGTCTCCGGACTCGATCAGCACGCGGACCTGGGCGGCGGTGCCTTCCGCGGCAGTCAGCACGCGCACCTTGTAATCGAGCAGACGCACGTTCTCAAGCCCCTTGCCGGGAAAGTACTTTGGAAGCACCTTGCGGAGCGCCTTGTCGAGCGCGTTCACGGGTCCGTTTCCCCATGCCGCCGTATGCTCGACGTTGCCGCCCACCTCGACGGTCACCGTGGCCTCGCTCACCGGGTGGGGATCGACCTTGCGCTTCTCCGTCAGGATACGGTAGTCGATGCGGTCGAATATATTGAATACGGATTCGTAATTGTGCCCTGCCCGCAGCATCAGGAGCTCGAGCGAACCTTCGGCTCCCTCGAATTCATACCCCTCATTCTCGAGTTCCTTCACTTTTTTGAGAATGGCCGCCAGTTCGGGACTCTCCTTGGAGAGAGAAACGCCGAGTTCTGCGGCCTTCTGGAGGATGTTGCTTTTGCCCGCCATGTCGGAGACGAGAATGCGGCGGCGGTTCCCCACGAGCTCCGGCGTCATGTGCTCATAGGTGCGCGAGATCTTGGCAACGGCATCCACATGCACGCCGCCCTTGTGGGCGAATGCGCTGTCGCCGACATAGGGTTGGCGTTTCCGGTTCGTGAGATTGGCCAGTTCGTCGACATACCGCGACACGTCGCGCAGTTTTGCCAGACTCGCATCGGAGATGCAATCGATGCCCATCTTGAGCTTCAGCGCGGGAATGACGGAGCACAGGTTCGCATTGCCGCACCGCTCCCCGTAGCCGTTGATCGTGCCGTGCACCTGGACGGCGCCGAGCCTGACGGCGGCAAGCGAGTTCGCCACCGCGAGTTCAGCATCGTTGTGTGCGTGGATCCCGAAAGGAGCCCGGATGTGTTCTTTGACCTTTCCGATGATCTCCTCGATCTCGTGCGTGAGCGTTCCGCCGTTGGTGTCGCACAGCACCAGACAGTCGGCACCCGCTTCTGCCGCGGCAACGAGCGTCCGGATGGCGTATGCGGGATTCGCCTTGTATCCGTCGAAAAAATGCTCGGCGTCATAGACTACTTCGCTCAGGCGCTTTTTGAGATACGCTACGGAGTCGGCAATCATCCTGACATTTTCGTCCAGCGTCGTCCGCAGCGCTTTCAGGACGTGCAGGTCCCACGTCTTTCCGAAGATCGTGGCGCACGGCGCGCCGGATGCGGCGAGCGCCCGGAGGCTCGGGTCTTCGGATGCCCGCAGCTTCGCGCGCCGTGTCGACCCGAAGGCCGTCAGTGTCGCATGTTTCAACTTGACACGCTTCATCTCGCTGAAGAAATCCACATCCCGCGGATTCGATCCCGGCCAGCCGCCTTCGATATAGTGCATGCCGAATTCGTCCAGTTTGCGGGCAACGCGGATCTTGTCTTCCACCGAAAAATTCACATCCTCGGCTTGGGCCCCGTCGCGAAGCGTCGTATCGTATAAGGAGACGTTGTTTTTCATCGGTCGTAACTCGAATGCAGGTGTTGAACATCAGAAGCTGAGTGATGGCAGGGAGAGTCACCTCACCCGGCTACCGCCCCATGCCTCTTATGCCGCCTTCTCCATCTCGAACGCGTCATGCAGCACGCGTACGGCGAGCTCCGTGTATTTTGCTTCTATCACGCACGAGATTTTGATCTCCGATGTGCTGATCATCATGATATTAATGCCTTCCTTTGCCAGGGCGGAAAACATCTTTGCCGCCACTCCGGAATGGGAGCGCATGCCCACGCCCACGATCGAGATTTTCGCGATGTCTTCCTTTATATTCACTCTCTTCGCCCCGATCTCTGCCACAACCCTGTTCATGACCTCCAGGATCTTTTTGGAATCGGTTTTCGGGACGGTAAAGGACATGTCGGTAAGCCCGCCTTCGCCGATGTTCTGGATGATCATGTCCACGACCACATTGTTGTCCGATATCGTATTGAAAATCTTTGCTGCCACGCCCGGCTTGTCCGGCACGCCCTGGACCGTCACTTTCACCTGATTCTTGTCGTAGGCAACGCCGGATACGACGACTTTTTCCATGTCCGAATCCTCCTTGGTCACGAGCGTACCCGGGTTGTCGTTGAAGCTCGAGAGCACCCTGACCGGAACATTGTATTTCTTCGCGAACTCGACGGAGCGCGTCTGGAGCACCTTCGCACCCAGGCTGGCGAGTTCGAGCATTTCATCGTAGGAAATTTTTTCAAGCTTTCTGGCCTGCGGCACCATGTTCGGGTCGGTCGTATACACGCCGTCCACGTCCGTGTAGATGTCGCAGACGTCCGCATTGAGCGCGGCGGCTACAGCCACGGCGGAAAGATCCGATCCTCCGCGGCCCAGGGTCGTCACATCGTCCGACGACTCGGAGACACCCTGGAACCCCGCGACAACGGCGATTTTTCCGTCCCTGATCGCATGGCGCATCCGGTCGCCGGTGATGCGTTCGATCCTGGCTTTGGTATGGACACAGTCGGAAATGATGCCGGCCTGTCTTCCGGTAAAGGATTGCGCCTTGTGGCCCAGGGACTGGATCGCCATGGCCAGGAGCGCGATCGTAACCCGCTCTCCCGTGGACACGAGCATGTCCATTTCGCGCGGATCGGGATTGTCGCTTACCTGGCCGGCGAGGTTGATAAGCTTGTCCGTTTCACCGCTCATGGCCGAGACCACGACCACAACGTCGTGGCCTTCCTCCCTCGTCCGGACGACACGCTTCGCCACATTCTTGATCCGCTCGGGGCTCCCGACGGATGTGCCGCCGTATTTCTGAACAATAAGCACCTGCTCCTCCTCGATGCGCTCCCTTATCTCTTCAAAAAGTAGTCCATCAGTTTGCAGCCTTCTTTGAACACCAGGGCGCCCTCGCATTCGCCAAGCTTCTCGTCATAGCACACCGGCCCGCCCTTCCGCTCGTGGGTGTTGTCATAGATGACGAAGGGCACCGGCTCGTTCGAATGCGTCCGCAGTTCGAGGGGCGTCGGATGATCCGGAAGCACAAGGATGCGATATTCATCGAACTGCTTCATCCCGTGGATGATATTGCCGACAATGAACTCGTCGAAATCCTCGATGGCTTTCAGCTTGTTCTTGAGCTCGCCGCTGTGGCCCGCTTCATCCGGTGCTTCAACGTGGACATAGACGATATCTTTGGTCTTGAGCGCCCACAGCGCGTGCTCGGCCTTGCCCACATAGTTCGTGTCGAGCCAGCCTGTTGCGCCGGGAACATTGATCACCTCAAAGCCGGCGTACAGGCCGATGCCCTTGGTGAGGTCGACAGCCGAAATCATGGCGCCTTCCAGACCGTATTTTTCGCGGAATGTGGGCATGGTCGGCCTTCTGCCCTGGCCCCAGAGCCAGATGCTGTTTGCCGGCCGCTTGCCGTTCTCGAGCCGCTTTTTGTTCACGGGGTGGGCCGTGAGCACGTCGAAGGACGACTCCATGAGCTCGAGCACGGTCTCATCCCCTTTCCCGCGGGGCAGATAATCCTGGACTTCCTTATCCTGAATATCATGAGGCGGCGTGCATTCTATCGCATCGCTTCCGTGCTTCCAGACCATGAGGTGCCGGTAGCTCACTCCCGGATAGAAACGGATGTGGTCCGTCCCGAGCTTGGAGTCGATTTCCTCAATCAGCAGCCGCGCCTCCTCCGTGCTGATATGGCCGGCGCTGAAATCCTCCATCACGGCATGCCGCCCTTTGCCGCTCGCAACGCGCAGCGTCACGAGATTGCACCGGAAGGCGACATCCTCGGGCCCGAGTTCGACCCCGATGCTCGCTGCTTCGAGCGGGGAGCGGCCGGTATAATATTTCCGGGCATCGTACCCCATGACCGTCAGGTTGGCAACATCGCTGCCCGGAGGAAACCCGTCAGGGATCGTATGGACCATACCCACCTGTCCGAGCGTGGCCAGCATATCGAGATTCGGCGTCTTTGCGGCCTGAAGGCAGGTTTTGCCGTTGAGTCCCGGATGCGGCCGGTCAGCCATGCCGTCACCCAGCAGGATGATGTATTTCATCCGGGTTATTCCCCTTCCCCTGCTGTTTCCACCTTGATGCCCCGCTCCATGAGATAGGCAATGCCGTCCTGGAGCTTCTGTTCGTCCCCTTCCAGCTCCAGCACCACCTCGCCCACGCTTTCGGTGATCTTGGCGCGGCGGATGTTCGGCATCACGTCGAATTTTTTCGCCATCGTGAAGATCACCGGCTCCTTGATCAGTTCCTGCGGAAAAGTCAATTTCAATCGCTTCGTCGGCATGGCACCTCCCTGGGAACGGAATGTATCAGACCTGGCAGCTCCCTCCTGCAATGGCCGGCACAATGGAGATCGTATCGCCGTCCTTCAGCAGGGTGTCTTCCTTGTTCATGAAGCGAATGTCTTCTTCATTAATATAGATGTTGATGAAGCGCCGGATCTTGCCGCCCTCGGACAGCCGTTCCTTCATGCCCGGATAATCCCGCTCCAGCGCATCGACAAGCTCTTTGATATTCTGAGCCGAGCATTCGACTTCAGCCTTGCCGTTGGACAATTTCTGCAACGGCGTGGGAATCCTGACTTTTATAGCCATCTGACGCCTCCATTCTGGTGCTGGTCGTTAGAGCACATGCAAGGCGACCTCGGTCACCTTTCCCTCTTCGATCGAAAACCCGCGGACAACCGGACGGCTGCGGTCCATCAGCGACACGATGACGTACACCGCATCGGGATAGTTGGGGAGCTGCGTCCCCGGCCAGTATGCCTGCGCAACGTCAACGCTCGACGGGTAGGCCTGGCCCGTGGGATGCGAATGAAACAGGCCGATCATCTGCAGGCCTGCGTCGCGGATGTCCTTCATGACGCGAAACTGCTCTTCCGGGTCCATTTCATAGTAGTCCGGACCGGGCTTCGCATTTTTCATGCAATATACTTTTTCGACAGCCCCGTCTCTGCCGGCCAGCATGCCGCAGGATTCGTTCGGAAGGCCTGCAGCGCAATGGTCGAAGATCCGCTGGATGTCCGTCTTGTGAAAAGTCAGGGTCATATACCTGGCAGCCCTCACTTGGGCGCTAGTGTGACAGGGAGCAGAACTGCTCGTAATCGATCAGCTCCGTGATCGAAGGATTGTCGCCGCATACCGGGCATTCCCGGTTCCGCGGCACCTTTACGGTGCGAAAATTCATGTCCAATGCGTTCCAGAGCAGGAGCCGGCCCTTGAGCGGCTGGCCGATGCCCAGGATCGCCTTGATCACTTCCGTGGCCTGGATCGTGCCGACCACCCCGGTCACCACGCCGAGGATGCCCGCCTCCTGGCACGACGGCACCATGCCCGGCGGCGGCGGGACCTCGAACAGGCAACGGTAGCACGGGCCGTCTCCGGGATAGATGCTCATGACCTGGCCTTCGAACCGGAACACGGCGGCGCTCACGAGCGTCTTTTTCTGCATGACGCAGGCGTCGTTCACGAGATAGCGTGTGGGGAAGTTGTCGCTCCCGTCGACGACGATGTCGTAATCTCTGATGATGTTCATGATGTTCTTTGACGACAGCCGTTCCTTGTGCGTCACGACCTTCACATCATGGTTCAGCGTCTCATAGGTTTCCTTGGCCGAATCGGCTTTGAGCACGCCGAGCCTGCTCGTGTTGTGCGCAATCTGGCGCTGCAGGTTCGAAATCTCCACGCGGTCGTTGTCGATCACGCCGATCGTGCCCACGCCCGCTGCCGCGAGATAATAACCCACGGGCGAGCCGAGCCCGCCCGCGCCGACAAGGACGACTTTTGCGTTCAAGATCTGCTCCTGCCCCGCGCCTCCTACTTCGGGCAGGAGAATATGGCGGCTGTAGCGGAGTATCTGGTCTTCGGTAAAATCCATTCGGATCGTACAACCTCTCTTGTCTTCGGGTCGCGCGTGTGCTTGCAGCGACGTTCCCCGGCTCCTCGCAGCCTGGTCCGCGCCCGTGCAACATCAACCACGTCCATCCGTGGTTGATAACTTATTTCTTCTTTTCTTTATCCTTCCGCACGAAAATATGCCACTCTTTATCGCCGGTCTGCTCGATCTTCAGTATTTTCTGCCCCTCGCTCTCCATGCTGCGGGGCACGTTTTCCGAAGCAGGCTTGTGGTCTGTTACGATCTCGAGTACTTCGCCCAGGTTCATCTTTTCGATCGCCAGTTTGGACCGGACGAATGTATAGGGGCAGACCTGGCCTTTGATATCGAGCGACTTGTCAGGTTTTCTTTCCTCAGACAAAAGCACCTCCGGCGCTTGCAGCCCGGCTTTCGGAGCGATTTGAGCGATGCCCTCCGGATGCCGAACGGAATCTATCCCTGCTCTTCCATCCGGATGACAACAGTGGCGCCTGCGATGCAGTCGAGGGTCCTGATCTCGTCAAGCGCCCTGCGCACATCGCGTTCCAGGGCGTCGTGGGTCATCATCACGATGGGCACGGCCTCGTCGATCTGACGGCCTTTCTGTATCATGGACGAGATGCTGATATTGTTCTTCCCGAGCACGCCCGTAATGCGCGAAAGAACGCCGGGTTGGTCGATCGCCGAGAAGCGGAGATAATAACAGGAGGTGATGTCGTCCATCTTCCTTATCGTGAGCACTTTCCGTTCGCGGAAAGCCGTCACGGGAGCCCGATCCGCACACCCGGCGAGGATGTCCCTTCCGATTTCGATGATGTCGCTCACCACCGCACTGCCCGTGGGCATGTCCCCGGCCCCGCGGCCGTAGAACATCGTCGTACCCACTGCATCGCCCACGACGGACAGCGCATTGAACACGCCGTCAACCGTGGCAAGAGGAGAGGACTCGGGAAGCATGGTGGGATGCACACGCGCTTCGATCTCGCCGTTCACCATCTTGGTGATGGCAAGCAGTTTTATCTTGTATCCCAGGTCCTTTGCGAAATCGATGTCGAGCGGCGTGATCTTCGAGATGCCCTCGGTGTAGATGTCGTCGAACTTGACGGGAGTGCCGAAGGCGAGCATACCGAGCACCGCGAGCTTGTGCGCGGAATCGATACCCTCGATATCGAACGTGGGATCAGCCTCGGCATAGCCCTTGGCCTGCGCTTCCTTCAGCACCTCCTCGAACTTCCTTCCCTCGTTCGTCATAAGCGTCAGGATATAGTTGCACGTGCCGTTCACGATGCCGTAGATGGATTTGATGTTGTTCGCTGCCAGGCCGCTCCTCACGGCCGCGAGGATCGGGATCCCGCCCGCGACCGACGCCTCGTAGCCCAGGGTTACGCCCGCAGCAGCAGCCGCGGCGTAGATCTCCTCGCCGTGGAGCGCAAGCAATGCTTTGTTGGCCGTCACGACGTGTTTCCTGTTCCTGATCGCCTCGAGGATGAACTCCTTGGCTGGCTTGTATCCGCCGATGAGTTCGACCACAACGTCGATATCGGGATCGGTCAAGACGTCGGCCGCGCTGGTCGTGAGCTGCACGCCGCCGAGCGCGATGCCCCGGTCCCGCTTGATGTCGAGGTCGGATATCTTTTTCAGCACGACCGGCGTTCCAAGCCTGCGCCTGATCGTGTCAGCGTTCTCGATCAGGATCCGGGCAGTGCCCGTGCCCACAGTCCCGAACCCGATGATGCCTATGTTGATGGATTTCTTCGAAGCCATGACCACCCCGAAAATAAAGGGTCCAGGGGCCAGTAGCCGGGAACGACTTTAAAAACCTCGCCCACTGACCCGTCCTTCTTGACCCTGCTTTTTGCTTTTCCCGGACCCCGGCTACTGGCTACCGGACCCTACTTATTCAGCGCCTGCTTGATCCCCTTGGCCGCCTGGCGCAGGCGGTGTTCATTTTCAATGAGCGCGAACCGCACGTGCGTGTCGCCGTATTCGCCGAACCCGATGCCGGGAGAAACCGCGACCCGTGCTTCCTTTATAAGGTATTTCGAAAATTCAATGGACCCCATTTTCCTGAACGGCTCGGGGATTTCCGCCCACACGAACATAGTGGCCTTGGGCGTATCGATCTTCCAGCCCGCCTTGTCCAGACCGTCGATCAGTACGTCGCGCCGCGCCTGGTACATGTCGCAGATCTCCTTCACGCACTCCTGAGGACCGTTCAATGCGATGATGGAAGCGATCTGGATGGGCTGGAACATGCCGTAGTCAAGGTAGCTCTTGATCTTGATGAGCGCGCCCACCACGTCGCGGTTGCCGCAGCAGAAGCCCACGCGCCAACCGGCCATGTTGTAGCTCTTCGTGAGGCTGAAAAACTCCACTCCCACGTCCTTGGCACCCTTTGCCTGCAGAAAGCTGGGTGCGCGGTACCCGTCGAAGTTGAGGTCCGCATAGGCCAGATCATGGACCACGATGATGTTGTTGTCGCGGGCGAAGTCGGCAATGCGCTGAAAGAAGGTAATGTCCGCTATCGCCGTCGTGGGATTGTTCGGGAAATTGATGATCAGCATCTTGGGCCGCGGCCAGGTGTTCTTGTAGGCTTCCTGCATGTCCGTCAGGAAATCGCTGTCCTTCCTGAGCGGGATGGAGCGCACTTCGCCGCCCGCAATGATAACGGCATAGGGATGTATGGGATAGGCCGGCGTCGTGGTGAGTACGACGTCCCCGGGTTCGACCGTTGCCAGGGCGAGATGGGAAAGCCCTTCCTTGGACCCGATGGTCACGACCGACTCGGACTCGGGGTCAATGTCCACTTCATAACGCCGCTTGTACCAGTCGCAAATGGCGGTCCGGAGCTTCGTGATGCCCTTGGAAGCGGAATAGCGGTGGTTCTTCGGGTTCTGCGCTGCTTCGACGAGCTTGTCGACGATATGCTGGGGCGTTCCCTGGTCGGGATTGCCCATGCCCAGATCAATGATGTCCTCCCCGCGGCGGCGGGCATCAATCTTCATCGTGTTCACAATGGCAAAGACATAGGGGGGAAGTCTTTTAATCCGGCCGAACTGTTCCAGCATTTGAATCAATCCTTTCTCGAATCAGTGCCGTTGCGGCAGGCAGTCTGTTGTTGAAACGCTCCTGCAGCACTGGCAGTATCGGGCAACACCCGCGCAGGCTCACGGTATCACAGCGGCTCGCCAAAACCACGCGCCGACAGCTGTTTTTGTCATTTATGGAATAAACAGGCCTAAGGGTGCAATAAAAAAAGTAAAAATGATAATAAAACAGTACGTCTCTTTTGTCAATAAAAAATACTTTGCGTCTTGCTCAATCCATGCACGTGCAGCTGTTTCCCGCATGAAAATCAAAGACAAAATGGAGAAAAGGCTTGATTTTTCAACTGGCCTGTGATAATGTTCCCAGTCTCAAATCGAGTAAGGTCGATTCCCGCACCGGAGGGTCATTCAGCATCCTGCGGGATTACTCCTTGCTCTCCCTAACATCGAGGTGCCTGCTCACTGCGTTCGTTGGAATAAGTGGGCCGGATCCGTCGCCGGGAGGGCTATAAACCCAGAAGGAGAGAATGCATGCCTATTTACGAATCCATCTTCATCATCAACCCCAATCTCACGGACGAAGAAACCGCCGGCGTCATTAAGAAGATGCAGGACGTTGTTGCAAAGCAGGGCGGCGAGATGCTCAAGTCCGAAGACTGGGGCAAAAAGAAACTGGCCTACGAGGTGAAAAAACAGAAGCGCGGACACTATGCCTTCTTCCAGTTCAAGGCGGCACCGGCCGCGGTAAGCGAACTGGAGCGCATCTACAAAATGACGGACTCGGTCATTAAGTTCATCACCGTCAAGCTTGAGAAAGAGCTTCGCACCAGGCCTGAACCGAAGAAAAAGAAAAAAGATGCGGCCAAGGCTGCCGAGCCGGGTCCGGCTCCGGCGCAAGGCTGACAATTACATCAGGCCCGTCCGCGCACCCGCTGCGCGGGGACGGGACCGAATCATGAGGTCGCGCCATGACGAGTTTCAATAAAGTGATTCTGATGGGAAATCTCACCCGCGATCCCGAAGTCCGCTATACGCCGAATGGAATCGCGGTGGCCAGTTTCGCCATAGCCGTCAACCGAAAGTACAAACAGGGCGAGGAAACAAAGGAAGAAGTAAGCTACATCGACATTGTCGTGTTCGGGAAACAGGCTGAATCCTGCGGTCAGTACATCAACAAGGGCGATTCCGTACTGATCGACGGCAGGCTCCAGCAGCGGCGCTGGGAAACAGAGGACGGCCAGAAACGGAACAAGATCGAAGTCGTCGCCCAGTCCGTTAATTTCATGCCCAAACGGTCCTCATCAGGCGGCGGGCAGGCCCACGGACACGCGGAACCGGCGCCCGATGTGCCGGTTGATGAAGGTGATATCCCCTTTTGAAGACGGCATCGTCCGGCGCGGCAGGCAGCATACCACTATCATTCATGTAAGGAGTAACCTATTATGGCAGAATTCAAACCAAGACCGGCAGGGCCGCCGAGGTCCGGCGACAGGCCGGATGCACGCAGGGGCGACAAGGACGAACGAGGCTCGCGGCCTTCCCAGGGAAGGAAGCGGTTCCAGGTCCGCAAGAAAGTGTGCCGATTCTGCGTGGATAAAACGCCCTTCATAGACTACAAGGATGTGAAGACGCTCAAGTTCTTTATCACCGAGCGGGGCAAGATCCTGCCGCGGCGCATATCAGGCAATTGCGCACGCCATCAGCGGGAAATGACCGTGGCGGTCCAGCGGTGCAGAAACATCGCCCTCATCCCCTTCTCGGGCGAAAAATAACCGTCTCCGGGACCGGTGCCTTCCGGTTCCGCTGACATTCCGAGGGAAACTCCGCGGTTACTCGTCAGTGACGCCGGAGTTTCCCTTTTTTTTGGATGACTGCCATGAATTTCAGAGCTGTTCTGATCGCTGTTGTGCAGACCATGGCCCTTTTTTCCGCGGGACTGGTCATTCCGCTGCTCGGGCAGGCGCTCGGCCTGTTCACGCCCGTGCCCGTAATTCTCGCGTCCCTCAGAGCGGGCCGGCGCGAGGGCATGGCAGCTGTCGCCGTCTCGACGGCCCTCTGCGCGCTGCTCGGATGGGAGACATCCCTCGTCTATGTTGTCAGCTTCGGCCTCATGTCCCTTGCCATTGCCGAAGGAATGCTGCGGGCGATGAAACCCGAACGGATAGCGCTCCTCGGCGGCCTGCTGCCCCTTGCCGTGGTCGCGCCCGTCGTTGCCGTCTATTTCATCCGCGTCGGGAAGAACCCCTTTGAATATGCCGATGCGCTCCTGCGGTCGAACATTTCCGAGGCGGCCAAGCTCTACGCAGGCATGGGATTGAAAGAAGCAGCCTCGCTGATCAATTCAGTCCCCGATAAATTCATATACTATTTTGTCCGGCTCGCGCCGGGCATTACGACGGCGATATCCGTACTGCAGGCGGCATGCTGCTACGGCATGGCCCGGGCCGTGCTTGCACGCAGGCAGGTTCCTGCTCCCGCCGGCATCTCGTTTGCCGTCTGGCATGCCCCCGACTCCTGGGTCTGGGGCCTGATCGCTTCCCTCGTGTTGCTCATCGTTACCGGCGAACCGGCGCGCCTGGCAGGCTGGAACCTGGCGATCGTATTCGCTCTTGTATACCTGACGCAGGGTACGGCCATCGTCGAATTCTATCTTCGGAAAATCCGCATCAGGCCCGTCATGCGCGGGATTATCATCGGACTGCTCCTCGCGCTTCCCGCACTTGTGTTTATCATCGCGCTCGGCATCGTCGACATCTGGGCGGACGTGCGCAAGGTGCGCGGGCCGGCGCCATGAACGCTCCGTCCGTGCAGAAAACCGTCCGCACGTATGCGGCGTTTCTGGATCTCGTGAGCGGTCAATTTTCCGCGGCAACAGCCAGGCACGCCGCACACTGCCGCGCCGGCTGCGACCGATGCTGCTCGACAGGCCTCTTCAGCATTTCCCCGCTTGACGCGCTCTCGCTGCACTATCGGCTGAGACGGCTGGCTGCTCCGGTGCGGACGCGGCTGAAAGCCCGGTCGAACGACCTCCTGGACCGACTCGAAAGAGAGCGGATTTTCTTCCGGGAGAAACCCCTTCTGCGTTCCGCACAAGCGCGCGACCAACTGGCCCGGAGATCCTCGGGCATGCGCTGCCCCGCCCTCGACGACGCCGGCCGCTGCATCATATATGAATACCGCCCCCTGCTCTGCCGCATATTCGGACCGACGGTCCGCGGACCGCGCCGGATGCGGCTGCTCGAAGGCTGCGGTTGTTTTTCCCGTGATCTTCCCGAAAGGGACTTCCCGATTCTCAGCCTCTACAAGGACGAGGACGTTCTGTTGGGTGCCCTGTCGAAGGCGACGGGGCGGAGAGGCGTGAGTTCGCTCTCCACGATCATCCCGGCGGGCCTCGCCCTGGATATAGGAACATTCCTCTGATCCCGCGGCGGCAGCCGCCATTTTCCCGCCACTTTTTCCATCGTTTCTGCTATAATTCGCGCCAGGTGTCATTATGCGACTGACCAAGGAAATGATACAGCATATCGCCGATGCGATCGCGGCAAACCTCCAGGCCAAAGGGCTCGTGGAGTACGAGGCGTCGAAAGCCGCCGTGGCAGGGAAGATCGCCGACATTATCACTGCGGACATGCAGGCTGAGGACAAATTGAATAAGGACGTCGAGAAACTGCTTGCCGCTCATGAAGCCGAGATCAGCAAAGGCCAGATGGATTACCGCAAGGTGTTCGAACTCACCAAGCAGAAACTCGCGAAAGAGCGGGGCATGGTGCTCTAGGGTCCGGAGTGACAAACGAATGCGTTTATCGGAAGACAGAATATACCACCTCTCCCACCTGATCCTCGACAAGATCGTTCAGGACCGCACCGTGGACGTGCTCCAGGCCGAGGAGCGGCTCCTGCGCGAGATCAAGCGGACATTCATGGCGGAGCTGCAGTTCGAGGACGAAGCTGACTCGGCTGCGCGGCGGACGATCCAGTCGCTTTCGCGCAAAGTACCGGAAGGAAGCCGTGAGTGGGATGTCCTCTACCGCAAGTACTTCGAAGAAGAGATGCACAGGAGACGGAAAGCT
The DNA here is from genome assembly GCA_035490495.1 of Nitrospirota bacterium. Lineage (GTDB taxonomy): Bacteria > Nitrospirota > UBA9217 > UBA9217 > UBA9217 > JAJYKN01. The sequence goes on from DATHDE010000210.1 coordinate 23,261, forward strand.
TGAAAAAAATCCTGATCCCCGGCCTGCTGATCTACGCGCTTTGTTCCGGCCTGGGATTGTTTCTTCGGCCGGACTGGTCCGAGCGTGTGCTCGTGCCGTGGCTGGCGGGCTATCTCATCCTCGCATTTCTCCTCTCCTACGCAACGCTGTTTACCAGGGACCGTCCAGCCGGTTTTCTCTATTTGCTCTTCGGCATTATCGGCGTCAATTTCATCGTTCAGATGACCGGCGGCGGCAGATCCCCGGTCTTCCCCGTCTATTTTCTTCTCGTTGCCGCAGCCGGCATGCAGCACCGGATCTGGGCGTATTCCGTGACGGCGATCATCCTCGCCATCGAGACCATGAATCTTCTCCTGACGGGGACCTGGGAACGCTCCGTTTGGCAGCCATTCGGGGTTCTCGCCCTGTCGCTATCGGGAGTTGCGGTCATGACGGCATTCAGCGCGCATCGCATCCGGAGCGAAGCGCGGGAAGCCCGTGCGAGCTATGAGAAGCTTCTCTCCGATGCTGACGCCGTCGATCCCCTGGCGGGCGGAACAAACGTCGAGGCGCTGACCAAAGAAAGGCGCCAGGCCGCGAACGTCAGTGTTGCACGGGAGCGGGAGGGCGCATTCAGCGAGATCATCGACATGATCTCCGGCGTTGTTCCGGCACACACCTACGCCCTTTTTCTCGACGACCGCGAGGACGGCGTCTTTTCCCTCCGCGCCGTCCGCAGCCGCAGCCGCTCCCTGTCGCCGGGTTCCGTGGAATTTCTGAAGGGGAACGGCCTTGTCGGCATCTGCGCGGCCCGCAGCGAGCAGCAATACGTGCCCCACCTGGTCATCCCCTCGCTGAGCCTGGGCTACTACTCCCGTGAAGTTCCGGTCAAATCGTTCCTCGCCGTCCCTATCCTCCAGGGCGACCGCGTGGCCGGCGTGCTGACCGTGGACAGCCTCGAGCTCGACGCCTTTCCCCTCGATGCGCGGCAAACGCTCGGCCGGTTTGCGCCGTTCTTCAGCCAGATCATCGACAAGGTGCGTATCTCAGCGGAAATGGACATGCGGGCGAAGAACTTCGGCGCCCTCCATGACATGAGTTCCATTCTGAGCAGCAGTCTTGATATCTCCGACGTGCTCGACAAGCTGGCGGTCCAGATCAGATCCGTCGTGTCCTATGATTTCTGTGCGTTTTTAATCTATGAAAGCGAATCAGGCGACGCATTGCTTGCCGCGCTCAAGGGTTATGACCGGAAGCTCATGAACGCCCGGTTTCCGCTGAAGGAGAGCGCGATCCTCGCCTATATGATGAAACAATGGCAGGAACGGAGCGTCTGCGCCGTCCATCATGACCCGGACCTGGGGAACCGGGGGCGGGAGATCGGGCTCATTCCGCTCAAAGGGACGCACTACCCCATCAAGTCGCTCTTCGGCAGGCCCCTCGTGGCGCAGGACAAGTTCATCGGCGCGGCGTTCTTTGCCTCGCTCCGTTCGAACGCGTTCACCGAATACCACCGAAAATTCATGGACACGCTGCTCAATCAGGTGTCCATGGTCGTGGACAACAGCATGCTCCATCAGAGCATCCGCGACATGGCGCGCACCGACGGACTTACAGGACTCCTGAATCACCGGACCTTCCTGGAGAAGCTCGCCGAGGAACAGCGGCGTCTCGAACGCGATCCCCGGTCGTTTTCTCTTCTGTTGATGGACATCGATAAATTCAAGGGAGTGAACGACAAGTACGGACATCCCGTGGGGGATGCAGCGCTGAAGGCCGTTGCCGGGATACTGAAGGATACGGTGCGCGGATCGGATTTCACTGCGCGCTACGGGGGGGAGGAATTTGCCGTGGGCATGGTCGACACCGATCCCCGGGGCGCCCTGCAGATGGCCGAGCGCATCAGGAAAATTCTGGAAAAGACCGTCGTCACGCGCGTTTTCGACGGCGAGCTCCGGATCACGGTCAGCATCGGGGTAAGCTCCTTCCCCGCGGATACGACGGTGTGGGCCAATCTCATCGCACTGGCCGATGAGGCCCTGTACGAAGCCAAGAGGACGGGCAGAAACCGTGTCTGCACAAACAAGGACCTCAGGACGGCTTCCCCCGTGGCCCGTGAGAGCCGTGGTTGACCCCGCCTCGGGCGCGCCCCCGGGACAGTACAGAACCGGACAGTGCGAAGTTCTCCCTGTTCCCAGTTTCCCAAAACAATGCAACCTTTTATGAGAACAGGGGTCAAATCAGATAGCAAGCGGCGCCTGCACCTATGGACGAAGACCTCGATCTAATTGCAAGGACTGAAGCGGGCGAGCGGGATGCGTTCAACGAACTGGTGCTCAAGTACCAGAAACCGCTCTATTCCCTCCTCTACCGCATGGTCAGCAGCCATGAAGACGCTTCGGACATTCTGCAAAAAACCTTTGTCAAGGCGTTCACCGGGCTGGGGTCCTTCGAGCGGAGATCGACCTTCAAGACCTGGCTGTATCAGATCGCGATCAACCTGGCGAAGAACGTCTACCGCGACCGCTCACGTGCAGTGCACGTGCCCATCGACGACGTGGTCATCCGCAGGAACCCGCACACGCTGGAGGCGCTCATCCGGAAGGAAAGCCGGCAGCTTCTGAAGGAGTCGCTCGCGTCGCTTCCGGAAAAGCAGCGGATCACGCTCGTGCTGAGGGTGCAGGAGGAGAAAAAGTTCGAGGAAATCGCCGAAATCATGGGTTGCACGGTGGGGACCGCGAAAGCCAACTACCACCATGCCGTCCAGAAACTAAAGGCAGTGATGCAGAAGCCCGCGGGGAAACCTGCGGACTAACGGCAGCGGCGACCGCTGCCGGAGGTGAGAATCATGACATGCAGAAATACCGATATTCGCGAAATGCTTGCCGCATACCGGTCGCAGAGGCTCGATCCGGAGGACGCGAAGCGCATCGAGGGCCATCTGGCGGAGTGCGGGGAATGCAGGGACGAACTCGCGCTGCTCCGGATGCTGAGCGACGAAGCGGTCCCGGATCCGGGAGAGGCATACTGGGCATCGCTGCCCGGTCTCATCTACGATCAGGTCGGGAAAGAGCGGACCGCGAAAAAACCCGCGGCCTTCGACTGGAGCCGCCTGCTCAACCCCTTCCCCCGGTGGGCATGGGCATCCGCAGCCGCGGCGGTTGTGGCCGTCGTTGCCTGGTTCGCGCTCCATCCCGGCGGCGGATCACCGGTCCGGGAGCCGTCCGAAAGTCCTGGGGAGCAGACGGCGATCTACGATTTGCCGCTTGATGACCCGGTCGATGTTACGGATATGTCCACGCCGGAAATTACCGCCGTTACACAGTGGGCGGACAACGCGACAGCGCCCATCGGCGAAGCGATCGACCAGGTGCTTGCTGAACAGTCGGACCAGGACTTCGGCAATGAGCTCAGAGTCCTCAATGCCCGCGAGCTCAACCGGCTCCTGCACAAGCTGAGTCAGGACGAACGGGAAGAAGCGAACGGCGAGCGCACGAACATCGGAAAACTCGGAATCGCCTGATTCCGGCCGATACGGAAGAGACGAGTGAACAACGGGAGGTGGAACATGCAGAGAATGGGGAAGGCGATCCTGCCGGTCATCATGCTGACCGCGCTGATCATCATGCCGGCGTATTCGCACGGCGCCGAGCGGGGCCAGCCGCCGGATGATGACGGATGGGGCCCGGGCAGCGGCCCGCAGCGGGAAGAGGTCCGTAGAAAGATCGAGACGATCCGCATATGGCGGCTCACGGAAGCGCTGAAACTCGACGAGACCACGGCTGCGAAACTGGCGTCGATCATGAGCTCCCTGGATCAGCAGCGCACCGAGGTCCGCCGCGAACAGCGTGAGGCGGTGCGGACGCTCCGCGTGCTCCTCAAAGCGCCCAAACCGGATGATGCGAAGCTGCAGGTGGCGCTCGACAAACTCGAGGCGTGCCACGGTACGATACAGGCGCTCAGGAACAAGGAGATCGCAGCAATTCGCGAGCTGCTCACAACGCGTCAGCAGGCGCGCTACGTCATCTTTCAGACGGATTTCATGCAGGACATGCGCAAGATGATCATAAACGCGCGCGGCAGCAGGCCGGGTGCGGATGGCGGCACTGCCAGAGGCAGCCAGCAGGCGCCCGAGGGCCGGCCGTAGCAACGGCTGCATGCTGAACGGCAAAACAGGGACAGCACCGTCCCTGTTTGTCCTCATGTTTTCTTCCCTCTCGCGGTGGGTTTCCCGGATTGAACCTTGCAGAACCAGGTTCATCTGTGTATAATTCTCCCGCACCTGCAACGCGGCCCTATCAGGTACAAACCGGATATCAGGCGGATGTCATTATCATCCTTCAGCCGCGCTGCTCATTGATCAGTCCTTTTCATCAGGTCTCGTCAGACACAGATCTGCACCTTCGTCTTCCGTATTTTCCATAACAACTGCCGTTCGCTCCGTGAGGCGCGCTGCAGTGGAGGGTTGACGGAAAAACCGTGCTATGATGGAATTATGAGAGATTTTCCCCGAGAAGTACCAAAGAAGGAGAACCCGGGCATGAAGGCAGCGCGCAGACGCTCCATCCTGCGCATTACGGCCTGGTATGCAGTATTCAGCGGCCTCTGGATAGCCCTGTCAGACAGGCTGCTCGAAACAGTGATATCCGAACCCCACCGCATCACGGAATTTCAAACCTACAAGGGATGGGGGTTCGTTCTGGCAAGCGCACTTTTTCTCGCTCTTCTGCTGGGGCGCGAACTTCGCGTCCGTGAAAAGATCGACGACCGGCTGCAGCGCGAAAAAGAGCGGGCGCAGATGTACCTCGACGTTGCAGGTGTAATCATCGCCGTGATCGGCAGTGACGAACGGGTGCAGCTCGTCAACCGGCGGGGCGCCGAGATCCTTGGCCTGTCGGAGGAGGAAATCGCCGGCAGAAACTGGTTCGACTCGTTCATCCCGGAACGGCTGCGACCCCGGGAGCGCTCGCTCTTCCGGGACCTTCTGGCGGGCCGCACGGATCCGGCGCTCACGCGGGAGGCAGTGGTGCTGTCTTCATCCGGCGAGGAACGGATCATCGCCTGGCACCATACCGTGATCAGGGGTGAAAACGGAGAGATCAACGCGACACTGAACTCGGGGGAGGATATCACGGCCCAAAAAACGGCGGAAGAACGGGCGCTGTGCAGGCTCGACCATCTCGCCGTGCTGCACGCCATCGACCTCATGATCGCATCGACACAGGACCTGCGCGTGATCCTGCGCCAGTTCCTCGACCTCGTGATCTCGCAGTTCCGCATCGACGCGGCCGATGTCCTGCTCGTGAACCGCCACGTTCCGGTCCTGGAATACGCCGCGGAGGGCGGCTTCCGCACCACGGGGATCCGCCGGCCGTCGCTCAGGATAGGTGAAGGCATCGCCGGGATAGCGGCGCTCGAGCGGAGGACGATCGCCGTGCCGGACCTCGGGGATCCTTCGAACGGCTTCCAGAGAATGGACATTTTTGAAAGCGAAGGTTTCGTCTCCTACTATGCCGTGCCGCTCGTGTCCAAGGGAATGGTGAAAGGAGTGCTCGAACTCATGCACCGCTCTCCCTTCGCCCTCGACGCGGAACAACGGAATTTCCTCGAATCCCTGGCATCCCAGGCCGCGATCGCGGTGGATAATGCAGCCCTCTTTGATGATCTGCAGCGTTCGAACATCGAACTTATGCTGGCCTACGACGCGACGCTCGAAGGCTGGGCGCGGGCACTCGCTCTGCGTGACAAGGTAACCGAGCGGCATACGGAGCGCGTGGCGGAGCTCACGGTCGCGCTCGCGCGCGCCATGGGGGTGAAGGAAGAGGAGATCGTCCACATCCGGCGCGGTGCGCTCCTGCACGATGTCGGCAAGATCGGCATCCCCGACAGCGTCCTCCGGAAAGAAGGCGCCCTCACGGATGACGAACGCGCAATCATGCAGCAGCATCCGCGCTATGCATTCGACATGCTCCAGCCCATCGCCTATCTCAGGCCGGCGCTCGATATCCCCTTCTGCCACCACGAACGCTGGGACGGCTCGGGATACCCGCGCGGGCTCAAAGGAGAACAGATCCCGCTGGCCGCGAGGATATTCGCCCTCATCGATATCTGGGACGCCATCTTCTCGGCGGACCGTCCCTACCGCCGTCCGCTTTCGCGGAGCGAAGCCTGTGAGTACATCCGCGGCCTCTCTGGCACGCAGCTGGATCCCGCCGTGGTAGACGCCTTCGTTAATATGCAGGAAACGGTGTGTTTATTTCTTCCGACACAGAAGGAACAAAACACTCCCTCAAACGGAAAGAACGGTGTACAGGACACTGGAAAATCATAGGGGGAGAGACTGCGGGAGGGATTCAGCCAATCCATTCGATAACAACGTCATCTCCGAACTTCTTGAACTCAGGATCGCCGGTAACTACTTTTGCCTTTTTCCGGATTCCGAGTGCTGCTGCAAAACAATCGGCGTACGCTACCTCGTATCGGCCTTTCAGCTTCGCCGCCTCAAGCGTGATTTCCTTGTCAGCCGCGACTGATATGATGGGGAGCTGTTCCAGAATGAGCTTTACCTCTTCAGCTTTTTCTTCGCCCCGCTCGCGAAGCGTAGTATAGTAGACCTCGCCGAAATTGACCACGGAAAGAAAAAGCTTCGTCTTCCCGGTTTGAGCCGCTTTCAGCAGTTTTTCAACCTGAATGCCCCCGGGTTCATCCTCAAAATGCGCGATCAGGGCATAGCTGTCGAGGATGTACGCGTTATCCACGCTTTGCCTCCTCGCGCCGGTCCTTCAAGAGCGCTCTCGTGAGGGATGTTTTCCCCTTCAGCATGCCCCGCGATGCTGCAATGGGGTCGTCGGGCAAAGGCCTCAGGAGAATAATCCGGTCGCCGCCTTCCTCGATGGCGATGCGGGTCCCCTTTTTGATGTTGAATTTCTTTCTCAGCTCAACCGGAATGATTATCTGGCCTTTGATGGTAGCCTTTGATATGGTCATGTAATACCTCCTAACATAATTGCTACCATTATAACATTTGGTTTACCTGCTGTCCAGAGCGCCGTTCGGAGAGCGTTATCGGGGCAATACCGGACATGCATTAAATCCTGGTCAGCATTCAGCCGCAACCGACTTATCGATTGCACGAGGGCAGTTGTCTTCGTCGCAGAGGACGGATTTGTAGCTGTTTTTGAATAGATGGCCGGTGCGCGTATGGCGGCGATTGTAGTACTGGGCGTACCAGGTGAGGAGCTTGCGCATGACTGCGGAGATGCCGTGTTTGCCGCTTTTGAAAAGGATGTGGACGTGATTGTCCATGAGGGCCCAGGCATAGACGGAACATGTTCCTTCGCTCGCGTTTTGCCCGAGGCGCTCGTGAAGTGGGCGGGAGTTGTCAAGAAAAATGCTTGCTAGGTATCAACGTCCCCTATTTTTTTTCTTTCTCTAAAGAATTTATCTTTGATAAGAGAATTATAGAATGTCCCGCTCGTGTTCTTACCCGAGGGTCTCCAAAAGTGCTCTAATAAAAAGGGCTAAACTGTTTACAAGTTACTTTTTTAGGAAAGATATTACCCCTTTTCTTTCTCCGCCTTTTGCAGAAGATTATCTATGCGTCTTATTTTTTTTATAGCATATTGCTTTGAACGTCTATCTTTTTCATCGCGATCGTTAGCTAATTCTAGCACTTTAGCAAACTCTGTTTTTGACTTGAGAAATTCATTTTTCGCAAAATATATTATTCCCATATTGTAATGAAGAATAGCTGCATTTGGTTTATTTTTTAGGGCTTCCTCACAGAAATGCTCTGCTGCATTAAGCATATCCACTTTTAAATAAGCGTAAGCCAACCAATCATAGGCAGCTACTAAATCGTTTTCATAGAATTTTAATATATTCTGCAGTTGTTCCTTGGCCAGATTAGACTCACCTAAAACTTCATAAATGACCTGCATTAAGATTTGGACCGTAATACCAGCATTTATTGCATAGGCGCTTTTACAATATTCCAATGATTTCTTAAACTGTTTCTTTTCAAAATGAATTGCCGCTAAGCCGCCATATGCATAAGAATTGTTAGAGTTAAAACTTAATGCCCGATTATAAAATATTATCGCTTTTTCCCAATTCCGACAGATATCATATAAATAATTTGCGTACTCGACATAGCACGCCGATTTTATATTATCGATCGGCTCTCCTGTTAACAACCAGTTATAAATGAGAATAATAATTCGAGCAATTAATTTAATCATGATTTCGAATCAATAGAGCGCGATGCCATTAAACAGAGAAGTTCAGCAGGGACGTTAATACCTGGCATGCATTACATTATTCATCCGCCCCCGTCTTCTCGATTAAACAGGAAATGCTCGACGCCGCTACCCCCAGCTGCCTCGCCTCTGCTGATGACAGTCCGAGTTCATTTCTGCCGTGCAGGGCGATGACGGCGCGAAGCCTGCTCACTGTTCTCTGGCGTATACCGTTCGTGATCTCAATCGGGCTGATTCTCGCCTTCTTGCTTTCCGCGTCGATAATTTTCTGGATAGTTCCGGATTGTTTCAGATTGAGCTGCCGCAGTGAAAAATAATCAGTTCGTCTTTTTCGAATCCTGCTGCGATTTGATATCAGTGAGCGTGATGACGAAGGACCCGACTTTGAGGGTGCTTTTCGCGAGCACGGGAATCTTGCGGGCGTCATCCGTGAGCCAGATGACCACGACGCCTTTATTCATGAACTCGCCCTTATACCTGGGATAGGTTCTGATCTTGATGGTTGAGAACTCTCCGGCCGGTGTTTCGATGTGCTCTTTCCCCAGCGTTTGTATTTCAACAGACCAAATCTTCCCGCTGTCGTGAATGGGAACAGCGAACGTCTTGCTTTCGCTGTATCCCTCCTGTAAACGCAGTACGTACAGCAGTGTCAGTGCATCCAGGGTTTTTTCAGGAACTGAGAGGGTTTCCGGCTGGTCGTCATTCAGCCGGGTTAAAACGCTGTTGTTCGCCCGGTCGAACTGAACTATCCTGCGCCTTTTTTTCGTGCCGTAGTTTTCCGTCAGCAAATAGGACAGGCTCACGTTGTTCACCGGGTCAAAGAGGGCCCGTACCGTATCATGCACGGGAAAGACGGCATCCAGCAGCCCGGTCGAACTTCCTGTAACAAAAAAAAGAAGCCCTTCTCGCCCGTCAGGCAGCTTTTCTTCGCGCACTTCCGTAGTCAGCACTCCCGCTGTCACGAGTCTCGACCAGCTGACGGAATAGGTGAGCGTCTCCCCGGCTTGAAAGCCCGACGGACGTTGCAGGACATGAGGGGGAACCGCCGAAATCTCCGTTTCCGTTGCGGCAACGGCGGTCGCACCCGCTGCGGCAATAATACCGATGCACATCAGAACGGGCAGCTGGATGAACTGTCGGGCACTGCGCATTTGCAAAAGCATTCCTGATGCCTTCCTCTTCAGAATGTCGCTTTCCTGTTGTTAGTATATCAAAGCTAACCGCATGCCGAACAACAGCCTGGCCAATGTCATGCGTCGTGTTTGTTCGTCATTTCAGTTCCTGACTGCGTGTGCCGAACCACCGTCCTCACGATGCCGTCACGGTTTCGGCTGCTTCATGCCCCTGGTTACCTGTCCGACAATGTACTGCTTCAGGTGCTGCTCATCTTCCTTCGAAATTTCGACAAAGAACAGCCCCATCCCCGGACGCCCGCTCGGTCCTTCGCCCTCCTTGTGGCTGTAAATTACCTTGGCCTCCGCGTTGACCTCCTGTTCATCGATTTTCAAACGGACAGGGAATCTCGTTTTTACCGGAAAGGGATTGCGCGTTTCCACATACATGCCGCGGGACGACAGCACGGTTGCGTACTCTCCGGCCGACTCGTCGAGAGGCCTGTTGTTCACCATAACGGAAAGGCGCGTTTCAATGCGGATGCGTTCGCGCGGTGTCGCCTCGATTGCCGCCTGGACCGTGCGGTACAGATCCTCGGGATCAACCGGTTTCTTAAGACAGCACCACGCTCCTGCATCCAGGCATTTCCGCTCAAGTTCCGGAGAAAGGTGCTCGGTTTTTGCGATGACAGGAATCCGGGCGGTTTCGGGCTTTTGTTTCAGACGTTCAATCAACTGAGGCGCTCCGAGAACGGACGTCTTCAGATCCGTGATCACAAGGGAAGGGACCGTGACATCGACCAGGTCGAGCGCCTCGTCAACGGTAAAGGCCGAACAGATCTGGTAATTGAAGCGCTGGAGCAGAATGGAAGTATACACCAGGTTGTCCGCGTCGTTTCCCACAACAAGAACATACTTTACGTCACTGTTTGCCTCCCTGTCGCTGCCTCTTGTCTTCATTTCCGGCATCGTGGAGTCCTCCTCCCGTAAGCATAGTCGCAGGCGAACCGTTGCGGACTGTGCAGTCCTGCCTGGATCCCTTCACGGGGAGCTGTCGGGCCTGTTCCGCTGCTGCACGTGTGCACCGTTTTTTCAGTACAGTATCCGTCTTGATCGGTTTCTGGATAGCATCGTCGATTCCGGCTTGTGCCGGCCTCGTCAAAACCGCCTGAAACGAATGCCGGTGCACTAATGATATTGTATCAAAACAGCGTGAACATCGGTAAAAAATACCGTCTGGATAAAAATAAGAATGAAAAAAGAAGGAATGATGAACAAAAGGAGGCTGCTTGACAGGGGGTGTGGATTCCCGTATAGTAAAAACGTCCTTTCCCGCGTGAGAGCAGAAGATACGGAAGCAATCGGCCGCACTCGGATGGAGCGCATGAACTACCGTAAGGGATTCACCCTTCTCGAGCTGGCGCTCGTACTGGTCATTGTCGGCATTTTAGCTGCCGGCGCGATGGCGCGATATTTCTCTGCGGCCAAGGATGCGGAACGGGCAGGCGTGGAGTCTCAGATTGGAAGCCTGTCCACGGGGCTGTATCTTTATTCCTCGAAGCAGCTTGCCAGCAGCCAGACTATTTCCGCGCACAATCCCTTCAACGACCTCGGATCACTGCCCCCGAATTATTCCGGGTCATTCCCCGACGTGGACGGCGGCAACTGCCCTCCCGGCCATTGGGCGTACCAGAGTGGAGATGCCGTTCTGAACGGAAACTGGACAGTTGTCGTCTATCGCCCTGTGGCGACGCTGACCCAGGCATTCACCTGGAGCGGCATGCAGTGGATCATTTATGAAGTGCGCACGGTGCAGAATGCAGCGGGCACCGCGATCGGCCTGACGCTCACGGAGTACCCGCCGCCGCATCAGTGGTGAGGGGCCCTCTCCTTACTATTTCTTCAGCCTGGCTGTCAGCACCGGCGCAAACTGCAGGACATCCGCCACAACCAGCACATCCGCGACCTCGCCAATCGGTGCATCCTTGTCCTTGTTGATAGCAACGATAAAATCCGATTTTTTCATGCCGGCGATGTGCTGGATCGCGCCCGAGATGCCGCAGGCGACGTACAGCTTCGGAGATACGGTCTGTCCCGTCGTGCCCACCTGCCTGCCGTGCTGCACCCAGCCGGCATCGACCACGGGCCTGCTCGCCCCGAGTTCTCCTCCCAGGGCCTCTGCAAGGGCTGCGATGACGGGAAGGTTGTCCTTCTTGCCGATGCCGCGGCCCGCGCTTACGATGACCTCGGCCTTGGTAAGATCGACGTCTTTCTTCTCCGCAGCCTCGTATCCCGTGAATTCAACGGACGATGACGGCCCAACCGAAAGCGCTTCCACCTGAGGCGTCCCGCTCGCATCCCCGCTCAAGCTGAATGCACCCGCTTGTATGGTCACGATCGTTTTTGCTGTGGATGCTTTCAGCAGGCGCCGCATTTTGCCGTTGCAGCAGGATACCTCGAATGCTCCGTCTTTTACGGCCACGACTTCCGATATCTGGGCAGCCTTGAGCGCTGCTGCAACGCGGGGCGCCAGGTCCCAGCCGTAGGAGGAATGCACGAACGCGATCACCTCGGGGTTTTCGCGCTTCACTGCTTCGAGCACGACCGCCTTATGCACTGCGGGGTTGTATTCCCCGCACACCGCGGCGTCGGCGAGATACACTTTCGCGTTCACGGCCGGCAGGGCGGTTTCAGCTCCGATAAGCACGAACGCTTTCTCAGCTCCAAATTTTTCCGCAAAGGCCGCGAGTTCATAGCTCGTTTCGAGCAGTTTTCCCTGCCGGTATTCAGCCACCAGTACTATCTTCATTTTTTCTCCTCAGCAATCCAAACCGGAAATAGTAACTATAATAAAATACTGACACGGATAAAAACCGATGAAGGCTATGAAATAAATAATTGATCATAGCTTTTCTCAGATGTTATCAGTGTCCGATTTAACTTCTTTCTTTCAACTGAATGCAGTCAAAGCTATTTATCGCACAACGCCGGTTTTCTCCTTCAAGATAGCGACGAGCCGGTCAGCCGTAGTATTTGTTTCACCTTCCAGAATCAGGCAATTCCCCTTCTTTTCAGGGGAAGAAAAAGCGGCGACAGCGGAAAGGGCGTCGTTCTTCACAAAATCGGCCGCGGGAAAAGCGAGCAGCTCCTTCTTTTTCGCCTTCATGATGTTCGGCAGCGTGGGATACCGCGGTTTGTTCAGGCCGAGCTGACAGGTAACGACTGCCGGGGTCTTGAGCTTCACGCCGCATTTCAGCCCCCCCTCAAGTTCCCGCTTTGCCGAAATGACGCCGTCGCTGTAGGCAAATCCAACGACGGTTGTGACGCAGGGAAGATCGAGCACCTCCGCGACGAGCGCGCCCACCTGCGCCGACCCGCGGTCCTGCGACTGCATGCCGAAAAAGATCGCGTCGAACTGCTTGTCCCTGCTGAACTCGGCGATCGCCGATGCGATCTGCCAGGGGTCCTTCTGCCAGCTCTCGTTGTCCTTGATATGGACCCCCCGGTCGCACCCCATGGCAAGCGCCTTCTTGATCACCTCCACCGCGCGGTCGGGTCCGAGGGAGAGCACGGTCAGGTCCGGCGCGTTTCCGAGCTGCTCCTTCAGCAGCACGGCCTGCTCCACCGCGTATTCGTCGTATTCATTCATGCGGAAGGCGAGATCCGTTTCATCGTACCAGACGCCTTTGCTGTTGGGCTTGAACCTCGATTCAAGGTCAGCCACCTGTTTCACGCACACCAGTATCTTCATATCATGCTCCTATTCTTGCTGCTACGATCTCCGTCAGATCGAGCGCTTTCACGGCGCCTTCATAGCCGCCCGTCTTGATGCCGTCTTCGAACATGGCGAGGCAGAAGGGGCAGCACGACACCAGGACCGGTGCGCCCGTTTCCCTCGCCATCCTGACGCGCTCCACATTGATGCGCGTCCCCGTCTTCTCCTCGGCCAGGATCCTGCCGCCCCCCGCACCGCAGCAGAAGCTCTCGTACCCGGAGCGCTTCATTTCCGTAAGCTTCCCGCCTGCCCGATGCAGTACTTCGCGCGGCTCGGCAAGAATGTCCCTGTACCTGCCCAGGTAGCAGGAATCATGCAGCGTGAATGCAAAAGGGTCGTGCTTGAGCGCGATCCTTCCCGCCTTGATGAGGCTGTTCACAAATGTTGCCGCGTGCTCCACTTCGGCTGTCAGCCCGAGATCGCGGTAATCGCGGCTCAGCGTATTGAAACAGTGCGGGCAGGTGGTAACGATTTTTTTTACGTCGTACTGCCTGATCAGTTCTACATTCTGCGCCGCCGTGGTCTGGTACAGGTACTCGTTGCCGAGCTTCCGCACCGGCTCGCCGCAGCACTTCTCTTCCTTGCCGAGAATACCGACGTGCAGTCCGGCTGCGTGGCAGATCTTCACGAAACCCTGCGCGATTGCGCGGTTTCGCTTGTCGAAGGAGGCGTAGCAGCCCGCGAAGTAGAGGATATCGACGGCGCTGTCCTGCTCCATGATCTTGACGGGAAGCCCTGCCGCCCAGTCGCCGCGGCCTGCGAAGGCGAGGCCGAAGGGGTTGCCGTTTATCTCGATATTCTCCGAAGCGATCCTTACTTCATCGCCGGGAAAGGCGCCTTCCATGAGCGAAAGGTTCCTGCGCATCTCGATGATTTTCGGAACGTGCTCGATGTTCGCAGGACAGATCTCCTGGCATGCGCGGCACGTGGTGCAGGACCAGAGCGTGTCCCGGCCGATCGCGTCGATCAGCCCGGATTGCGCTTTCGCAAAGGCCAGTTCGCCGATCTGCTTTACGACTTTCATGGGCGAAAGAGGTTTGCCGGTCGCATACGCAGGGCAGCGGTCCTGGCAGCGTTTGCAGCTCGTGCATGCATCCGCGTCAAAGATGTCCTTCCAGGAGAGATCGCCGACCGCTGCCGCGCCGAATTGGCCGGACTCGTTGTTTTCTATATCGATGGTCTGGATCGCTCCCTTGGGAGCGAGGTCGGTGAAGAAATAGTTCGCGCTCGTGAGGAAGATATGGCGCAGCTTCGTAGAAGGAAGCGCGGCAATCAAACCCATGGCGAGCATGAAGTGCACCCACCAGAGCGCTTTGTGGCCGGCAGCCAGTGCCTCTGCGTCCAGGCCGAGAAACAGCCTGCCGAACAGCAGTCCGACCGGTGAAAACGGAGTGAGACCGGGATTCGTCCGAATTTCCGTTGCCGCCATTCTCAGCCCTTCCACGAAGAAGCCGGTCAGAAGGATCGCGAACAGGAGTGCATGGGCTAGATAATCATCGCGCTTCGTTTCGAGCCCTTCAGGCCGGAAGATGAACCGCCGTATGAACAGACCGCCGAGCATGACCACGGCCATCGCCCCGGCGAGGTCGAGCACAAGGGAAAACACCTTGTAAAAGGAACCGACAAGGAAGACCGATCTGAGCACCGGCTGGGTAAAGTCCGCCTGCGCCATGACGAGGAGCGTGCCAATGAAGAGAACGCCGAAGCTCCAGAAAAAGAACGCATGAAAGACACCCGGCCCCGCCACGCGCAGAACGCGCACCTGCAGAAACAGATGGGTGAGAAATAAGCGGATGCGTTCAGGCACCCGGTCGGTCCGCGTGAGTTCCCTCCCCTGCCGGTATATGCGGGTCCTTTGGTAAAAGCCATACAGCGCGATGAAGAAAGCAAAACAGAACAAGGTATACATGGGCCAGACCGCATGATGCCCCACGTTCCAGTACAGCTCGCGAGTTGCTTCCATTACACTCCTCCGTTACGCAATCCGGACATACTTCGATCGTCTCTTCGCGGGAAATTTATTTTTTCTTGACAATCCCCCGAAATAGGTTATGTTAAAAAAAGGATACAACACTTCAGCCTTCATGCAAACGAGCGATCTGAAGGGTCATCATCCAAACGATTGAGGAGTTCCATGCGACTCAGCACCGATGAATACATGCAGATCAGCGACCTGGCCGAGGCGCTCAGCATAACCACCAGAACGATCCGCCTCTACGAACAGATGGGGCTGGTGGAGCCGCCGAAGCGGACCGAAGGCGGCATCCGGGTCTACGACAAGAACGACATCATCCGGTTCAAGTTCGTTCTCAAGCTGAAGGCCCTCGGCATCTCGCTGCAGGAGATGAAGGAACTCGCGGATATCTACAGCAGGGAGCGCCTGCCGGAAAAGATCATGCCGCGCCTCATCGAGCTGCTCGATTCCCACATCGACACCATCAAGAAGAAAATAAACCAGCTCCGCTCCCTCGAAGCTGACATCGTCAAATACAAGCAAAAGATTCTCGATTACTACCACCTGCAGGGATAGCACCTGCTTGCTGTCCGGTCACGGCAATGTTGCCGAACAATGAACGCATCCTTTGCCGCGTTCCGTTCCCCCTCAATTTCACTGCTTCTGCATTGCTCGTTTCTTCATTTCCTCGTCGCGCAGCGTGCGGCGGAGGACTTTGCCCACGCTCGTCTTGGGTATCTCAGACCTGAACTCGATCTCCTTCGGCACCTTGAATTTGGAAATATGCTCTTTGCAGAACTCGATGATCTCGTCCGCTGCCGCTTTCTCGCCTTCCTGCGATACGTTATGCTTATGATCCGTACCATCGCTTGCTTGAGTGTTCAGCGTGTCCTCAGACGGCTTTTCCTCGTTCAGGACGATGTAGGCCTTGATCTGCTCTCCCAGGAAATCGTTCGGGATGCCGACGACGACCGCTTCCCTGACCCTGGGGTGCTTGTACAGGACCTCCTCTACCTCGCGCGGATAGACGTTCTCACCGCCTGTTTTGATCATGTCCTTCATGCGGTCCACGATGAAAAAAAAGCCGTCCTCGTCCATCTTCGCGATATCGCCGGTATGGAGCCAGCCGTCGCGCAGAACATGCGCGGTCTCCTCAGGCTTGTTCCAGTATCCCTTCATGACCTGCGGACCCCGGATCACGAGTTCCCCCGATTCTCCCACGGGCAGTACCTTCTTCCCCGTTTCCCTGTCCACGATGCGCGCCTCGGTCTGGGGCCACGGCAGGCCGATACTCCCGATCTTCCGCATGCCGAAAATGGGGTTTGCGTGTGTCACCGGCGACGCTTCGGACAAACCGTAGCCCTCCACGATGCGGGATTTGGTCAGATGCTCGAACCGCTCCTGCACCTCCCGCATGAGCGGCCCCGCGCCGCTCAGAGCCACCTCGACCGACGTGAGATCATACTTGTGGGTCTTCGGATAGTTCCCGATCGCGAGATACATGGCCTGCACCCCGGGAAAAACCTTGGGACGGTATTTGTGGATATAGCGAAGCACCTCCTTGGTATGAAACTTCGGCAGGAGAATGAGCTCCACCCCGGCGAGAATGCCCTCGTTCAGCGCGACGGTGAGGCCGTAGACGTGGAAGAACGGGATTACGGCAAGCAGCCGGTCCTTTCCCTCCTTCTGCTTTGTGAACCACGACCTCGTCTGGATGGCGTTCACCAGAAGGTTGCGGTGCGTCAGCATGGCGCCCTTGGGAATGCCGGTCGTACCGCCGGTGTACTGCACAACGGCGACGTCGTCCGGTGACACGACCTCCTCTGCGGGGGCCGTCTCTTCGCGGCCCATAAGCTTTACAAGACCGAACGTTTGCGAGGCTAAATCTGCGGGCGGCGGCTGGATCTTGGATCGCATTTTGAGGGAATAGAGAAAGTTCTTGGGGAATGACAGATAATCCTTCACGCTGCACAGGATGAGATGTTTTACCTTGGTTTTCTTCAGAACGTTTGTTATGACGGGCAGAAAGAGGTCGAGCGCTACGAGTGTTTCGGCGCCGCTGTCCTTCAACTGCGTCTCGAGCTCATGTTCATGATAGAGCGGGTTCGTAAGAACCGCCATAGCGCCCGTCCTGAGCGTTCCAAAATAGCAGATGACCATCTGGGGCACATTCGGAAGCATGAGCGCCACGCGGTCGCCCTTTTTAACGCCGAGTCTGAGCAGCGAGCGGCAGAACTGATTGGCGAGACCGTCGAGTTCTGCATACGAAATCCGCTTTCCGTAGAAAAATACCGCAGACTGATCGGGGAACTTCGTCGCCGACTGGTTCAGAACAGCGCCCAGCGTCATGTCGGGGCACGTAATCGTGCTGGGCACGCCGGGTTCGTAATTCTTGAGCCAAGGCCGGTCACTGTCAGTCGCAATCGTAGTCATAGCGCGCCTCCTTCATACATCAATCGCCATATGCACCCCGGAAGTTCACCCGGGCCACGAATCAATGAATCTCCTTCGTGCGTTCGGTGCCCCTGTGGCATCATCATGCGTTGCTCAACGGGAAGAACTGTTATTTCCGGAAACTCGTCAGTGGAGCCCCTCCGGCAGGAGCCGAAGGCTCCCTTGAATAACTCGACCTCCCGCGGCCTGCGGCGCGAACACCCGGCAGGAGCCGGGGGATTGCAAGTCGCGGGATTCATCGCCGCCTGCCTACAAAAAAGTCGAAAAATCCGGCTTCCGCTTCTCCCTGAATGCAGTAAAGGCTTCACGCGCTTCCGGAGAACGAAGCCGTTCCTTGAAAAACGTCGCTTCCTGAATCATGGTTTCCCGCAGCTCCACTGCCGTACCGCGTTTGAGGAGCGCTTTCGTCAACCGCACCGCTGCCGGCGGCAGAGCGGCAATGTGCCGGGCTTTTTCCAGCGCAGTTTCAAGAACCTGTTCGTCCGGGCATATTGCAGTGACGAGGCCCGCCTCCCCGGCTGCTTCCGCATTGAATGGTTCACCCAAGAAAAGCAGCTCCGCTGCACGCTGGTAGCCCGCGAGTCGCGGCAGCAGAAAGGATGAACCCGCCTCCGGGCAGAGTCCCAGGTTCACAAAGGGCAGTTGAAACACGGCGTTCACTCCTGCATACACGAGATCGCAGTGCAGCAGCATGGTCGTTCCGATGCCGATCGCCGGGCCAATGACCGCCGCGATGACCGGCTTTTTCATCAGAAACAGCGCTGTCAGAAACCGCATCGCTGCATTCGGTTCCTGTGCAAGTGAGCCGCTCTCGAAATCCGCGATGTCGTTGCCGCTCGTAAAGCACCCGCCTGCTCCGGTCAGCACAATCACCCGAACCGCGGAATCGTTCTCTGACCGTTCAAGTGCATCTGCCAGGTCAGCGTACATGGCGAGGTTGACGGCGTTCTTCTTCTCAGGCCGGTTGAACCGCAGCAGCAGGATTCCTTCCTTGATCGTTGATTGAATGGTTTCGCTCATCAAGGCACCGCTCCTTTGGAGAAATCTTTGTTCATCCGTGTTTATCTGTGGTTCGGGCTGTCTTTTCCGATTTCTTCTTTTGGCCGTATGCCCGGCGCAGCCCGGATCCGTGATTCTCTCTTCTCGCAGTTCTTTGACTACACCAGGTTTTTAAGCTGCTCCGGAACGGCAATCGTCTTATTCGATGCCGTGTCGAAGCAGACCATAGTCGTTTTTGCCAGGGCGAATGTCTTCTCCGCGTTATTGTGAATCTTGTACGACAGATCGAAGCTTGCATTGCCAAGACGGCTTACCCAGAGCGTGACCACCACTGTGTCGGTCAGCACGATGGGTAATTTATATTCGCACTCCGCCTTTCCGACGACGACATAGACCCCCTTTGCGGTCAGCTCATGGAAAACATCCCTGAACAGCTTGATGCGCGCCGTCTCGAGGTAGGTGAAATAGACAGCGCTGTTGATGTGGCCGAACAGGTCAAAATCGGAAAATCTCACGTCAATGGGGGTTGAATACTGTTTTTCCCTATCCACGACCTTTTCCTCCCTTACTCCTCAAGTTGCTTGCAGAGCGCGGCCGCAGGTGACAGCACGAGCAGCGGCTTCTCAATCGGGCGGCCGCATATCAAGCGGACGCGTGCATAACGGAAGCGCCGCGAAATCCGAACCCACGTCAGATCTTGAACAATTCAGCGCTCCATTGCGGCTGCGCGCCGCAAGCAAAGCAAGGAAATCCTCCCATCACCCGATGCCGGCACCCGCCAGAAATCCATTATGAATCGCATCGAATACCGTTGCCGGCGAACTCGCGTCGCCGACAATGCGGAACGGGATGCCTTCGCGAACGACAAGCTCCTTGAGCGGGTTGTACGCCTTGGTGCCGGCAGCAAGGACGACCGTATCAGCGGGAATCTCCTCGATTCCGGATGCTCCTTCGATGCGAACTGCCGATGCGGTAATACCGAGCGCCCGCACCGACGTGCGCGTCTTGACCTTGAACCGCTCGACGTCCTGGAGCATGGCCCAGCGCGTTGTCTTGCCGAAATTCTTGCCGATGTCGTCGAGCATTTCGATCAGGGTGATGTCTTTCGTCCCCGTGACCGCGAGCCGTGCGAGCTCGCCTGGAGATTCTGCGTTGTGGATCAGCAGAAACTTCAGCTCCTCGCCCGACAAGGTCCCCTTTTCGGCGAGAAACAACGCGGTCTCGACACCCACGGCGCCGCCTCCGACGATAACCACGCGGCGCCCCGTTGGGGCGGATCCATTCAGTACGTCCCATGCCTGCACCACGTGCGGAAGGTCTGCGCCCGGAATCTGCGGGGTAATCGATATCCCGCCGGTTGCGAGAATGACTGCATCAGGCCTGGTTTCAGCGAGCAGAGCGGCATCGACCTCCCTGTTCAGCACCACCCTGATGCCGCGGAGTTCGACCTGCCTCGCGAGATCGCGTGCAAGAACGAGAAACTCCTGCCTCCCGGGAGGAGCGCCGGCCAGAAGCAGCTGACCGCCGAGGCGGCTTCCGCGTTCATAGAGCGATACGTGGTGACCGCGCTCAGCAGCGGCAATGGCCGCGCTCATTCCTGCCGCGCCTCCGCCGATCGTCATGATGTTCAGCGGCCGCTCCGTTTTCCCGACCGTTCTCGTCTGTTCATACCCCACGCGGGGATTACAGAGGCATTCGACGGCCTTCATCTTGAGGAGATTGTCGAAGCATGCCTGCCCGCAGGCGACGCAGTGCACGATGTCGTGCTCGCAGCCCGTGCGCGCTTTCTCCGGCAGCAGGGGATCCGCGATGAGCGCCCTTCCCATGGCCACCGCGTCACACATGCCATTCGCGATCAGCTCCCGGGCCACGCCGGGATCATTGATGCGGTGGCTCGCGATGACGGGGACAGCCACGCGTTCCTTGACCCCGCGCGCAAGGTACCCGAACACACCGCGCGGCACTTCCGTCACGATCTGCGGCACCCGGGCCTCGTGCCAGCCCACGTTGATGCAGAGTGCGTTCGCTCCTTCCGCGCTCAGGCGTACCGCATATTCCTGCAGATCCTGCCGGCTTGTTCCCTTTTCCATGAATTCGTTTCCGTTCAGCCTGACGACGATCGGATAGCCGGCCCCCACTGCACTGCGGACAGCCTGAAGCACCTCGACACCGAAGCGCATCCGGTTCTCCAGCTGCCCGCCGTAGCGGTCTGTCCGGATATTGGTCAGGGGCGAAAGAAACTCGCTGATCAGATACCCCGTGCCCGAGAGGATCTCCACGGCATCGAAGCCCGCCTCCTTTACGCGCTGCGCCGCACGCGCAAAGCGCTGGATGACGCCGTTGATCTCTTCCTCCGTCAGTTCATGCGGGGTCTCCTTGGTAAGCCGCGATGCGAGGGGGGACGGAGCGACGGGTTTTTTCCCGCCGAGGAAGAAAGAATGATTGTAGCGGCCGGCGTGGTTCAGCTGCACTGCAGCGCGGGCTCCGTTATCCCTGATCGCTGCTGCCAGCCGCGCGAGGCCGGGAACGAATTCGTCGCGATGACAGCCGATGATGCTCGGATATCCCGAGAACTCGTCCACCGTGGCGTATCCGACCGTGATCATGCCCGCTCCGCCGCGCGCCCGCACTTCGTAAAACTGCACCAGCTGATCCGTGACCATGAACTGCCGCGCCATGTTCAGGTTCATGGCCGGCATGAAAATGCGGTTCTTGATTTCCAGCGTATTGATTGTTATGGGTTGAAAGAGGGGGTCGAACATGGGTTTCTCCGCATTCCTCAGCTTCTGCTGCCGGCGCGCTGGACCTCCGTGAGCAGCCTTGCGTCCCGGGCTGCCTGCGTGAGTCCGATCCGCTCAAGAGAAGATGCCAGTTTTTCCGGCGCAGCGAGAAAATCGAGCATAAAGACCACTTCCGACACTTTTAAAAATATGACAAAGGGGTCTCCCCGGGTGTCCTCGAACAGACGATTGATGAGCTCGCGCACCGAGTCCGCTGACGCATATTTCTTTACCTGCGATGCGCGCTCCAGAAGCTTGCGGATATAGAACGTGATCGTGGCGTCGATGCCGTCGATGCCCATCCGGTGGCCGGGGCAGATTTCATAGCCGCGCAGTTTGTCCAGTTCGAGGAGCGTTTTGCAGTATGCGTCGTAATTTCTGAACCTCCCGCTCATCGTTTCCAGGTTCACGTCGAGCAGCGGGGCCTGAAAGATATTGCGCAGAAGCACATCCCCGGTCACAGCGTGTTTGCCGCAAAGATATACGAGATCGCTTTGTGAATGGCCGGGGCAATTGAGCCAGCGGATACCCAGCTTCCGCGGAATATGAGAATCCTCCACGATGGTGAACCGCTCCGGAACGTCGGGAAATATCCTGTGCCGCCGAAAGATGCCGCGCAGCTGCTGCGCGAACGCATCATCGAATCCGTATCCGGAAAGAAACGCCTGGATATGGTCCAGACGCTCCCCGTGATACTGCATCTTGCTTCCATCCTTGCGGGGCAGCAGAATCTCTGCTGTGGAATGCTTTGCAAAATGAGCGGCGAGTCCGCAATGGTCCACGTGGCCGTGCGTAATGAAGATGTACTTCAGCCGTTTGAGGTCTATCTCCTTCTGCAGCACTGCGAGCGCTTCGGACGTGCCCGGCCCCGTGTCGAACAGCACGAGCTCGCCGTCGATCTCCGCGGAGTAGACATGAACGTCGCCGACCATGTAGGGCGTTGGAATCGTGTGCTGGCGCATAAGAAAATCTGTGTTACGGTAACCACGGATGAGCACGGATAAAAGCGCTACAATTCATTAACGTTCTCGAAACAGCAACCACGTCCTCATTGTCATTCCCGATTGTCCACCGGGAATCCCGTGTTTCGACCATATCCCCGACAAAGGCTTTCGGGATGACAGTGAGGGCGGGACAAAGGCCGTAGCGGACCGTTAATAACGCTCTGACCGCGTTCATCCGGTATTATCCGCGTCCAAAAAGATCGTTTTCTTTTATCCTAGAAAATATACTTCTCGGCCTCAATGGCTGCCGCTGCAAGTGTCCGCTTTGCATTGAGCAGGCCCGTGGCATCGTATTTCGTGAGCCGCCGGATGCCGGCAAGAAGCATGTTCAGATTGTCGCCTTCCTCGATGAAGTTGGCGGCCTTTCTCGCTGCCGTTGCGGTCCGTTCCAGCGCATTGAACGTGAATACCTTCACCGCGGCGTTCACGGTCGTCTTCCTGGCATCGCTCAGCTTCGGCATGATTTTCTCGGCCCGGAGCACGACACTCTCGATGGCGAATAGGTTGATTGCTACATCCGCGGCCGCCATGAGCACTTCCTGTTCATCCTTGAGCGCCATCATGAATTTCTGCACCGCAGCACCCGACAGGACGAGGAAGGCTTTCTTCAAGTTCGCCACGAGCGCCTTTTCCGCGGCAAACGGCACCGATTCGTCGAGCTCGTCCAGGGACGGCGACATGAGCGCTTCCATGGCCTTCATGGCCTCTTTCTGGAGCGGAATCTCCCCCTTCATTGCCCGCTTCAGGATGGTGCCCGGGATCAGGAGCCGGTTGATCTCGTTCGTGCCTTCGAAGATCCGGTTGATGCGCTCGTCGCGGTAGAACCGCTCTGCCTGATACTCCTGGATGAACCCGTACCCGCCGTGGATCTGCACGACCTCATCCACAACGTCGGCCAGGACCTCGCTGCAGAACACTTTTGCGATGGCGCACTCGACCGCGTACTCCTCGATTCCCTTCTGGTAGGCGTCGTAATAATTCGGGGTATCTTTCGGTATCGTAGCCAGCCGGTCGTCGATCAGGCCGGAAAGGCGGTAAACGAGCGACTCGCCTGCAAAAACGCCTGCTGTCTGGTCCGCGATCTTTTCCTTGATCGCACCGAAACTCGCGATGGTGACGCCGAACTGTTTTCTCAGGTTGGCATACTTGATGCCTTCGCCGAGGGCGTACTTAGCAGCGCCGATGACGCCGGCGCCGAGTTTGAAGCGGCCGACATTGAGCACATTGAAGGCGATCTTGTGCCCCTTGCCGATCTCGCCGAGCAGGTTCTCCACAGGCACCTTGGCGTTCTCAAGGATGATCTGGGTCGTCGACGATCCCCTGATCCCGAGCTTCTTTTCTTCCGCGCCCACGGACAAACCCTCCGTGGTCCTTTCCACAAGAAACGCCGTAAAGTGCTCCTTGTCGATCTTGGCGAATATGGTATAGAGGTTCGCAATAGCGCCGTTCGTGATGAACTGCTTGGTGCCGTTCAAGATGTAGTATTTTTTATCCGGGGAGAGTACCGCTGTTGCCTTTGCGCCGAGCGCGTCGCTCCCGGAATCCGGTTCGGTAAGGCAATAGGCCGCGACCCACTCGCCGCTCGTGATTTTCCCGAGGTATTTCTCTTTCTGCGCTTTCGTGCCGTAGTATACGAGCGGGAGGGTGCCGATGCCCGTGTGCGCGGAATAGGTGACGGAGAAGGACCCCGCGGGCCCGAGCTTCTCGGCAGCCAGCATGCTCGTCGCCTTGTCCAGGGCAAGGCCGCCGTATTCCTCGGGCGCGTCGATCATAAGCAGTCCCAGCTCACCGCATTTTTTCATCAGCTCCACGACCAGCCCCATGTCGTGGTCTTCGATCTTGTCCTTGTGCGGCACGACCTCGTTCGTCACGAACGATTCAGTCGTATTGCCGATCTGCTTCTGCTCGTCGGTGAAATCCTCGGGGGTGAACACATCATCCTTGGTCGCTTCTGTAATCAGGTACTCTGCACCTTTAAACAGCTTTGCGCTCATGGCAGTCTCCTTAAAAAGAAATAATAAAATAGAACCACGGGTCGCGACTTCCTTGGGATTCGAGGCAGAAAAAATCAATGCTCTGGATCATGCCTGTCTCATCCGCGTTCATCAGCCTGTAGCCGGTGTTCATGAGTGCACAGCACGAATACAGGCCATGGTTACAAATTTCATTTACACTTTCTCAAAAATCCCCGCAGCGCCCATACCGCCGCCGATGCACATGGAGACCATGCCGTAGCGGACAGTGCTCCGCTTCATCTCGTGCAGGAGTGTTGCCGTCAGCTTCGCTCCCGTGCACCCGAGCGGATGGCCCAGAGCGATTGCGCCGCCGTTCACATTGACGAGGCTCTGATCGATGCCGAGGGTGCGGATACTGGCAAGGGACTGGGAGGCAAAGGCCTCGTTCAGCTCGATCCTGCCGATGTCCTTGATATGGAGCCCAGCAAGTTTCAAGGCCGCAGGGATTGCTTCAATGGGACCGATACCCATGATTTCCGGCTGCACGCCCTTGGCTGAGAAAGAAAGGAATCGCGCAAGCGGCGCCTTGCCCGTTTTTTTCAGATACTCCTCCGAAACAACGAGGGCTACCGCTGCACCGTCCGTCATCTGGGACGAGTTGCCCGCGGTCACGCTTCCGTTCACGCGGAACGGAGATTTGAGCTTGGCGAGTCCTTCGGGCGTCGTATCAGCACGCACGCCGTCATCCACAAGGATCGTCTCCTTCGATTTCTTGATTTTGCCATTGACGAGCGAGGCTTTTTCTATTTCAACGGGAACGATTTCGTCGGTGAATTTCCCCTCTTTAATGGCCGCAGCAGCCTTCCGGTGGCTCGACGCTGCAAAAAGGTCCTGGTCCTGCCGGGAGATGTTGTATTTGTCTGCCACCAGCTCGGCGGTGGTACCCATGGTTGCGTAGGCTTCCGGCCATGCTGCAACAAGCCCGGGATTGGCGCTGTACTTGTTTCCGCCCATGGGCACCAGGGTCATGCTCTCGACCCCGCCGGCCATGATGCAGTCCGCGAAGCCAGCCATGATGCGCTCCGCAGCGATCGAGATCGTCTGCAGGCCCGACGAGCACCACCGGTTCACGACCTGGCCGGGCACCTGGTAAGGAATGCCCGCCTTCATGGAAGCTATGCGCGCCGTGTTCATTCCCTGCTCAGCTTCAGGGAACGCGCACCCCAGGATCACATCCTCAATCGTCAGGGGATCGATGCCGGTCCTTTCGAGCAGGCCTTTGATGGCGATCGCCGCCAGGTCGTCGGGCCGGATGTCCTTGAACTTTCCTCGTTTCGCCTTGCACCCCGCTGTGCGGTAGGCGGCAAGGATATACGCTGTCTTCATTAATTACCTCCCGGGAGTTTTACAACTGATTAAATTCGTTTTACCGCAGAGACGCAGAGACAATCATTTTCATCGGTTTCCCTCCATGCCTCTGCGGTGGTACTTTTTCTTTCACCTCGTTAATTCCGAAGAGGCTTCCCCTTCTTCAGCATGTACTGAATCCGCTCGAGCGTCTTTTTCTGGCCGCAGAGCCTGACAAAAGCCTCCCGCTCCAGGTCGAGGAGGTATTCCTCGGTAATGACCGTGCCTGACGGCACATCGCCGCCCGTGATGACATTCGCAATCGTGGAGCCCAGGAGCTCCTCGTACTCGGTTATGAACCCGCCCATGCGCATGTTCCAGAGCTGCGTCTTGATGCTCGCCGCGATGCTCCGCCCCGGAGCTTTCAGGTCCGTGAGCGGCCGGGAAGGCCGGTAGTTCGTAGCGAGGGCAAGAACCTTCTGCTTTGCATCGTAAATCCGGTTGTCCATGTTCATGCTGACCGCATCGCCGTGGCGCAGGAAGCCCATGGGCCGAAGCTCGTCCGCGGAGGCGCTGACGTGCGCCATGGCGATCATGGTGAAGTTTCTGAGTAGGAAGGGCGTCACCTCTGTTTCGTTCTTCTCGGCAAGCTGGATGGCGCGCACGGCCATCTCTTTTGTGCCCCCGCCCGCGGGCAGGAGGCCGACACCGATCTCGACAAGACCCATGTACGTCTCCGCGTGGGGGTTCATGGCATCGGCATGCAGGCAGATCTCACACCCGCCGCCCAGGGCCAGTCCGTGCGGCGCCGCCACCACGGGTACGCGGCAGTACTTGACCGCCATCATGGATTTCTGGAAGCTGCGGATGATTGCATTGATTTCGTCATAGGCGCCCTCCGCAACAGCCATCGCAAGAAGCGCAAGGTTTGCACCCGCGGAAAAGACGTTTCCGTTGTTTGCGATTACGAGCCCGAGGCCGTCCTCTTCCGCGCGTTTCGTTGCTTTCTGGACCATGGACAGGATTTCGTTGCCGATGGCGTTCATCTTCGTATGGAATTCAAGACAAAAGACGCCGTCGCCCAGGTCGATGAGCGAAGCGCCGCTGTTCTTCTCCGCCACCGCACCGTTTTTCTTCAGAAGCGTGAGGCTGATGTTTTCTGCTGCCTGCGGGATTTCACGCCAGCCGTTGCATGCCAGGCAGTAATAATAGTTTTTGTTGTTCTCGTATTTATAGAAGCGCTCGACTGTTTTGAGTTTGTCCGGAACCGTGATCCCGTCCTTCTCGGCACGTTCGACAAAATTCTTGACGCCGATCGCATCCAGCATTTCGAAGGGGCCCAGCTCCCAGTTGAAGCCCCACTTCATGGCGTTATCGACATTCACCACATCGTCAGCGATCTCGGGGATCCGCTTGAATGCATACAGAAGCGTATCGCGCAGACTTTTCCAGGCAAATTTCGCGGCCTTGTCCTCTCCGGCAAAAACCGTCTGCAGACGCTTCCCCGGATCGTCAATTGCTTTTGCCGCTTCCGTGGTGCCGAACTTCGGCCGCACGGACGGCACATAATCGCGCTTCTTGTAATCGTAGTAGAAGTACGCTGATCCGTTCGCGCCCTTCTCCTTCTTGAAGAAGCCCTGCTTGGTTTTGTTGCCGAGAAGGCCTTTGGTTACCATCTCTTTCATGAAATCGGGGAATACGAACGTCTCCTTCTCCTCGTCATTCGCAATCATGGACGTGTTCGCAACATGCTGGAGAGTGTCCAGGCCCACGAGGTCCACGGTGCGGAAGGCCGCGCTTTTCGGCCTGCCGGTGGCCGGACCTGCAACGGCGTCCACCTCTTCCACGGTCATGTCCATTTCGAGCATATGTTTGATACAGTTGCTGATGGCAAAGATGCCGATGCGGTTGCCGATGAAGTTGGGAGTGTCCTTGGCAAAGACGATGCCTTTGCCGAGGCGCTTTGAGATAAAAGAAGCCAGATACGCAACAACTGCGGGGTCGGTTGCTTTGCAGGGCACGATTTCAAGGAGCCTCATGTACCGGGGCGGATTGAAAAAATGGGTGGCGAGGAAGTTCTTTTGAACCTTTTCCGGCAGGGCTTCGGCCATTTCATGTACCGAAAGCCCGCTCGTGTTCGTCGAGAGTATCGCACCTTCCTTCAGGCTTGGAACGACCTTGTCGGCGAAGAGTTTCTTTTTAATCTCCATTTTCTCGACAACCGCCTCGATGATCCAGTCGCATTCCGCGAGCTTTTTCGCGTCGTCCTCGAAATTCCCCGTGTCGACGGCAGCGGCATAGGCGGGAAGGAAGAAGGCAGCGGGCTTCATCTTCTTGAGCCCTTCCAGCCCTGCAACAGCAATCCGGTTGCGCACCGGAGAGTCGTTCAAAGTCAACCCCGCTTTTTTTTCTGCATCATTGGGCTCCTTCGGCACGATATCGAGCAGGAGCACCGGGATACCGGCATTGGCGAGATGGGCTGCGATGGTTGCCCCCATCACCCCTGCGCCCAGGACTGCTGCTTTGCGTATTTGTTTCATGTTTTCCTCCGTTGTCGATAAACTGGCAGGTAGAAGCACGGACTCTAGCGGTATTTTAAGGCTACATTTCCTTTACGTTAACGTTAATTTGTAACTCCAAAAAAACCCTTCTCTGGAGCAAATCGTGTGAGAGGTTGTTATCGTTTAATTCAATAGATTTTACGGGCGTTCGTGATTGACGAGCCTCCAATAGAAGAAAGTGGAGTCGCTGGGAAAACAATTGTCTTGCAAGAAACAAGAAAACTGTATATATTGTATATATCCTTAACGTTAATGTCAATTACTTTTTTTCGTTTTTTGCTGTTTTTGAATCATACCACAGGATACAATCGAAGGAGACTACTACCATGCCTGGATGCGGAACGCGTCAATTCGAAAACATCAGCCAGAATACCATCGATGCAATACTCGATTCACTGCGCTCCAAAGGCGCCACTACGGAAGGCAACAATCCCTGGACCGTCGATATGCCGAACTTCGGCGTAAAAATGCTGGGAGAATGGAATGCCGACACAAAAGTCCTGAGCATCACAGTCCAGGAAACCGGCTGGTTCGTCCCCTGTCAGGCGGTCTGGAGCAACATCGACGGTTTGATCACCGCCCTGAATGCCAGGAACGCCAAGACGGAAACGGCTTGACCCCGCACGAATGGAATTCCTTCGGGAATCAGTCCCCCTGCTCTCTCCAGCAAGGGGGCAAGGGCTGACGGCAACGCCGCTGCAATCAGCGGGGTATCTTACGATCGAATGAAGTGGTGAGTTCGCCGGAATTTTGAGCCGTCACAGCGTGCGTGGCTGTTCTGCCGCGGCCCTGAAATGCACGGCAGGCCCTGTATGCTCAAGGTGTGGTCACAACGCGATAGGCAGGGGTTTCCCGCCCCTGAAGAGAGGATGTCGACACGCGGTGGTATTCGTATCCCTTTTTTCAGGGCCTCCGGTTATTTCACATCCATTCCGGCACCGGTGAATCAGGCATCCATCAGTGATTCGGCTCGTCGCTGTGAATGAACTTCTGCGCGAGCATTTCGCCGACATCGGCCGGCGTGACGAAACCGTGCTGGTTTCTCGGCCTGCTGGTCTCATAGGTTACGGCGGACAGAATCTCGCCCGTGGCAACGTCGATCATCCTGGCGGTGCAGCTCGAAACATAATCCCGATAGCCGCCGTGCATCAGACCGGCGTAGCCGTTCGATGTCGTCGAGCTCCCGACAATGATTGCATCAATCCCCTTAAGCCTTCCGACGATCGATTTTTCGTCCTGCAGTACTCCCTTGAGCGACAGCCCCTGCTCCGCCAGCAGTTTGTCGAGCTGTGTCCGCTCGACCACCGTGAACCGGGAATTCACCAGGTTCGCGGACAGCGACTCGGCGACGGCATAACCCATTTCAGCATTGTTGCCGGCGAACGGGATGACGGCCACGCGCTGGACCGTTTTTAAGCGCTGGGGATTCTTAACGAATTCCTTCGTTGACGCGCACGCCGCGAGCATCAACAGACAAACGACGCAGATCAGCTTCATTCCCGGTCTCTGCATAGATCCTCTCCATTAACAAGGGATTACTAGGGATTGCTCTTTGTAATAGAAGCTTCAAAGGACAAGTTTATCACGGGGAAACCAGCATGTAAACAATGATTATACCGATGGGAGGGAGAACCGGCCCTCAGACAAAGCTCAGCGTAGAGTCGATGTATTCGCGACGGGCGGGCCGGAAGTCAACAGAATGAAGCTCCGGACGAAGCTGCGATTGATGCGATCTCTCTCGCATACCCGCACCCTTATTGTTCTCTGAGTTCTATCGAGACGGAGAAATCATCCTCCACAAAAAGAGTTACGTGCAGGATTTTTTCCACCTTCGCGGTCCCCTCCTTATACAGCGGGAATCCCCGTTTGCCTTTCCATTCCGTTTTCTCGGTGAAGACGGTCAGCAAAGGCGCCAGCAGGTACGGCTCCAGGCTCATATAGGGCGCGCTGCTTCCCTTGTAGCTCATCGAGATCCCGATCACTGAATCAGCATTGCGAAGCCTGATAGATGCTTCCTCTGCATCACCAGTCAGATCGAGCAATCCGCCGTCACCTTTGAAAAAATC
>DATHDE010000211.1:0-15957 GCA_035490495.1 Nitrospirota bacterium
CCCTGCTGCAGTGGAGGGCGGTCTTCAGGGCTTTGCGCATCATGGAGCTGTCGGGCGAGATCGTATCCGGGTATTTTTTCGAAGGCATCTCAGGGCTCCAGTTCATGTCCCATGAGGCCTTCCGGCTTGTTCAGAAGAAGCCCCTGCACGAGGACACGGTCTACTGGCTGAACGCGGCGGATCCGGCATCGTTGTGCGGGCTATCACGCGAGCTTGCGAAAGGGCTTCCGCTGCGAGTGGCATCGACATTTCTTGTGTACCACGGGCCAAGGCTTGTCATGATCGCGAAGCGTACGGGGAAGAGCATAGATCTGTTCGCACCGCCTGACAAGGCGGGCTTACAGGACTATTTCCACGTATTCAAGGACCTGTTGATGCGCGAGTTCAATCCCTCTTCAAAAATCATCGTGGAGACGGTGAATGGCGAACCGGTCCAGCGCAGTCCCTATCTCGCACCACTCAAAGAGTTCGGATTCCGGTCCGCAAGAAACACGGTGGAACTCTGGAAACAATACTAACCGGGAGGGCATTTTTCTTGATTTGACCCCATGTTCCGGATATAATTTGAACAGCAGCGCACTTTACATTCCTGCCGGTGCAGCGGAGTCCGTTTCCCATGGCTGAAAAAAAATTCGAAGCAGCTCTCGCGCGGCTCGAAGAAATCGTGCAGGTGCTTGAACAGGGGGACACCCCGCTCGAACAATCGCTCAAGCTCTACGAAGAAGGGATCAAGCTCTCGCGGCTGTGCAACAAGCGGCTCGACGAAGCGGAGCGCAAAGTAGAAATTCTGCTCAAGGACAAGGCGGGCAACATCACCGCGGAGCCGTTTGAAGAGGATGAGGCCTGAATCCCGCGGCTTGCAATCCCCCGGCTCCGTAGGCCGCGGGAGGTCGCGTTATTAAAGGGAGGCTCCGGCTCCTGACGGCGGGGGCTCCACTCCGGCGGCGGAATGCCGGCGCATCATCATGGACATCAAATCGTATCTCGCCAGAAAAAAAGAAATCATCGACAAGGCGCTCGAAAAGCTCGTTCCCCCGGCAGACGCTTTCCCTCCTTCCATCCATGAAGCCATGCGCTACAGCCTTTTTGCGGGCGGCAAGCGCGTCAGGCCGATCCTTGCCGTTGCCGCCGCTGAAGCCTTCGGTGCGAATACGGCCGGCCTGCTCCCGATAGCAGGCGCCCTGGAACTCATTCATACCTACTCGTTGATTCATGATGATCTTCCGGCAATGGACAACGACGACTTCCGCCGCGGTCGGCCTACGAATCACAGGGTATATGGAGAGGCTATTGCAATACTTGCAGGAGACGGCCTCCTCAACATGGCGTTCGAGGTGCTGTCCGATCCACGGCGGCTGAAGGCAGTTCCCGCGAAGAGGCTCGTTGCGATTACGAAGGAGATTGCGACAGCTTCAGGTGTATACGGCATGGTCGGTGGGCAGGTCGTGGACATGGCATCGGAGGGCAGGGAAATCGACTTCCCGACGCTGGAATACATCCATACGCATAAAACGGGCGCGCTCATGCGGGCATCAGTGCGCGTGGGCGCGATTTACGCAAAAGCGGGCAAAAAGCAGCTTGCAGCACTGACACGATACGGCGAGCTGACGGGTCTTGCATTCCAGATCGCTGACGATATCCTGGACATAACCGGAACGCAGGAGGAAATCGGCAAGGACGTGGGAAGCGATCTCAGGAAGGATAAAAAAACATTCCCGAGTTTCTACGGACTTGATGCTGCGCGCGCACGTGCGCAGGAAGTCGCAAACATGGCCGTCCGCGTTCTGAAGGATTTCGGCAGGAAGGCCGACCCGCTCCGGGAACTGGCGAAGTATATTGTGAACAGGGTGAATTAATAAAGAAGGTCCAGGGGCCCGTAGCCAGGAAGGCATAAAACGGTAAGCAGTTGCCCATAGCCCTGCGGTTATTTATTGTTATTGGCGTTCCCGGCTACTGGCTCGTGGTCCACCGTTTTCAATCCCGGCTACTCGTCTGTGGCTACCGGATCCATTTTTGAGGTGATCATGCTGCTCGACAAGATCAACACCATAACGGATCTTCGCGCCATCCCGCGCGAGGCGCTGCCGCAGCTCGCTGAAGAGATCCGGCAGGAGATCATCGACGTCGTGTCGAAGACCGGAGGCCATCTGGCGCCGAGCCTCGGCGTCGTCGAACTGACGATCGCGCTGCATCGCGCCTTCGACACGCCGAAAGACCGCATCGTATGGGATGTCGGGCATCAGGCCTACGCACACAAGCTGCTCACGGGCAGGCGCGACCGGTTTTCCACCCTCCGCCAGCATGGCGGGATCAGCGGCTTCCCGAAGCGCGAGGAAAGCCCTTTCGACTGCTTCGATGTGGGCCACGCAAGCACGTCCATTTCCGCGGCTTTGGGCATGATAGCGGCCAGGGATATCAAAAAAGAGGATTACCGCGTGATCGCCGTAATAGGAGACGGTTCGATCTCGGCAGGCCTGGCCTTCGAGGGCATGAACCAGGCAGGGCACCTGAAAAAGAACCTTATTGTGATACTGAACGACAATGAAATGTCGATATCGCCGAATGTGGGCGCTCTCTCGTCCTACCTCAGCAGGACCATGTCGGGCCACTTCTATACAAAGCTGCGCAAGGACGCCAAAACGTTCCTGCAGGGCATCCCGAAGGTCGGCGAATCCATGTTCCATTTGGCAAAGAAGGCAGAGGATTCCATCAAGGGGTTGATGGTGCCGGGCATGCTGTTCGAAGAGCTGGGATTCGAGTATATCGGCCCCATCGACGGCCACAATATCGAGCACCTGCTCAAGACCTTCCAGAACGTGAAGGAATACACGTGGCCGGCACTGGTGCATGTGATCACGAAAAAAGGCAAGGGCTGCGAGTTCGCTGAATGCAACCCCGCCCAGTATCACGGCACGCCGCCCTTTGACCCGGAAACCGGTAAAGCAGCGGCGAAAAAGCAGCCTATCATGAGCTACACCGAGGTTTTCGGAAAGACTCTGATCAGGCTCGCCGAGGACAACGACAAAATCGTCGCCATCTCCGCGGCCATGTCCGAAGGGACAGGGCTCGATAAATTCGCGGAACAGTACCCGGATCGTTTCTTCGATGTGGGCATCGCGGAATCGCACGGCGTGACCTTTGCATGCGGGCTCGCCGTGGAAGGGCTCCATCCTGTTGCAGCCATTTATTCCACGTTTACCCAGCGGGCGTATGACCAGGTTGTGCACGACCTGTGCCTCCAGAACCTGCCGGTCACGCTTGCTCTGGACCGGGCCGGGCTTGTGGGCGAGGATGGCCCTACGCACCACGGTGTTTTCGATCTTGCCTATCTTCGTCATGTGCCGAACATCATAGTAATGGCGCCGAAAGACGAGAACGAGCTTCAGCACATGATCAAGACCGCCGTCGAACACCCGGGGCCTGCTGCGGTACGCTACCCCCGGGGCACCGGCTGCGGTGTTCCCATGGACCAGGAGTTGAAAACGCTTGAGATCGGGAAAGCGGAAGTGATTAAGGACGGAAACGATGCGGTCATCATCGCTATCGGCAGCATGGTCCTCCCCTGCATTGAAGCTGCAAAACGGCTCGCGGATGCGGGCATGTCCGTGGCGGTCGTGAACGCGCGGTTCGTAAAGCCTCTCGACGAAATGCTGATCCTGTCCATGGCCCGCAGAACGGGCCGGATCATTACGGCCGAGGAGCATGCGCTTCTGGGAGGGTTCGGCAGCGCCGTCCTCGAATGCCTCGACGCCAGGGGTGTTACGGGTGTCAAGACGCTTCGCATCGGTCTTCCGGACTCCTACATCGAACACGGTGCCCAGAAAATATTGAGGCAGAAGTACGGACTGGACGCGGAGGGCGTCTATGCGTCCGTGAAGGGATTTATCGAGAAAACGAGGCTGAAGCCCATTGCTCAGGTCACGACGCTGAAGATGCGGGATGCGTAAGGGTCTGGAGGACGTAGGGAGTTCTCAACGTTGTTACGTTGGAACGGAGACTCCGTTTTTCAATATCCATAACCTCCGGTCCGAATATCCGTGAGCTTTCCATTCCTGAACGTGAGGATGCGGACAAAGCGGTTCGGACCGAGGTTGTAGGTCCATTCTTCGACGACAACAGTGCGTTTTTCCAGCGCCCCCGAATCAAGCCGTTCGCTCACGATTTCTTCGTGAACATCCTTCATGGCCGGCTCCCCGCACTGGATAAGCACATCATTTTTCCCGTCACCGCGCGATACCGCCTGCTCGCTGCATTCACGTCCCTCGTGTTTAGCATTGCTCTCGTGGCCGTAGTTGCCCGTCCTGATGTGGGCGATCTTCCCGTTCTTCAAAGTCACGATGCGCTGCAGCTGGGTCGGTCCGAAATCATACGTCCAGACATCGACGGTCACATACAGCTTCCGCCTCGAACCGTCATCCTGCCGTTCGATAATCTCGTCTTCGCGCGACTCTTTTGCTGCAGGTTCGCCGCACTTCGCCGAGAGGTCGAACCTCGTATCTCCCTCGGAAATGATGCCTCCCTGGCAGGTCATTGAGGCGCATGGCGCGGAACGGACGTTTGCCAGCACAACGAGCAGAATGAGCAGAAGCAATAAAAAGCGCTTTTCCATAGAGCGCACCTCCGATGGTGTATGCACTGTCTGACACGGCCTGATACGGTTAGTTTAGAGGATAGAGTGCCGTTCGTCAATCCCGCGGCTCCTCTTGGCCGTTGACAGCGGCTGCATCATCTGATAGGCTCGATTCCGGCTGCGGCGCGGACACGGTCATGAACAGGCAGGAACAGAAAAAACCGGGAAAGCTTCGCCTCGATCGTCTTCTTGTGGAACGGTCCCTTGCGGAAAGCAGGGAACGCGCACAGGCGCTGATTTTCGCAGGGCAGGTGCTCGTGGACGGGCAAAAGATCGATAAGGCGGGAGCGCAGGTGCGGTCTGACGCGGATATCCGCATCCTGGGCGAGGCATCGGCCTATGTGAGCCGGGGCGGGTTGAAACTGGAACATGCGCTGAAGGAATTCTCCGTCTCTGTTGCGGGAAAAACCGCACTCGATATCGGCGCTTCCACAGGAGGCTTTACCGACTGTCTTCTGCAGAACGGGTGTAGACGGGTCTATGCCGTGGATGTGGGCTACGGCCAGCTGGCCTGGAAACTGAGGCAGGACCCGCGGGTCGTGGCGATCGAACGGGCGAACATCAGAACGCTCGATGCCTCATTGATTCCTGAACCCGTTGATCTGGCCGTCATTGACGTATCGTTTATCTCCCTCGAGAAGGTGATTCCGCCTGTGGTGCGGTTTCTCAGGCCCGTCTCTGAAATCATCGCCCTCATAAAGCCGCAGTTCGAGGTCGGGAAGGACCAGGTGGGAAAGGGCGGCATTGTGAAGGATGAGGAAGCGAGAACGGCGGCTGTTGAGAGAATCTCAGATTTCATCAAACGCCAGGGGCTGGAAGTGAAGGGTATCACCCCGTCACCGATTACGGGACAGGACGGGAACGTGGAATTTCTTGTGCATGCGGTACGCATGCAGATAACATAGTTCCAAGTTCAGAGCAAGAAGGGCAGGAAAAAAGAGCAGTGAGGATGAACTCGTAACTCCGAAATCATGACGAAGTCATGCGCGTCGCAAACTCCTCCCCCAGCACAACGATCGATTCAATGTCCAGGTACTTGTCCACATTCTTGTCCAGAAGAAGCTTAACCTGGGCGGGAAAATCCTCATCCGGCACTGCATCGTAGAACAGCAGCAGCACGGGATAGTGCGGGAAAAAACGGAATTCATAGGCTGCATCATGGTTGCCGGCGATTGTCACGGACCTTCCTCCGAAGCGTTCACAGGTCTTTTTCAACGCTTCGGTGTTCCCGGAAAAATGCTTTGCGATAACTTCCTCGACATGACCTGCCCAGGCTTTGTCCTTGGCATGGGAAGCGGGTACGGATGCGAACGTGATCCATGCACCGGATACCGGAGGGGGATCCGGCATGCAGAGATGATTGTAGATCAGAATTGATAAGAATGGCTCGGGCTCTTTTCCTGAAGCGTCGAGGATGCACTCTTTCGTAACGGTGTAACGGTCATTCAGAAAAGCGACCTCGAGACAGTCTGATTTCAGCAAGGGCAACTCGAGGGCGGCGGCAGCACGGCTGAAGTCAAGCGCGGCCACCCTGGGCATGAGCGCCTGCAGGGTTTGCTCCAATGCAGTCCCCGGAGAGACATGGTAGTCCTGTTCGTCCTTCAGGAGCGTTATACGGGATTGGTCGTTCAGGTCAGGGCAGTCATCGGTCTTTGCCTGACGCGTGGCAAGCTTTGCCGCGAACCCGAAGCAGCTTGCTACGCCGCATTTTCCGCAATTGGTCCTGGGCAGAAGTCTGTAGATTTCAACGGCCGGTTTCATGGACTCCACCTTACCCCGTTTTTATCGCGTAGTCAATTGAAGATGGAAGAAAAAAAAGCGCCCCGCAGGGCGCTTTTGAAGGTGAGTGACAGCGGCTGGCAGGAAACCGCATCCGGTTTCCATGTGCTGCCTACCATGTTCTGGCGCTGTGTGTTTCACTGTGGCATGTCAATGTGCACGTACCGTATGTCCCTCCGCCCGTGCCGGTATAATTCAGCGTGCTCAGGAGCGTTTTATATGCCTGGGTCATTGCTGTTGTGTTGAGATCGTTGAAGTGGACTGAAGCGAGTTTTGTCGTATCATGGCACTCAGTGCAGCCGTAGCCGGAGTGGACTGAATGTCTGCCTGAATTGTAGCTGTTGTACTGCGTTGTCCCGGACGCATGGCACGAGGTGCACTGTGTATTCACATCGATGCTCCCTGTGAGCCAGCTTGGCGTGGTTTTTCCTCCGTGGCAGCTCACGTTCGAACAGGTGTAGTTCGTGCCGTTGTAGGAAACAGCGCCGGATTTGGCGTTATACGTTGCGTCGAAGATGACATCTGCGGTGCCGTTCTGGTGCAGCGCCGTTCCGGAACCTGCGCCGGAGTGGCACGTGCCGCAGACGGTGTTCACGCTCGCGTTCATGTGGGGCGCGTGGGTGCCGGCGATATTCGGGAACGCTGTGCCTGAGGGCGGAATGCCGTGACAGGTCCCGCAGGTGGGTGTTGCATGGCAAAGCGTGCTGTTGAAGCATCCGGGCGCCGTGCCCGCGGGAGCCGCCGGCGACGGCGGCGCTATGGGCGAGTTCGCACCGTTTGCATGGCATTGTGCGCAGACCGCGGCATTGCCGGTGTCCGTTGTTGTATGGGTAAAGGAGCCGCTGATCCATGACGTCGGATGCGGCCCGCTTCCTCCATGGCAGGTAAAGCATGATGTTTGGGCAGCCCCGCCGGAGAAATCGGTCCCGTGGCAGGTCTCGCATTGTGCAAAGCCCGTTGTTGCGGCGGGGGCGGATTTCGCGGCAACGCCGTGCTGCGCAGGATCGGACCAGCCAGCTGCGTGTCCCGTCTGAGCGTGGCAGAGCGTGTTGTTGAAGCAGCCAGGCGCCGTGCCCGCCGGAGCGGGGGTCGCGGGGACGACCGTGGAGTTGGCTCCGTTCATGTGGCACTGGGCGCAGACTGCCGCGTTTCCCTGATCCGTGTTCGTATGTGTATAAACGCCGCCTCTCCAGGGTTTCGACGCATGCGGCGCGTTTACTCCGTGGCATGAAAAGCAGGACAGGGAGGTGATACCGCCGGAAAAATCATTGCCGTGGCATTCCTGGCAGATTGAAAACCCATTGGACTGGGATTTCGCCGACGCTCCATGGATGGTCGGGGATGACCAGTTGGTAATATGGCGACCAGTGGATAAATCGATGGATCCCGACTGCTTATTATTTGCTGAACTGCAGCCGCTTAGCAGGACCGATCCCAAGATAGAAAGTATCAATAAAATAAGAAATGACTGAATTACAAAGTTTTTTTTCATATCATACCTTTGCTTATAAGATTCTATAGTTGCGCATTCCTTAACACATATGAAATATAAGCAACATAAGTGCCATTTCATGATGAATTATTTATCAGGTTGTATTTTCAAGTTATTTTAATCTACACAGCTGCAATATAAAAATAAAACTTGAGCGCAATTGTATGGCCCGGCATACACAGCAATGGGAGCACACTTGTAATTAACCGTCTTTTCCCGTCTATTCACGGGGTTACTCATGGCAGTCAGTTCGAATAACAGGAGAGCGAAAATGCTCATTTTATGAGCGACAGGACCATCAGTAAAAGGCAGGCTGTCCATTTTCTATTTACAGCGGTCCGGCCATGGGTTACAATGGCAACCATGAAATATGGGGCAAAAGCGATCACAGACGTAAACCTTGAACTCTGGCCGAATCCGAATCCTGAGCGGGACTATAACATCGAGATAACCTATCCCGAATTTACCTGTCTGTGTCCCCGATCGGGGTATCCTGATTTCGCAACAATCAGGATCACCTATACACCGCATAAGAAGATTGTCGAGCTCAAGAGTCTCAAGCTCTATTTGAACGGCTTCCGCGATCAGGGGGTATCGCACGAAGCGGTGACAAATATCATCTTCGACAAGCTGAAAAAAAGCCTGCAGCCCCGTTCACTCGTTGTTGAAGGTGATTTTAATGTGAGGGGAAATGTGAAAACCGTGATCCGAGTGACGCTCTGAGGCCGCTTCTTCGCCCGTGTTCCGGCCGCAGATCCGCCTGTCGCCCGCTGCTCTGACTTCACAAGCCGGCCCAAAGCCCCGATTTAACGAAACATCTTGACTCTTTTTTCCCGCCGTGTTATCAATGCTGTTTGGAGAAGCATTTATCATTTCCCATCGGAGGACAGGTATGAGGTTGGTGAGGAAGATCGCTCTTCCCCTGCTGTTGCTCATGACAATTGCCGGTGTCCGTACGGCTGATGCAGCTGCGCCGCCGGAATCATTCGCGCCGCTGGTGAAGAAGGAAAAGCCCGCCGTAGTAAATATATCAACCCGGCAGATCATCAAGACCCGCCAACCGTCCCCCTTCGGCGATCCGCAGATGGATCAGTTCTTCTACCGCTTTTTCGGCGGAGAGCCGCAAAAGGAGCAGGTGCGCCAGAGCCTGGGGTCTGGATTCATCATCAGTGCCGACGGCTATATTCTGACCAACAACCACGTCGTTGACAAAGGCAAGGACATCAAGGTTGCGCTTTCCGACGGCCGCGTGTTGGATGCAAAACTCATCGGCAAGTCCAAGGAAATCGACATTGCCCTGCTCAAGGTCGAAGCGAAGGATCTGCCGACGGTTGCCTTCGGAGATTCCGACGCTCTCGAGGTCGGCGACTGGGTTGTCGCCATCGGCAATCCCTTCGGCCTGTCGCAGACCGTTACCGCCGGCATTGTGTCCGCCAAAGGCAGGGTGATCGGCGCGGGGCCCTATGACGACCTTATTCAAACCGATGCGGCGATCAACCCGGGGAACAGCGGCGGGCCGTTGTTCAATATCAACGGTGAAGTCGTCGGCATCAATACGATGATCATCGCTGCCGGCCAGAACCTCGGTTTTGCCGTACCGATCAGCATGGTACGCTCCGTATTGCCGTCGATCAAAGAGAAGGGAAAACCCGACATGGGGTGGCTTGGCGTCACAGCACAGCCACTCACGCCTGATCTCGCGGCTGCACTCGAACTGGCCGATCCCATCGGAGCTCTGGTGACCGGTGTGGTGAAAGGCGGCCCGGCAGCGAAGGCGGGGCTTCAGCGGGGAGACGTTATCATCGAACTTGACGGCAAAAAAATTCTCGATCCGACAGAACTGCCCCGGATGGTGGCTTTCGGCCACATCGGGAAGGTCGTGGAACTGAAAATTATACGCAAGGGCCAGCCTGCAGTCGTCAAGGCCGTGATCGAGGTCAAGCCGGATTAGGAACTGTTGTTCAGCCGGTCGGCCGGCGACTGCCGCACATCCGGCGCGCTTTCAGTAAAGCGGAGGACATTCATATGTTTGGACTCGGAATTCCGGAACTGCTGCTCATTTTTGTCATCGCGCTTATCGTGTTCGGCCCGAAAAAACTGCCGGATCTCGGCAGGTCCGTGGGGCGCGCCCTGGCCGAATTCAAGAAAGCCTCAGAGGAATTCCAGGACACGATACGGACGGAAATGCAGGAAGTAAAGAAAACCGCGGGGCTCGATGAAATCAAGAAACTCGAACAGGACATAGCCCGCGAGGAAGCTGCGAAAAAGGCGGCCGCTGCCACTGCCCCGATGCCCGGCCCTGCCGAGCAGAATGAACAAACTGCGGCGCCGGCGCCGGAGCCGGACAAGGAAAAAGGAGAGAAGGGAAGCGGCCATGGCACTGTTTGATCAGGAAGGGCGGATGTCCTTCTGGAGCCACCTGGAGGAATTGCGAAAGAGGATTGTCCGTTCGCTCATTATAGTAGCCGTGGGATTCGGCGTCTGCTTTAACTTCTCGGAGGACATCCTCAGGTGGCTGATGTGGCCGATGAACACGAAGATCGAATGGCATTTGCGCGCCCCCTTTATAACTATCGCGCCCAACGCAGTCCAGCAGAAACTTCATTATATGACCCTCGTCGAGCCGTTCTGGTCCCACCTCAAGATCGCCCTTATCGCTGGCATCGTCCTCGTGTTTCCGCTGGTCATGTACCAGGTGTGGAAATTCATCGCCCCGGGCCTTCGCATAAATGAAAAAAAGTACGTGGGAGCATTCATCTTCTTCTCCTCGCTTTTTTTCGGCATCGGCGTTCTGTTCTGCTATTTTTTCCTTCTTCCCTTTGCCATCCCGTTTCTCCAGACGTACAAGACTGAGAGCCTCATCGCCATCGTCACCATCGGCGAGTACATTGATTTTGTTCTCAAGTTCCTTCTCGCGAGCGGCGTGGTGTTCGAGCTGCCGCTCATCATCGTGATTCTGAGCCGCATGGGAATCGTGAGCGCCGACGTGCTGGCGAAATACCGGAAATTCGCAGTACTCGGCGCGTTCATCATCGGCGCGATTCTGACGCCCACGCCGGACATCTTCAACCAGACCATCCTGTCCATTCCCATCTACCTGCTGTACGAGATCGGCATACTCGCAGCGAGGCTATTCGGAAAAAAGAAAAAAGCCGACACTTCGGAACTGCAGGAAACCTGAGCAGCGGGGACGGTGAAAGCCGGATGCGAATCGTTTCGTTCGTCGCCGTATGTTCCAACAGCGGGAAGACAACGCTGATCGAAAAGATCATCCCTCATTTCACGGCGCGGGGACTCCGCGTGGCTGTCGTGAAGCATGCATCAAAGGGGTTCGATCTTGACACGCCGGGCAAGGACTCATGGCGCTTTCAGCAGGCGGGTGCGGCGTCGGTCGTGCTGGCAGGTCCGGACAGGATCGCGGTCATGAAAACAACCAGCGCGGAGCAATCGGCCGACGACATGATCCGCGCTGCAGGCGACGCCGATATCGTGATGCTCGAAGGGTTCAAACGCACCAGCAGGAACAAGATCGAGGTCTACCGCTCTTCCGCCACGGACCGATTGCCTCTGTGTCTGCAGGACAACACCTTCCTCGCGCTGGCAAGCGACCGGCCGTTCGAAGTCCCCATCCCGCAGTTCAACTTGAACGACGCCGAAGGCGTGGCGAAATTCATTCTCACGATTACCGATGAGCCGCATCCCGATTGAACGGGCGTGTCCTTTCGGCCAAATATTTCATTAGCACATCATATTCATCTGCAGTTGCATGGGTGACGGCTGTTTTTCCGTTGACATTCGTCGGGGATTTGCATATTTTAACCGTGGCTGGTTCGGTGCGAGACGGCGTTCTGTATTGTCCTCTGCAGCGCGGCAGCAAATCCCTAACTTCCGAACATCACATCCCGGGCAGTGCTGTGCGTAGTCGCCTGCAGAAACCTCTCTTTCCGTATGTCGCATGCATCCGCGGCCGGGTGAGGGGGAGACGCTGAAAGGAGCATCCATGGCTGGAGCGAAATCCAAAAAACTCTTCAAGGAGGCGAAAAAACACATTCCCGGCGGCGTGAACAGCCCCGTGCGTGCATTTCGCTCCGTTGGCGGAGAGCCGCTCTTTATTAAAAAGGCCGGCGGATCAAAAATTGTAGATGCCGACGGCAAGACGTACATCGACTATGTGCTGTCCTGGGGGCCCATGATTCTCGGCCACGCGCATCCCCGGGTAACTGCGGCGCTCAAGAAGGCAATCGCAAACGGCACGAGCTATGGCGCCCCCACGGAACTCGAAATTACACTCGCGCGCATGGTTAAAAAGGCGGTCCCGTCCATGGAGATGGTGCGCATGGTCAGTTCGGGCACCGAAGCCACCATGAGCGCGATCCGGGCTGCGCGGGGATTCACAGGGAGGGATGCGATCCTGAAATTCGACGGATGCTACCACGGACACGGCGACAGCCTGCTCGTGAAGGCTGGCAGCGGCGTGGCGACTTTCGGGCTTCCGGACAGTCCCGGCGTACCCGCCGACCTTGCAAAGCATACGCTGACGGTGGCGTACAACGATCTCGGCGCGGTGCGTGAGCTGGCATCGCGCGAAGGAGAGCGCATCGCCTGCATTATCGTTGAGCCCGTGGCCGGCAACATGGGGTGCGTGCCGCCTGCGCCGGGCTTCCTGCAGGGTCTTCGCATGGTATGCGATCAATACGGCATCGTGCTTATCTTCGACGAGGTAATGACCGGATTCCGCGTCGCTTTCGGCGGCGCCCAGCAGCTCTATAAAATCAGACCGGACCTGACTACGCTGGGCAAAGTGATAGGCGGAGGACTTCCCGTAGGCGCTTTCGGCGGCAGACGCGAGATCATGGAAAAAATCGCGCCCCTCGGCCCCATCTACCAGGCGGGCACGCTCTCGGGCAATCCGCTTGCCATGACCGCGGGGATCCAGACACTGAAGCTCCTGAGCAAGCCAGGCGTGTACCGCAGGCTGGAAAAGAAATCAGCCGATCTGGCGGAGGGACTGAAAGCCGCAGCCAGGGAAGCCGGCGTACCGTCGAC
This sequence comes from Nitrospirota bacterium, assembly GCA_035490495.1. Taxonomy (GTDB): domain Bacteria; phylum Nitrospirota; class UBA9217; order UBA9217; family UBA9217; genus JAJYKN01. The sequence continues at coordinate 12,948 of DATHDE010000211.1, forward strand.
GGTCAACCGCGTGGGGTCCATGTTCACGGCATTTTTCACGGACCGCACGGTCACGGATTTCGCGAGCGCAAAAACGTCGGATACTGCGCGGTTCGGAAAATATTTCCTGAGCATGCTCAAGAACGGCGTGAACCTGGCGCCGTCTCAGTTCGAAGCGGCATTTCTGTCTCTCGCCCATTCGAGCGTTGATATTACAAGGACGATAGAAGCGGCGCGCAAGAGCTTGAAAAACCTCTAGGCGAACCCGTTTCTGCCGCGGCACCCGGTTCGTGGTACACTGAATGATATCGGTGTTCTGAGCCCGGATTCTGTGTCGAAGCCCTGTCGCTGACCTCCATGGAAGAAAAAGACCGCAAGCTCCTGCGCATGATCGGCGTCCTGAGCACCGTGGGGATGGTGCTGGTATTCGCCACGGTGATCGGCCTCTACATCGGGCTCAAGCTGGACGCCTGGCTGGGCACCTCGCCGTGGTTTACCGCCGTGTTTTTCCTGATCGGCCTCTTTGCCGGGTTCCGCAACCTGTTTATCTATGCGAAACGGAGCCAGAACGAGTTTGACAAGGACGACAAACATGAGTGAGGAAACAGCGGACCGACAGCGCGCCGTAACCGCCATTGTCAAGGCGGTAATGATCAAGACCGCAATAATCGAAATCGTCGCGGCTGCGGCGGCCGCTGCGTATGGTTTCGCGAAGCCGGCTTCAGGGCCGTGGTGGTTCGTACCTGTCGGCATCCTCTTCGGAGGTGCGCTCGGCGCCTTGAATTTCCGGTGGCTCGCAGTGTCCGTGGAGCGGTTCTACCTGCGCAGGGGGGCCACACCAGGCGTGTCCAATCTCGTGGCCTTTGTCATCAGCGGCATCAAACTGACGCTCATCTTTGTTGTCCTGTTTATTGTCATCAAATGGCAGCTGGTACATGTGTTCGGCCTGGTCATCGGCTTGTCGCTCTGCTTTCTGGCGATTCTCTGGGAAGGGGCGAGGATCATGACGCACACGCTGAAGAACGAGGGAAAATAAAATAAAAGGGGAGTTTCCCGGACCGCGACAGCAGGTCCGGGAGGGGGGAGGCAGGAGCAATGAAAAATCACGTTTGGCGTCCGCTGATCGTGACAGCTGGCATTGTTATCCTTATTCTGCTGGCGCGCACGGTGATTGTGCCAAAGGATTTCGGCATCGGCGAGCGCGGCTACATGTACGGCTGGCACCGCAAGGGGAACGAACAGGACTGGAAAAATTTCAAGGTCAAGTATCAGGGCAGGGAGTATTGCAAGGACTGCCATTCCGACAAGTTAGAAAGCATCAACAAAACCCCGCATAAGATCATCCAGTGTGAAAACTGCCACGGCCCGGCGGGCACTCCCGACGGCATCATGCATTACGATCCCGACAAGCTGCCGAAGCTCACGATCGACAAAAGCAGAGGGCTTTGTCTCCGCTGCCACTATCCGCTGCCCTATCCCACGAGCGGACGCGCGAAGATCCGGGGTATCGATCCCGCCGCCCATAATCCGGAAGTGGAGGAGTGTGTATCCTGCCACAACCCGCATAATCCCATGGAGGGCCTGAGATGATTAACCGAAGAACATTCCTCAAAAATGCAGCCTTGGGCATCGCGGGTGTGGCGCTGCCTCTGACGGCATTTCGAATCATCGATCCCCGCAAATTGATGGCCGACGAAGCCAAGAGCGGGGAGAAGGTCCGCTGGGTCTTCCTTGTCGATACCTACAAATGCGTTGGATGCGGCCTGTGCGTCAAGGCATGCAAGACGGAGAACGAAATTCCCTACGACTCGAGTGTGACGCGAACCTGGGTGGAGCGGTATGTGATAACGAAAGACGGCAAGTTCCATGCAGACACGCCCAAGGGCGCCCGCGACGGATTCACCACCACAAAGATCGATATTAACGAGGGCCGGTTCGAGGACATCAAAAACAGCGACATCGAGAAGGCGTATTTCGTGCCCAAGCTCTGCAACCAGTGTGAGAACCCGCCGTGCGTACAGGTCTGCCCCGTGGGGGCGACCTACCAGACATCGGACGGCATCGTACTGGTGGACCGGACGTGGTGCATCGGATGCGGCTATTGCATCATGGGCTGCCCCTACGGCGTGCGTTTTTTCCACCCCATCTACCATACCGCCGAGAAATGCAACTTCTGCTACCATCGCATATCAAAAGGTATGAAAACCGCATGCGTTCAGGCATGTCCCTTCGGAGCACGGAAGATCGGCAATATCAAAGACCCGGATGATCCGGTCACGAAGATCATCATGACCGAACGCGTGGGAGTGCTCAAGGAAGAATATGGAACGAAACCCCAGGTCTTTTACATCGGACTTGATAAGGAGGTGCGCTGATGCTTGCCCACGGTGAAATATGGACCGTTAAGGAATTGTTCGTCTACCCGAACGAGTTCATCTACTGGAGCGTCCAGATCGTGATGTACCCGTTTATGACCGGTCTCGTTGCCGGTGCCTTCGTGCTCTCATCGCTGTATCACGTGTTCGGCATCAAAGAGCTCAAGGACATGGCGAGATTCGCCCTTGTTTTTTCCTTCGCGCTCCTTTTTGTCGCACCGCTTCCAATCATGCTGCACCTTCAGTACCCGTTCCGCGGAGTTGAGGTGATGATGACGCCGCACTTCACCTCGGCAATCGCGGCTTTCGGCGTTGTGTTCAGCACGTACGGAGCAATCGTGGCGTCGGAGCTGTGGTTCCTGTACCGGAAGCATTTCGTCGAAGTATCGCAGAAGCTGCAGGCTGCTCAGAACAAAACACTGAGCGATCAGATCCGTTATTTCATCTTCCGCACGCTCACGCTGGGCGTCTACGACATCAGCGAAGAAGCGCTCCATCGGGACGAAAAGGCGATCAAGTTCCTTGCCGGGCTCGGCATTCCCGTGGCCTGTTTTCTCCACGGCTACGCGGGGTTCATCTTCGGTTCGGTGAAGGCCAACGCGCTCTGGATGACCCCGCTCATGCCGGTCATCTTCATCATGTCCGCCATCGTTTCC
>DATHDE010000212.1:0-10862 GCA_035490495.1 Nitrospirota bacterium
TGTTGCTTTTCCAATCATAATAGGCTTTATAGCGTTGAGTATGGCTGCATCGCTGGCATATTCCCTTAGGAGGCATTTGTCGAAAAAAGCCTATCGATGGCTCATATTACCTGCGATCGCCATGCTAATTTTATGGGCAACTACTTATATGATAGGCGCCATAATGCCAACCATATTTGAGTCGAACCAATGGAAACACTGACTTCCTGATGGGTAGCGCCTAAGCCGCATATTCCCATTGCCATGCTCTACGAACTTTTCACTTCTCTTACCACCTCCTGTCCTGCGTACGTCAGGCACATGCACTATCTGTACGAGGCCATTGCCATGCGCGGAAGATATCACCGGAACCGCAAAGCGTGGCAGCCTCATCTCGACAACTCGCGCGCTTTTCTCCTTGCTGCAGCAGAGCGCTGTAAGAACAAATCCAGTGTCGCCGTGTACGGCGCAGGTCTTCTTCTCGACGTGCCGCTCAGGGAACTGGCATCCCGGTTTGAGCATGTGTATCTGCTCGATATTGTTTTTTTGAGGGAAGCGCGCCAACAGGCACGTCAATTCAGCAACGTGGCCCTTGTCCAGCACGATGCCGCGAATATTGCTGAAACTTTTCATAACAATGTCCAACGGGGAATTGTTGATCTTCCGGAGCCGTCCATTGCGCCGCCGGAGTGCGTTCAGCAGGCTGATCTCGTGGTTTCCCTGAACCTCCTGTCTCAGCTCTGGGTCATGCCCAGGGAATACGCGCTCAAGAACATCAGAAACCTCGATGAGGAGCAGCTGGGCGCTTGGTGCGGCCGGATCGTGCAGTCTCACTATGCGCTCCTGCAGTCGCTCACCTCGCAGGTCTGTCTGATAGCGGATCACACCTATGTGAAGCGGGACAAAGCTGGAACCATCGTCAACCAGGGGTCCACGGTCTTCGGCCTCTCGCTGCCGCAACCGGCCGCTTCCTGGACCTGGGACATTGCGCCGATCGGTGAAAACAAGCGTTTTTTATCCAAGGAGCTGATTGTCGGGGCTTGGCATTTACGCTGAAATTTCCGCTCCTTCCCCTGACCAAAACCAAAAATTTCACCAAAAAATCTGGATTTCGTTCTGCAATCATGATACAATATGTTGATTGAATAACTGAAACAGTTTATCATGGAGGCGTGGAGGGTGTATGGCATCACACACTGATGAATCGACAACAGTGGCGGATTCGCTCAAGAAAATTCAGATTCACTTGCGAAACTCCCGCCAGCGCGATGCCTATGAAATGCTGAAGGACGCCATGGTGAAATTCTACGACGATCCCATGCATCTTTCTTTTTATGGCTTTCTCAAGGCAGCGCTCGACGGCAAATACCGGAGCGGCATCGAAGACTGTCTGCGTGCCATCAGCCTGTTCCAGAAAAAACTGTGGGCAGGAGACGAGACCCTCGTCTCCACGCAGAAGGCCGTACTGTTCCTGAATCTCGGCAAGGCGTATTATGCCTCGGGACGCAGGAAGGACGCGATCGACGCGTTCCATAAAGGGCTGCAGTCCGACCCGATGAACCGCGATGTGCAGGTAACGCTCCAAAAAGTGGGGATCCGCAAGGTTGTGCTGATCCCCTTCCTGGACCGGTCCAATCCCCTCAATTCGTTCTTCGGCAAAATGCTCCGGAAAAGCGGAAATCCCCCCGTCCTCCTGTAATCCGCCAGTGCCGAGGGGCTGAGAAGCAGCATGAAAGCGCACCGCAAGGTCAAATTCACCAGAATTCAGGCGCAGTTCTCCGATTTGTTCGGTCTCAACCGCACGATGGCGTGGTGTATCATCGCGCTGATCGTCGTCGTTTTTATCCTCGCCATGTACTGGTTCTTCCACCTGGCGCCGCCGAAGACCATTACGATGACCAGCGGCCCGGAAGGCAGCATTTACCAGCGCCAGGCCGCAAAATATCAAGCCATTCTGGCGCGCAACGGCGTAAAGCTCAAGATTGTACCTTCCCAAGGCTCCCTCGAAAACCTGAAACGGCTTGCTGATCCGTCGGTTCGCGTGGACATCGGCTTTGTCCAGGGCGGCATCGCCACGGACACGAAGATCGACGCCCTCGTGTCCCTCGGCAGCCTGTATTCGTCGCCGATCCTGATCTTCTACCGCAGCAAAGTACCTGTGGAACTGCTGTCGCAGTTCGCCGGCAAGCGCCTGTCCATCGGGCCTGACGGAAGCGGACTCCACGTGCTTGCGCGTACGCTCCTCGCGGCCAATGGCATCGAACCGGGCGGCACTACCGTTCTGCTGGATACGGACGCTGATGATGCGGAAAAGGACCTGCTGTCGGGAAAAATCGACGCCGTGTTCATGATGGGCGAAACAGCGTCGCCGGACATCATCCGCGCACTGCTGCGCGCACCGGGCGTCAGGCTGTTCAACTTCACGCAGGCAGACGCGTATGTCCGGAGAAAAGTTTTCTTCAACAAGCTGAACCTGCCCCGGGGGGCGATGGATTTCGGAAAAGACATTCCCCCCCATGACGTGAGCCTCATCGGTCCCACCATCGAGCTCGTTGCGCGCGACGGCCTTCACCCTGCGCTGTCCGACCTGCTGCTCGAGGCCGCCCACGAGGTGCACGGCAACGCAGGCTTATACCGCCGGCAGGGAGAGTTTCCCGCACCGCTGGAGCATGAATACCGGCTGAGCCCGGACGCCCTCCGGTTCTACAAATCGGGGAAGAGCTACCTCTACCGGTCGCTCCCCTTCTGGGTGGCGAGCACGATCAACCGCATTCTTGTTGTGTTCGTCCCCGTGATCGTCGTCATGATTCCCTTGGTGAAGAGCATTCCCGCGATTTACCGCTGGAAGATCCGGCTCGTCATCTACCGGTGGTATCGAATGCTCCTGGCCCTTGAGCGCGACATCCTTCGCGCCGAGCCGGAGCAGCAGCAGGACCTGCTGCAGCGGCTTGACGAGATCGAGCAGGCGGTCAACAAGATGAAAGTTCCCGCTTCGTTTGCAGACCAGTTCTATGTGCTGCGCGGACATATCGGATTCGTCCGCAGCAGGCTTAAAACGGAACAGCCGTGAAATGACGGAGAAAGACGCGTTGATCGTGCGCGCGGGTGCCTGAATATGGAAGAAAACCAATCCCGGAGAAAATCCCACTGCGTTGTCTGCGGCAAGCGCCTGAGCTTCAAAACGCCATTTGGCAGGGTCGTCTGGCGTTCAAGCCATGTCGACGATGATGGCATTTACTGCGAAATCTGCTATTTGGAAAAGAACTTCGACGTAAAGGGCCCGGCCGCGGAATCCAGGAGCGACTCATAGCGCTCCCGCCGGAGGTGCATCCATGAAATGGCTTGATGCCTATTCCGACCATGCGTACGCTCTGCTGCGCATTGCAGCAGGCTTCCTGTTCCTGTTTCACGGCGCGGAGAAAGTTCTGGGCCTGTTCGGCGCGGCACAGCCGCCGGTCATGTCCCAGCTCTGGATCGGCGGGGTGATCGAGCTTGCCGGCGGCCTGCTCATCATGCTCGGGTTGCAGACCCGGCTCGCTGCTTTCATCTGCAGCGGCGAGATGGCCGTGGCCTACTTCCAGTTCCACTGGCACTTCAGGGGAGGGGCCGCGTTCTTCCCCATCGTCAACAAGGGGGAGCTCGCGGTTCTCTACTGCTTCGTCTTCCTGTTCATCGCCTGCAAAGGGAGCGGCAGATGGAGCCTTGACAAACGGGGATAGGGAAAACCTTCCTGCAGCCGGCGTGCGGATGCATGCTGACGTGCGGGATGAGCAGTGGTATCATGCAGAACTGACGTAGAGAGTCATTCCTGGAGCCTGCACTGGGAATCCGGTGCCGGACCCGAACTGATCTCAACTCGAGCAATCCCGCCTGTTTCATTTCCAGTCGATATACCGCATTCTCGTAATCCCGGGAATCAGCCTGCCCAGATCCCTCCCGTCCCTGGTCATGAGCCGGGCATCGGTGTACCCGACGTTCTTGAGGTAGACAAGGTACTGAGCCGAGGGATCGTAGACAGGCAGCCAGTTCACCCATCCGTCCGCAAGCAGCGTGCGTTCCCCGCCTCCGTCAACCCGGGCCTCGACAATGTTCCACGCTGAATAAGGCGTCGAAGGATCGGTCGAATAGTCCGTGCCTTTGGTAAAGCGTTCGAACACGACCGTATCGTTCGTTCCCATGGGATCGTGGTCCGACGTGCCTGCAACCGATGTCAACTGCCGTACATTGGTGCCGTCGGCATTCATCACCGCGATCTTGACCTGCGGGGACCCGGGCGTGCCGAACCGGTCGGTCTTGAACACGACGCGCCCGTCAGGGAGCCACTCGGGGTCGTTGTCATTCGCACCCGACGGCGTCAGAGTGCGCAGTTCAGACCCTGTGCCGGAACTCATGACCACGAGCGAGGCAATCCATCCATTACGGAATGACGCGTAGATAATCTCGCTGTCGTCGGGCGACCAGGCCGGATGGCCGTCGAGAATCGAATTGCTCGTAAGCGATCTGAGGCCGGTGCCGTCCGTATTGACCGTATAAATTTCCCACGTTGTGTAATCCGCGGGACTCGCGCTGCCGTAGAAAGCGATCCTCGTTCGGTCGTGGGACAGGGATATGCCGTCCAGGTACAGAAGTCCGGTGCTGTTCGTCACGCGCGTCACGACACCCGACGCGGGATTGAAGGTATAGAGCTCACCGTGCGGGTTCTCGTGGTCGCTGATGAATGCAATGAGGCCCGTAAGACCGGCTGGAATCTGCGGCTGATCGTGCGCCGCCGGAGCGGCATAGGGCAGCCGCGGCCAGGCGCTGCTGTCCGTGCCTGCTGTCGAACCCACGCCCCCGGCCAGGCTGCCGGCATTGCCCGACGGCACCGACAGCTGGATATGGTCGAAGATGTTGATGTTGTACCGCGAGTTCGCGTTCAGGACACCGTCCTGGCCCCCTGCATCCTGCACAAGCGGTATCAGAAACTCGGCCTGATACACCCCGTTCGACCATGTCATCCTGCCCCGGCCGTCGCCGATCGTGTCCGTATCGTCTCCTGACGCGACCGCATGGAAATCGGCATAGGAGGAGCTGTACTTGTTCATGATAAGCCGGTGGCCGTCCTCGTTTGCCGCGAACACGCCGTCGCCGTTGTTGTCGAACTGGATCGCAATGCCGTCGAAATCCGTCAGGCCGACCGCAGGATCATAGGCGTTCTGCGTATTGTCCGTCCATTCAAGCGCGACATACAGGTTCAGCTCGTCGTTCATTATGGCCCACGTGAGCGTGGTCGCACTGACGATCGAGCCCGTGCCAAGGGAATCCAGGATGTTGATGGTTTTGTGTGTTACCGTGGGCAGCGTTGAAAAATCGACAACGCCGTCAATGGCGTACTGTTCGCTGAGCGGAGCGGGCAGCTTCGTTGTCCCGGCCGGACTCCCGCCCCCGGAAGAGCATGCAGCCGAACTGAGCACGATGACGGAAAGAATGGTTATGAGGAATCGACGGATCATGGAGATTGTTATTTCACCGCTCCCGGAGCATGTTGAAAGTGGCCGGTAAGGATGCTGGCGCGATTTCAAACGAAACCTCGTTTTGCTTCGTTCTGATTTCAGATTTTCCTCTGCGTCCTCTGCGGTGAATAATCTTCCTGAATGAGACGTATCGGACACAGGCTCTACTTGTGCTTTTCCCGCGCTTCCTTCTTTTTTCTCGCCTGCGCGAGCGACACGACATGACTGCCGCTGTCCTGTTCCGGTTCCTGCTCAGGCGAGGCAGCCGGTTCGGGCTCTTTGCCGGTGTCGCTTCGTATGAACTGCACGCCCGCTTCCGGCGAGAACACGCCGATAAGATCGTCGTGATGAAGAAGAAGCTCCTCCTTGCGCGCGCCGAAGGCGAGGACACAGGTGATGTTTCCCTCATCATCCCAGCTCAGGGTGTTGTTGGTCTTGTTGTTGAAGACGAGCACGAGCCCCTTTTTCTTTTCCTCTTCCGTGAATCCGCGCCTGCCCACGGTGCTTTGGTCTGAATATTTCACGAGCAGGTACACGTTCCCGAAATCATTCCAGATGTCATAAAAAAGTTTCTGCAGGTACTGAACCTGTTTTTTCATGCCCGGAGCCGCCTTCCTTCGCTAAAATCCGCTTTTGTACAATAGAGGAGAATTCCGAAAAAAGCAAGAACGGTTCCTGTTCGAGCCTTGAAATCCCGTTTTTATGAGCTATAGTCTGTATGTGTTCCAAAACGGTTCTGAGACCGCAATTTCCGCACTATGCCGCGCCCCCCAAAAGGAGGACATCCATGTCGCTCATAAGACTTCCCCGTAGTAATACCGCTCGCATTTTCTCCCTGCTGCCCGCCATTCTGGCAACGCTGACAGCCTTTGGCACCACGCTCTTTGCAGCCAGCCCGGACAGCGAGCTGATCAGCCGCGCGGCTGCAATCTTCGGTCCGCTCCCGGAATCAATGCCCTCTCCCGACAATCCGATCACCCCGGAAAAAGTGAAGCTGGGCAGAATTCTTTTCTGGGAGCCCCGCATCTCCTCGGACCGGACAGTGAGCTGCGCAAAGTGCCACCCCCCCGGGCTCTACGCGGAGGACGGTCTCAGGAAGGCGCTCGGGAACCACTGCAAGGGAAATCCGAGAAACTCGCCGACCCTTTTAAATGCGGCGGCCCAGATTTCGGAGCACTGGATCGGCAACAGGACGAGCGTTGAGGACCAGGCCAAGCAGGCGCTCATCGGGCCGCCGTCGTACGGCATGCCGGACTATGCGTCTGTGGAGAAAATTCTGAGAGGAATGAGCGGTTACCGGGCGATGTTCAAGGAAGCCTTCCCCGGGGAGAAGGAGCCCGTTACTGCGGACAACTTTGCGAAAGCCGTCGGCGCCTTCGAGCGGACGTTCATAACCCCGGCGCCCTTTGACGAGTTCATGCGGGGAAATGCCGCGGCCCTGACAGATCAGCAGAAGCGGGGTTTAAGGACGTTTCTCGATACGGGCTGCATGACCTGCCATTTGAGCCCCTACCTGGGCGGCCAGATGTACCAGAAGTTCGGCGTAGTTGAGCCCTATGAAAAGTACACGAAAAGCGCACCTGTGGATGAAGGAAGATTCGCGGTCACGAAAAACCCGGCGGATAAATTTTTCTTCAAGGTCCCCGTGCTCAGGAACGTCGCGCAGACCCCGCCTTATTTTCACGACGGTTCTGTGGACCGGCTCAGCGATGCGGTCATGATCATGGCCAGGATCCAGCTCGGGAAGGACCTGGCCAGGGAACCGATCGATGACATCGCGGCTTTTCTGGGATCGCTCACCGGCAGGATTCCGGATGCCCTCCTTTCGGTTCCGGTTTTACCGTCCGAGCAGGAATAGGAGGTGCCTATCCGTCACGCTATTTTCCCCTTCGCTATCTAATGGGGATTACTGTCTATCGGCTTACGACCGCTGCCAGGCAAGCCATGAGGTGAAGAGCTTTTTTACGCGCGGGGTGAGCCTCGTGCGGTTGTAGGCATCAGCCAGCTTCCTGACCGCCTCTGCCTGGGTGGGATAGGGGTGGATGGTTTTTCCTATGGACGATAGTCCGAGACCGGCCGTCATGGCAAGCGTGATTTCATTGATCATCTCTCCGGCATGCCTCGCCACGATCGTCGCGCCGAGGATCGCGTCGCTTCCCTGCTTCAGCAGCACGCGACCGTAGCCTTCCGTCTCGTTCTCGAGAAGCGCGCGGTCCACGTCAGCGAGCGGCACCGTGAAGGCAGTCACCCCGAGGCCCTTTTTCCGCGCTTCATTCTCATTCATGCCCACGTGCGCAACCTCGGGATCCGTATACGTGCACCAGGGGATGACAAGCGACGAGGCGCGCTGCCGCGCCTTGAACAGCGCGTTCGCGATCACGATGCGGGCATAAGCATCGGCCGCGTGGGTGAACTGGAATGCCGAGCACACGTCGCCTGCTGCGTACACGCGCGGGTTCGTTGTCCTGAGCCTGTCATCCACCAGGACGCCGCTCGGTTCGTAGGCAATGCCAGCTTTTTCAAGATCAAGCCCTTCCACATTCGGCGCGCGGCCGGCGGCTGCAAGGATCGCATCCACAGCAAGAACCTGTGTCTTGCCCTTATCATCGAAATGAACAGCCTTGCCATCAGCGCTTTTTTCCGCTTTTACAACCGTTACTCCCAGCCGGACATCGACGCCGTCCCGCACCAGAGCTTTTCTTACCACTTCCGCAGCGTCAGCATCATCGCGCGGCAGCAGCTGCCCGCTCTGCTGCAGCAGCGTGACCCGGCTCCCCATGCGGCTGAACGCCTGCGCGAGTTCGCATCCAATGGGGCCGCCGCCGATTACTGCGAGCCGCTTGGGCAGCTCGGTCAGTTCGAAGACGCTTTCGTTCGTCAAAAAGCCCGCCTCTTCAATGCCTGGAATTTTCGGCGTTGCTGCGCGGGCGCCGGTGCAGACAGCCGCTTTTTTGAACCTGAGGCGTTTCCCGTCCACTTCGATACTGTCCCTGCCGGTGAATTTCGCACTGCCGAAGAAAACATCAATGCCCAGCCCTCTGAACCGCTCCGCGGAGTCATGCGAGCTGATTCCCGACCGTATTCCCCGCATGCGCTCCATGGCCTTGCCGAAGTCAATGGACACATCCGGGCCTGCGTGTATCCCGAACAATCCCGCTTGCTTGATGTCGAAAGCAGCCCTGCTTGCCCTGATCAGTCCTTTGGAGGGAACACATCCCACATTAAGACAGTCGCCGCCCATCAGATGCTGCTCAATGAGTGCGACTTTGGCTCCGAGCCCTGCTGCGCCTGCTGCTGTAACCAGCCCTGCGGTGCCCGCGCCGATAACGACGAGGTTGTACATCGAAGCAGGTTCCGGGTTCTTCCATTGAGCAGGATGAACGTTCTCCAGAAGTTTCCGATTGTACTCATCCGGAGGGAGTATCAGGGGCGTTTGTTCCATGGCTATACCTCGGGTAACTGTCGTTTCCCCCTTTGCCAGGGGGGTTAACTGATTTGATCTTAAATCTAGTATACCTTTCTCAATAGAGTATTGCATACCGGGAAAGGGCTGGTTATCGATTTCTTTCTCTCCTTCCCAAAAACCTCATTTCAACGTATAATCCTCGTGCGTACCCGGTGTCATTCCCGAAATCTCCTGTCGGGAATCCGGTATTCCAAACAAACGAGATTGTATCATTCATGACCACGATCCGCGCTAAAAAATCCCTTGGCCAGAACTTCCTGAAGGACCCGCACTATCTGACAAAGATCGCGGATGCCGCCCATATTGAGAGGCTCGATCAGGTGCTCGAGATCGGCCCAGGACTCGGCCATCTTACCAGGATCCTGAGCGAACGCGCAGAAAAAGTTCTCGCCCTTGAACTGGACGAGCGTCTGATCCCGATTCTCCAGAAGGACTTTGCAGACAAGCCGAATGTTACTATCGTACAGGCCGATGCGCTCGAATATCATTACGACACGCTACCCGGAAAATGGAAAGTCGTTGCAAACCTTCCCTATTATATATCCACCCCCATTATTCAGATGCTGCTCGAGCATCGTTCCAAATTCAGTGTCTTCACCCTCATGCTCCAGAAAGAAGTCGCGGAGCGCATTGCAGCAGAACCGGGGGGAAAAGAGTATGGATATCTATCCGTGCTTGTTCAGCTCTATACGCGGCCGAGGATAGAGTTCACCGTCCCGCCCGGCGCATTCACCCCGCAACCGGAAGTGCACTCCAGCGTCATCACCCTTGTGATGCGCGATAAGCCTGCTGTTTCGCTCAAAGACGAGCAATACTTCTTTCAGGTGGTCAAGGCAGCTTTTTCCCAGCGCAGAAAGACGCTCAGGAACGGGCTGAAGCAGCTATCCCTGCCCAAGGAAAGACTGGATAACGTTCTTTCGCAAACCGGTGTCGATCTCGGACGCAGGGCGGAGACACTCAGCGTTGCGGAGTTCGGAAAGCTTGCGGATTTTTTAAAATAAATTACTTCGCCCCTGTGGATTGTAACCACAGATAGACACAGATAAAGGCCGAAGCTTTTCTGACAGACAACTTCATATCACGTAAATAAACTTCCTTTCATCACCGCACCCCGCATCACAGGTCTATTAAATATTCCTATTTCAATTTACAATATAAGCATATTTTGCTACACTGCTTCCTGAGATACAAGCCAAGGCTGAAGGTACACGATGGAATCCGGAAAAAACTTTGTTTGTGGAATATGGAAAGATCGTAAATACGCCCTTGGAAAAGCATATATGTAGATGCACGACACTAACGGCTTAACACCTTGTTAGAGCCCATCTACGACTACTGGGGAGGTACCGATGAAATATGCCTTCTTTACTCTTATCTGGTTACTGCTAATCAGTGATCCTTCAACGGCAGGTGAGTCCAAAGATAAATTGGATTCTCTACCTGTTAGCGAGCCTGTTAAGTGCTACAAAATTGTGTGGGGGAGCAAGGACACCCCAGGGGTAGGGTTAACAGCAGGACAAGCTGTCACGCTGTGCAGCGGGACAACCGACGCTGCAAAGACAATTCTATGTTTCGTCCAGGCGTGGTCACATCCCAACGACGGCGGACTCGGACTTACTGCTGGTCAAGCCGTTGCGCTATGCAAATCAAATTCGTTGCAATAAGTGATCACAACGCACTGGAATCTCGTTGCGAAATGCGCTCCTCATAGCTTTAACGTTAGGTTCATAAGTTCATAAAATGAGAAGAATAATCTCACCGCAATTCATATTACTTTTGCTTACGTCAATTTGCTGGTCTGCACCCGGACCAGATCCAAGAGCTATTCCCGATGGCATGCAATCATACAATGACTTTGAGAAAACTATCTCGCGATACCCATATATTGCGTCAAAAGAAAGACATGCCAAGATTATCGCTGGTTT
>DATHDE010000213.1:0-3878 GCA_035490495.1 Nitrospirota bacterium
GGATCGAGATCGTGCGGGGGCCGGGGTCGGCCCTGTACGGCGCAGATGCCGTGGGAGGCGTGGTAAACATTATTACAAAAAAGCCTGCCGGCTCGTCCACAACGCTCAGCGGTTCCGTGGGACAATATCAATCGTCTCCCGAGGGCCGGCCGGTCCATCACCGGTGGAACACTGATACAGCGCTCAGAAATACTGCGAAGCAGGGAGGCATCTATTACGTTCTGACCGGGGAAGATGAACATTCCGCGGGGTATCGTATCAACAGCAAACTCAAGAAGCAGGACGCAGGCCTCAGGGTCGGATACGAATTCAGCCCTGATTCCAGTGCGGAAGTCTGGACAAATTACCTGTACAAGGAGATCGGCGTGCCGGGCATGACCATGGCGCCCACGCCGAACGCGGAACAGCTCAGCCGGGATTTTACGACAGGGGCGAGTTATAAAGCCCGCCTGGCCCAGGCTGTCGACATCAAGATCAATGCATCGGACCGGAAAAACAAACTGAACTATACCGATCCCGACAGTTTCCCGGCCCTCGACAGCACGCACAAGACTGACACTAAGTCGGCTGATGCGCAGATCAGCGTTCTTGCCGGATCGTGGAACCTCTTCACCGTCGGCGGTGAGACCCGGAGGGACAGCCTGGACAGCACGGATTCAGGGAGCCATGCCGCCACGCTCAAGGCGTACTATCTTCAGGATGAGATCAGCATGGGCGATTCCCTGATTGTCGTTCTCGGCGCCCGCAATGACAAACACTCCGTGTACGGATCGCAATGGAGCCCCAAGGCAAGCGGACGCTATCTGATCGCATCCAGCGGAACGATCATCCGCGCGTCCTACGGCGAAAGCTTCCGCGCGCCGACATTCAATGATTTGTACTGGCCCTATTCATCTTCTTCCTACGCGGGCGTCACCTATATTACCGTAGGGAATCCCGCCCTCCGGCCTGAAAAAGCAAAGGAGTATGAAGGCGGCATCGAACAGCAGTTCGGCAAGAAAAACGCGATTACGGTCACCGCCTTCAAGAGAAAGGTGAAGGACCTCATTCAGTGGGATGGAACGTTCGGTACCAATACCGTTCAATTTCAGCCCCGGAACATCGGCCGCGCCCGCATCAGCGGGTATGAAGCTGAAGCGAAGTTCGCCCTGTCCGACACGGTCCAGTGGAAGCTCAATTATACGCGCCTGTTCCCGGTGGACGAAACAACCGGCCAGCGGATCACGTCTTCTGCTTCTCCCATTGCGGATGCTCAGGCCGGAACATCGTTCATGGCCGCCCTGGACAAACAGACCGTGCTCGCGCTCGACGGCCACTGGGTCAGAAACTACGTTGCAGCAGGCGATCCCCGCTGGCAATACTATGTCGTGAACGGGAAAATTACCGATACGGTGGCATCCGGCAAGGATCTGAAAATGGATGTGTTCCTCGGCATGAACAACCTGTTCAACAGGAAGTATGAAGTATCCAAAGGATATCCCATGCCGCCCCAGGAACTGTACGGCGGCGTGACGCTGACGTTTTAACCAGGAAACGGCTTTGACACAGATCAAATCGGAGAAAAGCTGATAGAGGCGGTTTTCCCATAGTCTTGACATTGAAAAGACATACGAGCCGTCATTCCCGAGGCCTGAATCGGGAAGCCGGAGTTGAAACCCTATCCCCGATGGAGACATTCGGGGATGACTATAAGAAAATGTACACGTTGTTTTCAGACCATCGGTATCATTGACCATGACACTGCAGCGATCAATACTTACCTCCGTCCTCATCCATGCGCTGGTTTTCGCAAGCGCATTTGCCTTTGCGCGCTTCGGAGCGGGTGAGCTGTGGTCGCGTGAATACGCGGTTCAGGTCACGCTCGTTTCCGGGGGACCGGAAAGGGGGGCAGGACGCATTCAGGACGCTGCACGAAAAGCGGAACCTCCGGCAACCCCGGCAGCATCGGATGTCCCTTTTGAACATAATAAAATATCGCCGAGAGAAATTGCGCAGGAGCCCGGTTTGCAGGCGGAGCACACAGCAAAAGCGGCTCCTGTCGAATCAGGCAGGGGAAACAGCGCGGCGGATGCCGGAACAGAGGGGGCGGAACGCGGAAAGCCGGGCTTCGGGCTCATTTCACCGGAGGAGTGGGCGATGATCGAAGCTGCCATCGAGCGGAGCAAAAACTATCCTCGCCTGGCACGCGAACGGGCGATCCAGGGGACTGTTCGTTTGCGGTTCAAAGTGGATCCGTCGGGCTCTGTTCAGAAGGTCGAGGTCCTGAAAAGCTCGGGCTTTGAGATCCTCGACGATGCCTCGGTCAAATCAATATACCGTGCAACGCCGATGCCGTATGTCAAGGGATGGGTGGAAGTGCCGATTGCGTATGTGTTGAAATAAGAGCTTGCCCCCTCACCTCGGTCCTCTCCCTCGTTGGGGAGAGGATGGTAACGCTCCCTCGCCCCCTGCGGGAGAGGGCTGGGGTGAGGGGGGGCTTGTTTTCGGAAATTCTGCTTCAGGTATGCCCCTCAGCTCAAATCTCCCCACCAGCGTTGTAAAAAAATCCGGTACCTCGGACGTGAACGACAGCACTTTCCCGGTGAAGGGGTGTTTGAAGGTGAGGCACCAGGCGTGCAGCGCCATGCGCGGCTGCTCCTCGTCAGGCCTGCCGTACTTCGCGTCGCCTACAATGGGATGGCCGATGCTTGCGAGGTGGACGCGGATCTGATTCTTGCGTCCGGTCAGGAGAGTCACCTCCAGGAGCGAGTACTTCTTCGTCCTTCTGAGTACGCGGTACTCTGTCTGGGCGAGCTTGCCTTTTGCGGGATCTTTCGTCGTATAAACATTGTATCCGCTGTCTTCGGCAAGATAGGAGCTAATGCTTCCCGCATCCTTTTCACACGCGCCGTGCACGACGGCAAGGTACTTCTTGTTGTTTTCCTTCCACCGGTCCTTGAGGCGGTTCATTGCTTCTTCGCTCTTGGCGAAGATGAGCAGCCCCGAGGTGTCGCGGTCGAGCCGGTGCACCACGAAGAGCCGCTTCTTCGACCGTCCGCAACCGGTGCGGATGTATTCCGTCAGCAGGGCGTGAGCAGTCCTCACATTCTCCCGTTCGGTTTTTACCGTCAGCAGGCCTTCGGGCTTGTCCACGACCATGATGTCCTTGTCTTCGTAGACAATGCAGATGCCTCCGGATATGAACTTTTTCTTCTTTACCATGAATACTGGATCTCTGCTTCCGCCTGGTCGTTCCGTGCAAATCGTCCGAAGATCGACTGCGCGGGCCCGTTCAGGTTGATGGCCGCGATTCCGGCTTTCCAGGAATCGCTGAACACGTACCAGGCGTTCGCCTTCACCATGGAGCTGTTGTGCTCGGGATTGTATGCCACGTTCAGGTTCGTCTCGATCTTCTGGTTCATCCAGTTGATCTTCACGTTCGCCCAGAGAAGCGTCTCGAACTTCCGTTCATACAGCAGATCGACATTGCCAATGATGGCGGTCTGCTGCGCCTGCGCCGTGAGCATCGCATCCTCGAACAGCCGGTAATCCAGGCCGATTCCGTAATCCACGGTATCGTGCTCCCGTTCAATCGCGTTGAGCGGATGGATGCCCGGAGTAAGCAGCGCGGGGTATCCCCAGAGTTCGTGCCTGATGTTGAGATAGCGGTGAAACGCATATCGCGCTTCCGCCCTGATGCTGAAATCACCGCGAACAGCAGCCGCGTCCATCCCGACGGAGCTCATCTTGTGGAAGTCCGGAACATATCCCGGATCAATAGTTATAGAATTTCCCTGCGGCAGGAGCGTGAAGGCTGTTCCCTTGAACACGGGATTGAGATCGTACCCGTTGAACAGATTTAGTGCCCATTCGACGTCGCCGAGATGTTTGATGCGCAG
>DATHDE010000214.1:0-25985 GCA_035490495.1 Nitrospirota bacterium
CCCCCGCAGCCAGGAAAAAGCTGGCTGCCTTCACCGGCATCATGGAGCGGCTGCGGCAGGGCATGGACACGGGCACGGTCACGGACCTCGTCCGCCGCGTGATCCGGGAGTCAGGGTACGGGACGGCCCTCGAAGAAGAAAAAACCGTCGAGGCGAGGATCCGCCTCGAAAACCTGAACGAGCTGTTGACGGCGACGGAAGATTTTCAGGAGCAGAATCACGACGCGACCCTGGCCGCGTTCCTCGACCAGGTCGCCCTCATTACGGACCTCGAACAGCAGACCGCAGCGGAAAACGGAACGGCGCGCGGCGACTATGTAACGCTCATGACGCTGCACAACGCCAAAGGCCTGGAGTTCGCCATGGTCTTCATGGCGGGCATGGAGGAGGGGTTGTTCCCGCATGCGCGCTCCGTGGAGAACGACGAGGAACTGGAGGAGGAGCGGCGGCTGTGCTACGTGGGCATCACGCGTGCCAAGGAACGGCTGGTGCTGACCCATGCAGACGAGCGGCGTCTGTACGGGTATCCTCAGGCGAACCTCATGTCGCGGTTCGTGGAGGAGATCCCGGGCGAGGCCCTGGATTTCTGCGGCGCCGGGACACCTGGCCGGGCGCGCATGCACGGCACCTGGGGCGCTGCTGCGTGCGTGATGCCGTCGCGGCAGCCTGAGCCTCCTGCTGTCCGGCCGGCACCCGCGCAAACAGGGGGCAAGTACTACCGGGGCGCCGTGGTGCGGCACGCGAAATTCGGCCTTGGCACGGTGCAGCGGTCAGAGGGGGCGGGCGATGATTTAAAAATCCTCGTCAGCTTCCCGGGCCACGGCGTGAAGACGCTGTCGGTCAAGTACGCGAAGCTGGAAACGATATAAGGAGTCCGTATGAACATATCAACGCACGAAGTCGAACACGTTGCGAAGCTGGCTCGGCTCGAGTTTTCCGACGAGGAGAAGGAAAAGCTGACGGAGCAGCTATCCAATATCCTGACGTACGTGGAGAAGCTGAATGAGCTCGACACTGCGGGCGTGGAACCCACCTCCCACGTGCTGGACATCAGCAACGTGATGCGCGATGACGCTGCAGCGGCCAGCCTGCCGCAGGACCGGGCGCTGGCCAACGCGCCGGAAAAGGCGGCTGGTCATTACAAGGTGCCGAAGATCATAGAATAGCACAGTCCCGATCGCGGATGTCGCAATGTCCACGTTCCCGATCCGCAATCAGAAAACCCGATCGCGAATCTGCAATCGCAGGGTGAAGGAGTGTCATGTTCCGCTTAATGCTTCGTTCCAAAATCCACCGGGCCGTGGTGACGGATTCGAATCTTGAGTACGAGGGAAGCCTGACCGTGGATCCGCTGCTTCTCGAGGCGGCGGGCATCCTGCCTTACGAGCAGGTGAGCGTCTCGAATTTGAATAACGGCGAACGTTTCGAAACCTACGTGATCCCCGGCGCGCGCGGCAAAGGCGAGATGGTGCTGAACGGGCCCACGGCGCGCAAGGGCGTGAAAGGCGACAAGATCATCGTTTTCTGCTATGAGTATTTCAACGAGGAGGAGCTCAAGAGCTACAAGCCCAGGATCGTTCTCGTTGACGACAACAACCGGGTGAGGGAAAAATAATGGAGTATTGTCAACTCACGATCCATGAACTGCATGGCCTGCTGAAAGAGGGCACGGTCACGTCCCAGGCCGTGCTCGATGCGGTACTGGCGCGGATCGCGTCCGTGGAAAACCGCGTCAAGGCCTATATCACGGTGACCGAAAAGAAGGCGCGGGCCCAGGCAGAAGCCGCCGACAAGCGTCTGAAAGCGGGCGGCGCGTCATCGCCGCTTCTCGGGATTCCCCTCGCGGTAAAGGACAATATGTGCACCGAGGGCATCAAGACGACGTGCGCGTCGAAAATCCTCGGCAAGTTCGTGCCGCCCTATGATGCCACGGTCGTCGACAAGCTCAACCAGGAGGGGTACGTCCTGTGCGGGAAGCCGAACATGGACGAGTTCGCCATGGGGTCGTCCACGGAGAATTCCGGCTTCTTCGCCACGCGGAATCCCTGGGACCTCGAACGCATTCCCGGCGGTTCGAGCGGCGGGTCCGCTGCCGCCGTGGCCGCGGGCGAGTGCATCGCGGCCCTGGGCTCGGACACGGGCGGATCGATCAGGCAGCCCGCTGCCTGCTGCGGCGTCGTGGGGCTCAAACCGACGTACGGGAGGGTGTCGCGGTACGGGCTCGTGGCCTTCGCCTCGTCGCTCGACCAGATCGGGCCGATCACGAAGGACGTGACGGACGCGGCGCTCATTCTGAACGTCATCGCCGGGCATGACAAGCGGGATTCAACGTCCGCGGACATCCCTGTCCCCGATTATACCCGGGCGCTGAGGAACGACGTGAAAGGGATGAAGATCGGCCTGCCCAGGGAGTACTTCATTGACGGCATGGACCCTGATGTGGAAAAAGCGGTCAGGGACGCCGTCCGGACCCTCGAAGGCCTGGGCGCCGTGGTGAAGGACGTCACGCTGCCGCACACGGCCTATGCGGTCGCCACGTACTATATCCTCGCGACATCGGAAGCGAGCTCCAACCTGGCCCGCTACGACGGGGTGAAGTACGGGTTCCGCGCCGAGGGAGCCAAAGATCTGCTCGACTTGTACATGAAGTCGCGCAGCCGGGGCTTCGGCCCCGAGGTGAAACGCAGAATCATGCTCGGCACCTATGCGCTGTCCGCCGGGTATTACGACGCATACTATAAAAAAGGCCAGCAGGTCCGCACCCTGATCAAGCGCGATTTCGACGAGGCGTTCAAAAGTGTGGATGTGATCGCCACGCCCACGACGCCGACGGCCGCGTTCAGGATCGGGGAAAAATCAGCCGACCCGCTCCAAATGTACCTGTCCGACATATTCACGATCAGCGTGAACCTGGCGGGCATCCCGGGCATGTCCCTGCCCTGCGGGTTCACGAGATCGAACCTCCCCATCGGGCTGCAGCTTCTGGGCAGGCATTTCGACGAGGAGGCGATCCTTCGCGCTGCGTTCGCGTACGAGCAGGCAACGGAATGGCATAAGAAGCGGGCGAAGCTGTAACTGCGGGGGCACGGGGCCGGTAGCCGGGGGCCAGGAAACCTTTACGAACTGAGGATATCTTCTTATGAAATACGAGGCGGTCATCGGTCTGGAAGTGCATGCCCAGCTCCAGACGAACACAAAAATATTCTGCGGCTGCGAGACGTGTTTCGGCGACGAGCCGAATTCGCATACCTGTCCTGTCTGCATCGGCATGCCGGGCGTGCTGCCCGTACTGAACCGGAAGGCGCTGGAATTTATCATTAAAACAGGCCTGGCAACGCACTGCACGATCAGCCCCTTCAGCAGGTTCGCGCGCAAGAACTATTTCTATCCCGACCTGCCCAAGGGATACCAGATATCGCAGTATGAGCTGCCCGTATGCCAGAACGGCTTCGTGGAGATCGTCATGAACGGCGCGATCAAGCGGATCGGGCTCACGCGCATCCATCTGGAGGAGGATGCGGGCAAGAACCTCCACACGTCCGAGGCGGGCGCCAGCCTCGTGGACCTGAACCGCGCGGGCACGCCCCTCATGGAGATCGTTTCCGAGCCCGACATACGGAGCGCCGAGGAGGCGTCGGAATATCTCAAGAAGCTCCGGTCCATCCTGCGCTACATCGAGGTGTCGGACGCGGACATGGAAAAGGGCAACTTCCGGTGCGACGCGAACATCTCGATCAGGCCGGCGGGCTCGAAGGAATTCGGCACCCGGGCGGAGATCAAGAATGTGAATTCCTTCAAGTTCGTGCAGAAGGCGATCGAATATGAGATAAAGCGGCAGGCGCAGGTGCTCGACGACGGCGGCGCGGTGGTCCAGGAGACGCGGCTTTTCGACTCGACCAAGGGCGTCACGTTCTCCATGCGCAGCAAGGAAGAGGCGCACGACTACCGCTATTTTCCGGAGCCGGATCTCGTGCCCATCAGGGTCGCAAAGGAAACGATCGAGAGCATCGCCACAACCATTCCCGAGCTGCCGGACGCGAAGCGCGAGCGGTTCGTGAAGGAGTACGGCCTGCCCGAATACGACTCGGACATGCTTACCCAGAGCCGGGCTCTGGCGGACTACTACGAGGAGGCGGCGAAACGGTCGGGCCAGCCCAAGGTAATATCAAACTGGATCATGGGCGAGCTGATGCGGCTCCTGAACGCGGATGCCAAAGAAATAGAAGCCTGTCCGATAAAGCCGGACAAGCTTGCCGGCATGGTGAAGCTGATTTCCGACGGCGTGATCAGCACCAAGATCGCGAAGACCGTGTTCGAGGAGATGTACAAGACGGGGAAGGACGCGGAAACGGTCGTGAATGAGCAGGGCCTGGTCCAGGTTTCGGACACGGGGGCGATTGAACACATTATCGCCGATGTGATCAAGGCCAATCCTTCGCAGCACGCCGACTACAAGTCAGGCAAGGAAAAGCTCTTCGGCTTTTTCGTGGGGCAGGTGATGAAGGCCAGCAAGGGCAAGGCGAATCCGGAACTGGTGAACCAGCTGCTCAAGAAGAAGCTGAGCGAGTAGGAGACGGCTTCAGCCGTTTTGCCGTTGCCCCGCGCAAGGTCACGAAGGATTCCTCGGAGAAATGCGGACGCGATGCTGCCGGCGCGCTGCTGCAGTTTTGGCAGCATAACCAAAGAGCCATATGCTCTGAACATTGATAATGCGAAGTATGACACGGGGGGATTGCAATGATTGAATGGATTCGCAAGCACATGGGTTGGATGATGTGGATCATCGTCGGACTGGTGACCGTCACGTTCCTGTTTTTCGGAATCTATCCGTCCTCGGACGCGGGAAGGTCCATGGCCAAGGTCGGCGGGTACGTGATCAGCACCGAGGAATTCAACCAGGCGTACCGGAATCTGTACGAGAATTACCGGAACATGCTGAAGGACCAGGTGAGCGACACCGTCACAAAAAGCCTGCGGCAGCAGGCCCTGCAGGAACTGATCGTGAACCGGCTGCTGATCGAGGAGGCGAAGCGCATCGGGCTGCAGGTGAGCGACGCGGAGCTGCAGGCGGAGATCATGCGGATGCCCGCGTTCGCTCGCGACGGCAGATTCGACCGGCAGCTCTATGACCGCATCCTCGACCGCATCAATACGACGCCGGCCAAGTTCGAGGCGAGCCAGCGCGATTTTATCCTGCGCCAGAAACTGGAGCGGATCGTGCGGGACGGGGTTGCGGCAGGCGATGCGGAGCTGCGGGGAGCCTACGAAGTGCGAAACCCCAAGGCGAAGCCCGGAGATTTCGAGAAGAACAGGGATTCCTTCAGCCAAATGTATCTCGCAGAAAAGCAGCGCGACGCCATGACGGCGCTGCTCAGGAACATCCAGGAAAAGATTCCTGTGAAGATCAACGAAAAGGCGCTTGCATCCTAGCCACGACCGCCGTCAGATGCCCGCATCCCACTCGAGGTCTCCCATCATCGACCACTGCGCGTAGTTCCTGATCCTGCCGATCTGATCCTCCGAGATGCCGAGAAAACGGAGCCCCATGCCGGGCTCCGCCTGCATCTGCGTGTCGAGCGTCTGCGAGCGGACGACCTCGCCGGAAAGCTCCAGCGGATCGCTGTCGTGCGGCAGCGAAAACCTGATGCGTACGACGGTCCCCTCAGGCAGCGGCGACGCCGTGCGCAGATACAGCCCCCCCTCCGAGATATTCACGGACATCAGCTTTTTTTCGGGAACATCATCGAGTATTTCTACCTGCATTTTGGCGGGAACGCGCGGCGCGGACCGCGGCTGGCCGCTCAGCCGTCCGAGCACGCCGTACACGATTGCCAGGTCGAGCGGTTTCGTCAGGATCGCCGAGCAGCCCTGTGCAAGCAGCGCTTGCGTGGTTTCCGCACTCTCGTTCGTGAGGAACAGGACAAGCGGAACGCTCTTGACCGTGGGATCGCTCCGCAGGAGGGTTATGGAGGGGAGGAGCTCATCCGACAGCATGTCGCCGTCAAAGAGGATGAGTGAGAAGCTCGCCGTCCGGGCAAGCGCTACCGCTTCGGCCGCTGTCTTCGCCAGCACGGGCGAGTACCAGATGCGGTTGAGAAGCACGCCGAGATACATCTGACCGGCTGCGGTGCGGCATACGATGAGCACCTGCTTCTTTTCGAACATCCCAACCGTACCTCCCGAAGTGTAGACGTTCGCTTGATTAAAGCATGGAACTCATGCCTTGTCAACCGGCCGCGGCGCCGATCTCCGCGAACAGACAGACAAGACTGCGGCACGCCTTGTGCCAGTCGTCGACGAGGAGGCTCTCGTTCTCCGAGTGCGCTGCCGTGTAGGGATCGCCCACGCCGATGAGCAGCGCAGGCGCGCCGTTCAGCGCATCGGTGATGGTCTGCACAAAGGGAATGGAGCCGCCGGCGCCGACAATGACCGGCTTCGCCGCGTAGCCGCGCTCCAGTGCGCGCAACGCGGCTTCGAACACGGGGCCGCGGGTGTCGGTCATCCACCAGGGAGACGGCGTCTCCGGCGTGATGGTCACCTGCACACCCCAGGGGGCCGTTTTCCGGAGATGGGCGCTCAACCGGGCGAGCGTGCGGCCGGGGTCCATGTCCGGAACGATGCGCACGCCTATGCGCGCCCAGGCCGTGTCGTTGATGATGTTTGCCGCCTGCTTCCGGCTGCTGGCTTCAATGGCGTTCACGGCGATGGAAGGGCGGCGCCACATCTTTTCGTATACCGAGCCGGCACCGCCGGTTATAACCGCGCCATCGGGCAGTGTCGCCTGCCTCCGGTAGAGCGCTTCATTGAAGGGAAGCGCATCGAGGCCGGACCTTTCCGCAGGCGAGAGCGGGCGGACATCGTCGAGCAGGCCGGGCACCGCCGGCACTCCTTCCCCGTCCGTGAGCGAGGCGATCATCTTTGCCAGCGCCTGCACGGGATCAGGAAGCGGACCGCCCCAGGTGCCCGAATGCACGCTCGATCCCAGCGCGCGCACCTCGACCTGGACGGTGACGATGCCGCGGAGCGATGCCGTAAGCGTGGGCACGCCGCTGTCGAAATTCTCGCTGTCCGCGATCACGACCGCATCCGCGGCAAGCAGCGGCACATGATCCTTCATGATCCTGTCGAGGTTCGTGGAGCCAACCTCTTCCTCCCCCTCGATCAGGACTTTGACATTGACCGGCAGCGTTCCTGCTGATTGAAGAAAGGACCGCACGGCAACGGCGTGCAGCACCGCTCCCGCCTTGTCATCCGACGCACCGCGGCCGTAGAGCCGCCCACCGCGCTCCGCCGGCTCAAAGGGCGGCGTGGTCCAGAGCTCCTCGCGGCCCACGGGCTGAACGTCATAGTGGGCGTACAAAAGGAGCGTCGGTTTGCCCGGCTTCCTGGTCCACTGACCGAACACGGAAGGATACCCGACGCCGGTATCAATCAGGCGGACGTCATGCAAGCCGCAGTCTCTGAGCAGGGCGGCGACCGCCTCAGCGCATGATCTGACCCGCGCTGCATCGAAGCCCGGAAAGCTGATGCTGGGGATGCGGATCAGGTTCTTCAGCATGTCAAGATGGGATGCCTGGTTGGCATTCAGGAATTCGAGGGCGGGATCTGCCGCTGTATTCATGGAACAATTCTCCAATCAGGATGTGCGTTCTGTAATTGATGAGCATTATAGCCGCCGCCCGGACCTTGTCAACGTTGTTTTTATTGCTGCCGGGCTGTGTCAAGGATAATGCCTCGCATATTCATCTTCGGGAAATATTTTTCAGAGACAGGCCCTTGAAAAAAATGTATTATGTCAGCCTGAGAAATTGTGTTTGCTGCGCAGCCGGGCTTGCTGTTGCACAGCGTGCCGGAAACGGCGATTGTGCCAAAGACGCGGGCAGCGCGATCAGGTGTTTGCCGCAGGCGCTGGAAAGGAGTGCGGATGGAAAGGATGATAGGGATTCGGCGGTTGTATGGAGCATATTCTCTGTTCTCGCTAACTGCCGTTCTGCTGCTCGGAATGGGCAATCCTGCCTTTGTTATTGCACAGAGTCAGCCTGTTTCACCTGATTCTCGGACAACGACGACGCTCCCCGAGCGTGATTCTTCAGTAAAGTGTTTAGAATGCCATCAATACTGGACAAACCACCATCCCGTTTTCATTGCGCCACAGAAAAAGGATAATTATCCGTTCCCGCTCGTTGATGGAAAGCTGACCTGTCTGACCTGTCATACGGATGACCACGTTACGGGCGGAGAGAAACTGCTCCGGAACGGCCCATATGGGGACCGGAGGGAATTCTGCGTCAAATGCCATGCTGCAGGCAGTTATGAGGGCATCGATCCCCATGCCATGCTGGATTCGCGCGGAACTGTACTGCAAATAAACGGCCAGCCCGTATGCCTCGTGTGCCACAGCACGAAACCCGATCCGGCCACGGACCGGACCAATGATGTCCGCTTCAGGGCGGATGTCGCCTTTCTCTGCTGGAGATGCCATCCCCCCATGGCGAATCCTCTTTTCTTCAAGGAGCATTTTCTGGTCAAACCTTCCTTGAGCATGGTCAAATATCTGAATGAGCAGCAGAAGCAGCTGCAGGTGACCATTCCGCTCGTTCCGCGGGACCGGATCACGTGTTCGACCTGCCACAACCCCCATCAGAAGGGGGTCATTCTTTACGCACCGTCAGCCAAGGGAGCCGACGCGCCGACGCGGTTGCGCCTGCCTCAAGAGCAGCTCTGCATCGTTTGTCACAGTATCAGCAAATAAGATAGGATGCACGTGGGGGGCAGCGTGCAGAAACGATAAGAAGTGTATGATTAATAGTGCTTCATTGCAAAAAAGCGCTCTTCGCAACAACAGAGGACATTTTCAGCGTCCTGCTGATGATACCAGGTATGTCTATGGATATTCAGCAACATATTGAGAAACTCCGGTCAATCTCCTTCAAGATAGGCCCCTACCGGCCGCCGAGCGAAGGAGGCAGCGACTCGCTGCTCCTCAGAGTCACTGAAAATTGTCCGTGGAACCAGTGCACGTTCTGCGAGATGTATAAGGGGCATCAATTCATCTACCGGCCGGTGGAGGAGATCAAGGCTGACATCGACCGAGTGGCGGCGATCCGCGACGAAATAACTGCGGTATCGCACAAACGGGGGCTGGGCGGAGCAGTCACACGCGATGTGGCGGGCGCGCTGCTTGCCGATTCCCGCGATCTGCTGGAGAATCCCGCTTTTGTAATGGTTTTCTACTGGCTCTATTCCGGCGGCAGGACCGCATTCCTGCAGGACGCCAACAGCATGATCATGCGGCCGCACGAATTCACTGCTGTACTCAAGCATCTGCGCGAAAGGCTGCCGTCACTCACCCGCGTAACCACCTATGCCCGCCTGAAGACACTGGCCCAGAGAAAACCGGATGTGCTCGCGGCGATCCATGCATCTGGTCTCGACCGCCTCCATGTGGGGCTCGAGACGGGGGACGACGAACTATTGAAGCTTGTGCACAAGGGGGTAACAGCATCAGAGCAGATTGAAGGAGGCCGCAAGGCCCTGGCTGCGGGTTTTCAACTATCCGCCTATTGGATGCCTGACCTGGGCGGCAGGGAGCGGTGGATGCAGCATGCGGACAATACAGCGCGCGTTCTTTCCGCCATCAATCCGCACTATATTCGTTCCCGGCCCCTGGTGCCCCGGCCGGGAACGCCGCTGTTCAACGATGTCACGCAGGGGCACATGCATCTTTCTTCGCCTCATGAGCGCCTGCAGGAACTTTCCCGTACACTTGAGGGCCTTGAGGTTACTTCGAGGGTGTGTTTCGATCATGCCATGAACGCCTGGTCGGACCGCCAGGGCAGCCACCTATTCAGCCAGGATTACGAGGGATATCGTTTCCCGGAAGAGAAACCCCTGGTGCTGGAGAGGATCAGGGAAGGGCTTGAGGTTGATGAATCGAGGCACGTCCATGTTCGAAAACTGATGGAAGTGCAATCCCTGTAAAACGGCGCATGTCAGCGATCTCAGGGAAGTCCGTTACGAGCCGACATCTTGCACTTTGGATCAAGTTTAGTAACCACGGGTCCGGCTGGGCCGGATACCCACCCTGGACTTGCGCGATGCGCTTGTATACGCTGGGTGCAGGAAATGGACACAGATGAGTTATCCGCTACGGTTTTTTATCCGTGTTCATCCGCGGTTACCAATTTCGTTTCGATGCACCTTAAAACTCCATCCACGGTAATCTCCGTCATAGGTGCAAAGGACGCTGGTGCAATCACGGTTACGTCCGGTCCGATGGGTTTCCATATCACCGGATCAGTCGGACCGAAAAGGACGATTGACCTGCAGCCCGTGAGTCCTGCGAGATGGGAGAATCCTGAATCGTTCCCGATATACAGCCTGCAAAGCGACAGGAGGGATACGCTGGCGATGAGATCAAGATCCGCGGCGTGAAATCTGTTCCTGCCTCCCCGCGTAAAATCACCAACAGATTTTCTGATGCTGTTTTCCTCCGCTTCGCCGGTAAACAAGAGAACGAAAATATCCTTCAATGCCTGCAGCCGTTCGATGACTTCGAAATACCTGTCCAACGGCCAGCACTTGGCTTTGCCACCGCTGCCCGGATGCACGGCAAGCAGCACCCTTCTCTTATCATAGCCTGCCTTGGATAGGAGCGACTGCGCTGCTTCGATATTTTCTCCGGATGCCCGGAGAAGAGGCGTATCTGCGCTCACGCAAGCCATCGGGTCCATCTGTGAGAGACGATACCATGCTGCATGGGAGCGCAAGCCGTCCGGCAGCATCGTCTTTACGACACGGGTAGCTGGCACGATGGCGCGGAAGGCGGCGGTAATGTCGGATGCATCACGTGCAGTGAACAGGTACGCCGCATCGAATCCCGACAGGAACTGCCGAAACCTGTCGTCGACAGCACCATAGAGCGATGCGAATAACGCGCTGCTGGTTGAAGTTGCCGCATCCACTGCGCCTGCTTGTTGCAGAAACGCCGCCACATCGCCTCTGCCCGCGAGATGGATGCTGCTGCCGCTTCGCAGCTTTATCAGGCAGGGGAGGGAGAGGAGCGTGTCGCCGAGACCGCCGTCATGATGGATGAACGTTTTCATGAAAAGGCATCTGGATTCAAGTCATTGTAGCATTGATCCGTAATTATCGCAAAAGGAGATAGAGCCTCTACATGAGAACAAGGCTTCCACCTGCATGTGGTGAAATTTTGATACAGATCCGAGCCGGGACAGAGCTTATAGCGGAAATGCATCGACCTTTAATAAAGCGATTGGACACAGAGAGGGCAATTTAACAGATGATAAAAAAGTTGAAATAAGCCTTGACCATTGAGTCGAGCTTTTTTGAAGAATTAATCCTCTTTTACCAGGTTTTTATCCGGTTTCATCTGCGTCAAATGTCGTTATTAGGATCAGATTCATGACAGCGCTATACTGAAAATAGAGCCATAACAGAGGATGACACAATATCCATGGAACAGCATCTTGGATTGTTCTTTTTCGGTCTTGCTGTGGGAGCATTTGGCACGCTCATCGGCGCGGGGGGCGGATTCATCCTGATGCCCGTGCTTCTGCTCCTGTATCCGAACGAGAGCCCGGACACGATCACGAGCATTTCCCTCGCGGTCACATTCGCGAACGCGTTTTCCGGGTCCCTGGCATATGCGCGGATGAAACGGATCAATTACCGCTACGGCCTTGTTTTCGCGGCTGCCGCAATCCCCGGTTCCATTCTCGGCGCGGTTACAACGTATTATATCCAGCGCCGGACGTTCGATATCATCTTCGGGGTTGTGCTCCTGGCCGTTTCCGCGGTCATTTTTATGAACACCCCCGCGAAAGGCGAACGGGCCGAGAGCGGGGATATCCATTTATCCCGGGCAAAGCTGCTGCTCGGGGTCCTTTTCAGCGTCGTGGTCGGATTCGTATCAAGTTTTCTCGGCATCGGCGGCGGCATCATCCACGTCCCCGCGCTCGCGGGCATGCTTGCATTTCCGGTCCACATTGCCACCGCGACGTCGCACTTCATCCTGGCAATCGTGACGTTCGGGGGGGTCCTCGTTCACGTCGTGACCGGAACATTTCATCACGGCGTCGTGAGGACCGCATTCCTTGCACTGGGCGTCCTGCTGGGGGCGCAGATAGGAGCGCTTCTTTCCACGAAAATCAGGGGACCCTTGATCATCCGGGTCCTCTCAGCAGCGCTTGCCTTTGTCGCTCTGCGCCTGCTTTTTGCTGCGCTGTCTGCGCATTGACCTCCCCCGAGCGTGGTATACTGTTCACGGAGGGAAACCCGGCACCATGGAAACGGCAGCGTTTGTAAAATCGCTCTTTCGGTCGCTGCGCCACCGCAACTACCGGTTGTTCTGGTCAGGGCAGCTCATTTCCCTTATGGGCACCTGGATGCAGAACGTGGGGCAGGCGTGGCTCGTGCTGGAGCTGACGCATTCGCCGTTCAAGCTCGGGGTTGTGTCCGCGCTCCAGTTCGCGCCCATGCTTATCCTGTCGTTTCCCGCCGGAGCGATTATCGACACCCTCTCCAAGCGCAGGATCATCATCGCGACCCAGACGGCCTTCATGATCCTCGCGTTCACGCTTGCCCTGCTCGACGGGCTTCATATCGTCAGATACTGGCACGTCGCGGTACTTGCCGCACTGTTCGGCATTGTGAACACCTTCGACATCCCCGCGCGCCAGTCGTTCATCATCGAACTCGTGGGCAGAGAAGACCTCATGAACGGCATCGCGCTCAACTCGTCCATCTTCAATGCGGCGCGGGCCGTGGGGCCGGCGATCGCGGGCCTCGCCATCGGCGTGGCGGGAACGGCGGTGTGCTTTCTGCTGAACGGTCTCAGTTTTCTGGCGGTGATCGTGGGGCTGCTGCTCATGAACATGGATGAACCGCTGAACCACCGGGCCAGGCGGTCCGCCATGATAGAGGACATCAGGGAAGCGTTTGTCGCCATACGGCGCACGCCCGCGGTCCTTGGCGTGATCCTGCTCGTGGGGGTCGTGAGCGTCTTCGGTACGAACTTCAACGTCCTTGTGCCCGTTTTCTCGCGGCAGGAGCTGCATCGCGACGCTGCGGCGTTCGGGCTGCTCATGTCCTCATTCGGTGCGGGCGCGCTCATCGGCGCCATTGCGCTCGCGGCGCTCAGCAGGCGGGGGCCCGCTCCGGAACTGCTGCTCGGCGGCGGCGTATGTCTTTCCCTGGTCCTGATCGTGATCGGCTTGCAGCGCTCCTACGGATTGACCGCGTTTCTGCTCATGCTGGCCGGCTTGTCCATGGTCGTGTTCTTCGGCATTGCGAACACGACGGTGCAGTTGAACACGGAGGACCGGCTGCGCGGACGCGTAATGAGCGTCTATACGTTCGTTTTCGGCGGCTTCACGCCGTTCGGCAGCCTTTTCGCCGGGGCCATGGCTCATTCCATCAGGGCACCGCGCACCTTTGCAATCGGCGGCATCATCTGCGCTGCCGCGTTTCTGACGGCGATAACGCTCCGACGAAGGAAACGTGCGGAGCAGATCTCTCCCGGCGAGCGGCCCTGAACGAGAAACCGGAACGTCGGCGATCAGTCTGCCTCGAAAAAAAAGCCTGCTTCTTTTCAGAAACAGGCTTCTTCCTGCGGCAGTCTTTCCGTCCTTCCTATGCCGCCTTGAGCAGCACCTTCAGTGCCTTCTCCCTGCCGGCGTTCCCGAACGTATCATACGCTTTCATGACGTCGTTCAATTTGAAGGTATGGGTGATGAGGTCTCCGGGTTTGAGCTTGCCCGAGCCCACCTCCTTCAGGAGCAGGGATGTGGAGACCGTGTCCACGAGCCGTGTCGTGAGTGTGATGTTCCGTGACCAGAGCTTCTCGATATGCAGTTCCACGGGCTTCCCATGCACGCCGATGTTCGCGAGATGCCCGCCGGGCGCAAGGATGTCCTCGCAAACTTCGAAGGTCGCGGGAATCCCGACCGCCTCGATCGCCACGTCGACGCCCCTGTTGTTCGTGAGCTTCATGACGCTCTCGACTGCCTTTCCCTCCCTGCTGCTGACCGTCTTGGTAGCACCGAACTTCTTCGCTACGTTCAGGCGATAGTCATCAACATCAATCACGATCGTCTCCGCCGGTGAATAGAAGCTCGCGGTCAGGAGCGCGGAGAGTCCGACCGGACCGGCGCCCACAATAGCCACGGTATCACCGGGTTTGATCTGGCCGTTCAATACGCCGCATTCGAACCCCGTGGGCAGGATATCACTCAGCATGACGAACGAGTCCTCGTCACCGCCTTTCGGCACGGGGTACAAACTCGTGTCCGCGTAGGGAATCCTGACGTATTCGGCCTGTGTCCCGTCGATCATATTCCCCAGGATCCAGCCGCCTTTTTCGCAGTGTGAATACATGCCTTTTTTGCACGCTTCGCATGCACCGCATGACGTGATGCATGAGATCAGAACATGGTCGCCGGGTTTGAAATTCCTGACCGAGGATCCGGTTTCCTCGACCACACCCACGCCCTCATGCCCGAGGATGCGGCCGGCTTCGACGGTGGGCACATCGCCTTTCAGAATGTGCAGATCTGTACCGCAAATCGTCGTCCGGGTGATTTTCACGATCGCGTCCATGGGATCTTTAACCCGCGGGTTCGGTTTATCTTCCCACGAGCGCTTGCCCGGACCGTAATATACCAATGCCTTCATGACGCATCAACTCCCTTCTTTCGCGTTTGCGACATGGCGAGACGCTGCATAACGCACGTCCCGTTCTTAATCGTAGCACCCGCATGGCTTCAAAACAAGATAGACGGAGGTATCACGACACTCCGGGTGTGCTCAAGGAGGGACGGGCAGGCCGGGGCGCGGACGCTGCTATACTGATACTGACAAAGATATTGGATAAAGCGGCAACGGATCGTCACTCGTAAAGATGTTCAGCATGATGATGAAGAGCGACGGAGGCGGGTCGGGTGGTAATACTAAGGATTTCCCCGATTGCCATTTCCAGAAATTTCGTGTACCATCGTCCCGTTTGTCCCATAAGGCCGCATTAACCACCGTCCTTCAGAATACAAGCATGGATCAATGACGATACCGTACATCCAGAACAAACCAGATTTGCGTCGGGGCAATGCACTATGAGGATCACCATCCTGCTTGCCGACGATCACGAGATCATGCGCGAGGGTCTGCGCGCGCTGTTCGACAGGGAGCTGGACCTGAAGGTCATTGCCGAGGCGAGTGACGGCCAGAAAGCGGTCCAGCTGGCGCTCAAGCTCCTGCCCGACATCGTAATCATGGATATCGTCATGCCGCGGATGAACGGCATGGAAGCAACGCGCCGCATTGTCGACAGCTATCCTGACATCAAAGTCATTGCCCTGTCGCAGAGCACCGACAGGAAACTCGTCAGGGAGATGTTCATCGCGGGCGCATCCGGGTATGTGCTTAAATCTTGCGCCTATGCGGAATTGGTCAAGGCCATTCGCACGGTGGCGGCGAGGAAACTCTACGTCTGTGCGCCGCTCGCTGATGTGCAGACCGGCCGTGATGCCTCACGCAGGCAGCAGGAGCCCAAACCGGCCGGGCTGTTGACATCCCGGGAGCGCGAGGTGCTGCAGCTTCTTGCTGAGGGTAAATCGACGAGAGAGATCGCCGAGCTGCTCACGGTCAGCATCAAAACGATCGAAACGCACCGCATGCAGATCATGACCAAACTTCACACCCGCAGCATCGCACAGCTTACGAAAATCGCCATCCGCGAGGGCTTCACGTCCCTCGACTAAGAACACACGTCTGTTCTGGTGAATACACCGCTTTGCTCAGAAAAAAATCAGGAAATTCCCGATTGTTTTCCATTCCTCTTTCGTGTTACCTTCAACGTCATTGCATCGTCGTTGGAGTACGGCACGCTGCTGTGCCTGTGTATCCGGAATCGTGCACACAAAGCAGAAGCACGGGCGGGGTGGACAGTATGGCTGATCACTCATCAGTGTCCGGTTTCTCCGAGCATGTCGAACAACAGAACTGCGAGCGCTGTTCCTGTCCCGACAGGGTCGTCTGCATCGAGTGCTATGAGCAATTATGCGTGTCCGGAGAGGGGAGATGCGGCGCCGCTCCTTCGATTCCGGGGGCGGGCCGCTCCTGCTGGAACAAGGGGTACTACAATATAAGCGGAAGAGCGTACTGCACGAGCTGTTACGCGAAGCGGCATGCCATCAGACTTTGATGCGCACGGTATCCGTGCATCGCCGAAACGACTGCGGTATGTTCCGACGGCTAGTATCGCTTCATCTGGAAAAGTTCTTCAAGGAACCCGGTCTGTGCCGGGTGGATCTTCTTTTTCGCTTCGTCCATGCCGAACCATGCAGCGCGGTCCACTTCTGGAAATTCCGAGCTTCGGCCCGAGTGGGGCGGCCATTCCATGACGAACGTATTACTCTTCAGCTTTGACGGATCGCAATCCCCGTCGAAAGCCCAGGCCTGAACTATTTTTCCGCCTTTCTGTTTTACTGCCGTGAGCGGCAGAAAAGGACCTTTTGGCGGGAATCCCGTCTCCTCCTCGAACTCGCGCCGTGCAGCCGTAAGCGCGTCTTCGCCGTCGTCGATTTCTCCCTTGGGAATGCCCCAGACCCCGTCATCCTTCGCGGCAAAGAACGGTCCTCCGGGATGCACGAGCAGGACCTGCAGCGCCCCCTCCCGCTTGCGGTACATGAGAAGACCGGCGCTTGTCTTCATCTCCTTCTCACCTCATCGCCGGGGGACGTGCTTTCCCATTGTTGAATCGCGTCCCGGGACGCTGTCCGTCCCTGTTCATAGGCAGAGTGCAAAACACCCGGATCGCGCGTGAACCTGCTCGCACGGAAGTCGTCTGGCGGAGAGATCTCCACCATGGTCACGCCGTCCGGAGGTCGTCGAATGAGCGCCACGGCGTCTGCGTATGCCGCATGGTGGCGGTCGATCGTAGCCTGCAGCGCGGGGTGCCTGTACAGCATGAGCCGCGTCAGCATGGACCATGCGTCCTTCCTGCTCATCAGGGCTCGGGGGCGCGAGCGGATGACCATAATGCGGGAAGCGCCGCGGCGGATGGCTTCGTCCACGGGAATGGGTGCCGCAACACCGCCGTCGGTCATGCGTCGGCCGTCGACGACAGGGAAGCCGCGATAGATGACGGGAAGGGCGCTCGATGCCTTGAGCACGTGCTCGACGTTTTCTGCAGCGGTCTCCTTGAATACGGCCTCGCCCGTGTCCACGGATGTCATGCCGACGATAAAGGGTTTTTTCTTGCCGTAGATCTTCGGCAGATCAAGGCGCATGCGCGAGATGGTCACATCCCACAGCCAGTCCAAATCCATATAGTGCCCGCCGCGGAGGAACCGCGCGAGGCTGATGAACTCCGGACCCGTGGACAGCTCGGTGTAGATCCTGCGGTTGCGGCCGTGCATCTCGGCGAGATAGGCTGCGAGGCTCGTCGCTCCGGCGGAAACGCCGACGAACAGGTGGAACGGCTCGAACCCGCGTTCGAGGAACCCGTCGAGCAGGCCCGTTGAGAAAATGCCGCGCATGCCGCCGCCTTCGACGACCAGCGCTGTTTTCTCACGGTGTTGGTCTGCGGTGCCATCACTTATACGTGTCATGAACATTCCTCTGCAGGCGGACTGAAGCACCGTAGTTATACCATGAACGGAAAGAACAGACAACCGCTGAATGGGAGATGATCAAGGATACGACCTAAGATGACCGTACTGAGGCGAAATTGGGCAGCGAAGCAACTGCCGCATGAGGCGCCGGACGCGCGACAGATGATGTCATGTGCGTGCTTCGTGCGCCTCATAGCGGCTTCCCGATGAATGATTCCTGTTATCTTATTTAAAACTTTACATCCTGCGCAAGCGAGCTTTCAACACCCCACCGGCTTCTTGAAGTAGGTCGCCACGTTCTTCCCGTCCCGGACCTCGTATTTCACCTTGATATCGTCGTCGACCCTGATGCGCTTCTCCACCAGCTTCTTGATAGTCGCCGTATCGTCGGGGCTGATGACGATGGGAACGTCCTGTCCCGTGTAGCTTTTTACGACTACCGTGTTGGTCGCAAGATCGATGCTTTTCACCGTTCCGATGACCTTTTCCTCCGCACCGGCGGTCCCGCACAGAGCAGCGAGGCAAAAAACCGCTACAATGAATAGCACAGCCGCTGTTTTTTTCATCCTATCCTCCTCAATGGTTGAAAGTTCCGTTTTTATAGTCCTTCTCGATCTTTTCGTAGAGCTTGTAATCCGTTGTTTTCGGCAGTGCAAAATCACCGGGAAGCTCCCACGCCGTTTTGAGCCGTGCGAGGTCCTGAATGTCTTTTCCGTGGTCGTCCCTGAAGTCCACGACGCGCAGGCTTCGCTCGTCGGCAATGATCGTGTATTCGCCGTTTTCAATATCCTTGTAGGAGCCGCCGGAGAATGTAACGGGGATCCGCTGAGTACGGGACGCATGACAGGAATCGCAGGTTCTCGACGTGCCGGTTGCATGGGCAACGCGGTCAACGTTGAGCCAGACCAGGACGTCATGATCCTTCGTATCGAGGTTCCTGACGAGACCTGTTATGGCATAGGAGTCGTTCGAGAAGTAGGAACGGGCTACATCCGCATCCGGCTTGTTCCGGAAAAGCAGCTTCTTCGACAGCCGCACTTCTTCGGCCCTGACATTCCCCGAGAGGTGGGGAACAACGTGTACGGGGATCCAGATCCCCCGGGGATTGCGTATCAACAGCGGCGGCGTCGCTCCGGTGAGATAGTCCTGGATCCGCGTGACCGGGTTCTCTTTGCCCTGCGGCCCGACAGCGGACCAGAAGTTGAACGCGTAGCCGCCGATCAAGGCGGTATGGCAGGCAGCACAGTCGACATTCTTGTGCGGCCCTTTCATTATTGCCGCAGCCACGCGGTCATGACATTTGGCGCACGATACGTTTCTCCTCAGATCAGCGTGATAGCCCGTTGCTGCGTTTGGCTCGTGGCAATCAACGCATGCGACATGCTTTTGCATGTGGATGTCGATCCGGCCCTTCAATGCCGACGTCCCTTCGGGGCTCGCCTGCGTGAACTCTGCCCGTATGTATCCGTCCCCGCGCCTTCGTTCGAGCGGGCCCGCATGGCAGCTGAAGGACCGTCCGCCGCCGTAGCACGCGAGGGGTGCGGGCTTTTTCACAAAGGTATGGGAGCCGTCGCCGGGATTGTTCGGATTCTTTTTCCTCGCATCAAAGTGACAGTCAAGGCAGCCGACGTGACACTGGTTGCACGTCCGCTGGGAGTTGAATGCATCCTTTTCCGATATCTGCATCGTTGCATGGCTGTTGAAGTTCCTGATATTTTCATCCGTGAACGCGTCCTGGCCCGGCCGGGTGAGCACGCCCAGCCAGAGGCCGCAGCTCTGGGGACCCGTTGAGCCGGTCCATGTCCGGTACTGGCTCTGCACATGAGCGCCCGTGCCGCCGCCCATGGCGCTTTTCAGGAAGCTTTTTACAATTTCTCCGTGGCACTTCCCGCAGGTCTTGCCTGCGATTTCAGGATTAAACGCAAGCGTGATGGCATTTTTATCGTGGTAGATAAACGTCCGAAAATCAGGGTTGCCTTTCACCCCGTCAGTGTAGCGTTTCTTGGGGGCGAGCTGCGTTGAGCGGTCGTTCCCGCGCGGTTCGAGAAATGACCACTCCATGAGGTCATCGACAAGCATGCTGCGCCGGTCCGTTGCTTCCCAGGTCTTCGCGCGGATTGCCCTGAGCGTAAGAAGTCCGGTATGCGCTTCCTCTTTTGATTTCGCGGAACCGTTACCCGCATGGCAGTCCGTGCACACGGCCGGCATGTGGATCTGGGCGAGTAGATCAGGGGAAGAGATGACGAACTGCGGGAACCCCGCAGCGTGCATTGCTGCCGGATCGCTGTGGCAGCCGCTGCAGCCGTCCTCGGCGTACACAGAGCCGTATGCCGGAAAGAGCAGGGTGCAGAAAAGCAGAAGCAACGTTGTTCTCATAGATCGACCGCCTTTCCTTTACCCGTGTGGGGAAGAACTGTACCGTGAGTCTGCAACGCGCGCATGAACGCAGTCGTGATGGGAGAACGTAAGGAATCAGAAGACGCCGTTGTTATTTGCAGGTTCCTTCAGAATATCCTCGTGCACGTCCCAGTGCTCGGCGATCTTGCCGTGCTCGAGCCTGAAAATGTCAACCACGGCCATGCCGGCGCTGCCCGGCTCCCGGACCGCGTGAACCTGGAGAATGACATAATTCCCGTCCCGGAAAGCCCGTTTTATCTTGCTGTGCGCCTGGGGATATTTTTCCCGCAGCTGGGCGATAAAATTTTTCAAGCCTTCTGCACCGTCAGCGGCCCTCTGGTTGTGCTGGATATAACGCGGAGCAAGGTACTTCGACGCAGCCTCAAAATCTTTCTTGTTGACAACCTGGTCGTAGAACATGATCACAAATCGTACGACCTCGTCTTTCTGCTCTGCAATCGAGAAATCGGGTGCCTGCAGAAAAAGCATGACAGCCGTTGCAATGGTAACGCGGATCATCCTGTTCATTCTATTCCCCCTCGTGAAAACACAGACTTCCCTCTGTTACAACTATACCATTTTTAAATGAACAAATGTCCTGGCACCGAACGCTGCAGGGGCGCCTTCAGAGCAGACCTGTCCGTGCTCTCTGCAGTGTTTTGCATTTCTTGCTGTACGCTTCATTGACGCGTGATTTGACGCGTGATTTTCGGAGTGATACGCTTGTAGTATGAAGCTGAGCGTACGACGTCCGATGCTGGAAAGGGGGCTCGATGGCCGGTTCAACTATTTGGAAAGGCTCGATCCATTTTGACGGAACGGATGTTCCGGTGAAACTGCATTCCGCGGTCAAAGAGGAGCATATTCAGTTTCACCTCCTCCACAGACGCGATCAGGTGCGGTTGCGGCAGCAGATGCTTTGTGCCCTGGATGGACATCCCGTTCCCGCGGGGGAGCAGGCAAAAGGATTCGAAGTGGAGAAGGGGAAGTATGTTCTGATCGATCCTGCGGAGCTTGAGCAGCTTGTCCCGGAAGGCAGCAGGATGATCGATATCCGCGAATTCGTCAGGAGCAGCCAGATCGCCCCGTCGTTTCTTGAGCGCGTGTATTATCTCGAACCGGATGGCGCTCCTCTCCGCGGTGGGGAGTACCATGCGCTCGTCAGGATCATGAAGGAACTCGACGTGTCGGGCATCGGCGTCTGGAGCATGAGGAAACGGTCGTATGTCGGCGCCTTGCATTCGAATGGTAACATTCTTCTTCTGACCACGCTGCGCCACGCCGATGAAGTCATTCCCGCGGATACGCTCGGCCTGGGCAACGTTCCGGTGACGGACAGGGAGCTTGAGATCGGAAGCGAATTGATTGCCAGGCTGACCGTTCCCCTCGACCCCGCGAGATATGCGAATGATCACCAGGCGAGGTTGCAGGAAATGATCGCCAAAAAGGCGCGTGGAGAAGGCATCGCGATTCTGTCGCCGAAGCTTCTCAAACCGACGCCGCCGGACGATCTGCTCCGTGTTCTCGAAGAAAGCCTGAGGAAAGCAGCGTGAGAGCGTAATCGCGAGGCGTATTCAGCATCAATAAAAGGAAGACTCCGGACGCGGCGGGGGAACCCGGAGACTCGAAACCGGTTGAGGAGGCGGGACAGTATGGCGGTGCAGGGCATATGGAGCGGGACGATCAGTTTTAGCCTGGTGGCGATACCGGTGAGGCTTGTCAAGGCTGTTGAGGCGGGAAATGTTTCGCTTCATATCCTGCACAGCAAGGACTATTCGCGCCTCTCGCGCAGGATGGTCTGCCCCGAGGAAAACGTCGAGGTTACGCCGGATGAAATCGTCAGGGGGTATGAACTTGCACCGGGCAGATATATTATCATGACGGATGAAGAACTGGAGTCCGTGTCTCCGGAACGGAGCCGCACGATAGAAATCCTCGATTTCATCGATCTGCAGGAGCTCGATCCCGTCTACTTCGACCACCCCTATTACCTCGTACCGCTCAAGGGCGGCGAAAAGGCGTATCAGCTCATGGTCGAGGTGCTGCACCGGACGAACAAAGCCGGCATCGCAAAGTTTGTGCTCGCGGAGCGCGAACATTTGGTCGCGATCTCGGCGAGGGACCGCGCGTTGGCCCTGACCACGCTGCATTACAGCGAGGAAGTCCTGTCACCACACGAGAGCGCGCCGGGGAAACAGGCCGCCGACCCCGGTCTCGAACAGCGGATGCGGACAAGCATCGAACGCATGATCACGGACTTCGCTCCGGGGCGCTATGCAGACGACCGGCGGGAAAAACTTCGCGCGCTTCTCGCAACAAAGATCAAGGAGCATGCATTCGTGGAAGCTCCCGCTCTCGCCGGCGAAGAAGAGTCCGGGCCCGCCGACCTCGTTGCGGCGCTTGAGGAAAGCATGCGCAAGCTGAAGGAGGCAGGATGACGGTTGTGCAGACTATCGACAGGAAAATCGCACTGTCCAACCTTGATAAAGACCTGTACCCGTCCTTCGGGTTCACGAAAGCCGCCGTGCTGGATTACTACCGCCGTATCGCGCCGCTGCTTCTGCCGCACCTGAACGGCAGGGCATTGACGCTAAAACGGTATCCGGACGGCGTGAGCGGAAAGAGCTTCTACGAGAAACGCTGTCCGAACCATCGTCCTGCATGGATGAGGACGGCGGAGGTCCCCCAGGACCATGGAGCGCCGATCAATTTCTGCGTGATCGACGACCTCGAATCGCTCCTGTGGGTCGCGAACCTTGCATCCCTTGAACTGCATGTTCCGCTGGCACGGGCTGCATCGTCCCGCACGCCCGATTCACTCGTTTTCGATCTCGATCCCGGCGAAGGAGCCGGCGTTCTCGAGTGCGGTCGCGCGGCGCTGATCCTTCGCGAGCTGCTCGCCGGGCTGAACCTTTCCTGCTGGGTCAAGTCCACGGGCAGGAAAGGCCTGCACGTCTTCGTTCCGCTGAACCGCGAAGAGACGACATTCGATGCTACGAAACTGTTCACCAAATCGGTTGCGGTGATCATGCAGAAGCACTACCCCGAGCTGGTGACCGCAAATATGCCAAAAGCGGAGCGCAGAGGCAGGGTGTTCATCAACTGGTCCCAGAACGATGCCTCGAAGACCATGATCAGCGTCTATTCCCTGCGCGCCGAAGAAAAACCGTTCGTGTCCTGTCCGCTCGAATGGAGCGAGGTGGAGAGCGCTGTCAAGAACGGCGATCCTGCAAAATTGCGTGTTGTATCCTCGGAAGCATTGAACAGGATCAGCGAACAGGGGGACCTTTTCAGGGATCTCTCGACGAAGAAACAGGCGCTTCCGCATTTGTGAAGGAGCGGTCCTGAACCGGATGCGGCCCCTGGGTGATGAACCATGGCGCTCAATGACTATACAACGAAGCGGGATTTCGAAAAGACGCCTGAGCCGAAACCGGGTGAGGCGTCCGAACAGGGCGGACTCAGGTTCGTTGTTCATAAACACGCGGCACGGGCCATGCACTACGATCTGAGGCTCGAACTCGAGGGGACGCTCAAAAGCTGGGCCGTGCCGAAAGGGCCTTCGCTCGATCCGTCCTCGAAACGGCTGGCGGTGCAGGTCGAGGACCATCCGCTCGAATACCGGGATTTCGAAGGCGTGATCCCCGAGGACAATTATGGCGCCGGGAGCGTCATCATCTGGGACCGGGGAGTGTATCACCATCCGACGACCCGGGATGAACTGCAAAGCCGTACGCGCCTCCTGGAGGGATTCAGGAGGGGAGACATGAAGTTCGTGCTTGAGGGAGAGAAGCTTCACGGCGAATTCGCGCTGGTGAAGACGGCAAAGGATGGAACGTCCTGGCTCCTGATAAAGAAAAAAGACGGAAGCGCAGATACGGAAGACGTTCTCAGGCAGAACAGGTCCGTGGTGTCGCATAAGACGCTCGAGGAGGTTCTCGAAGCTGAGGCCGGGAAGCCGTTCGCCGTGAAAAAGTCGAACCAGATCCGCATCCATGAAGCCGTGGAGAGCGGGGACCTTGAGGGCGTGCCCGTACAACCCATGCCGCGTGACATGCAGCCGATGCTTGCCTCTTCGATCAGAGAGCCTTTTAACGACCCGGAATGGGTGTTCGAGGTGAAATGGGATGGATACCGCGCGATTGCTGAAATCCGGCAGGGGAGCGCGTCACTCACCTCGCGGAACGGGATATCGTTTGTAAAAAAATTTTCTCCCCTGGTGGCCTCGCTCAGGAAATTCGGATTCGATGCCGTTCTCGACGGTGAGGTCGTGGTGGTCGACGATCAAGGCCGGCCCGATTTTCAGGCAGTGCAGCAGTACGACGCACTGCAGGGAGGTCATCTCATTTACTATGTGTTCGATCTGCTCCATTTTCAGGGCTACGACCTGACGCACGTGCCGCTCATCAGGCGGAAGGCGTTGCTCAAGAAAGTGCTGCCGGCCCTGCCGGGCATACGGTTGAGCGATCATATCGAAAAGGACGGTGTCGCCTACTTCGCGCTTGCCAGGGAAAAAGGGCTGGAGGGGATCGTTGCCAAATACGGACGGAGCGTTTACGAGGCCGGAAAAAGGACGAGGCAGTGGCTCAAGATCAAAACACACCTGACGCAGGAGGCCGTTATCGCGGGGTTTACCGAGCCCGGCGGCGGCAGGCAGCACATCGGCGCGCTTGTTCTTGGCGCTTATGCCGGTGACGAACTCCTATTCATCGGGCACGTGGGATCCGGTTTTTCTGCAAAGGATCTGGAATCGATCGGGGAGATGCTTGCATCGCGGGTCGTGCGGGAATGTCCCTTCAGAATCGAGCCGGCAACGAACGCACCGGTCACCTGGGTGAAACCGGAGCTTGTATGCGAGGTTGCTTTCTCCGGTTGGACCGGGGAACATGCCCTGCGTCATCCGGTATTCCTGCGGCTGCGCGATGATAAGAATGCACATGACGCGCTGATGGAAAAGGACTCGTCGGACGCGGATGAACACGGATCCGGCAAAGAATAATATTCTACTCAGCATGCTGATGATGATCAGCGAAGACCTGCGTCCTGGAGCTTTCACGAGCCTGATGTGCGAGGCAGGGGAGGAAGTATGAATATCTACGTCGGAACGAGCGGGTTCGCTCACAAGGAGTGGAAGGGGAAATTCTATCCTGAAAAAATCGCTCCCGGCGACATGCTCCGCTATTACGCCGGGCGGCTCAACACCGTGGAGGTCAACAATACGTTTTATCACATGCCCAAAGAGAATGTTCTGCACGCCTGGGCGGAACAGGTGCCTGACGGTTTTCTGCTGGCCTTCAAGGCGCCCCAGGTCATTACCCATATCAAACGGCTGAAGAATGTATTCCCGGAGATCGAGTATCTCTTCAAGTCGCTGACCGTTCTGGGACCCAAACAGGGGCCGATACTGTTCCAGTTCCCGAAAACGTTTCGGCCCGACATGCCTCTCCTCGAGGATTTCCTCGCCCTGATACCGGCTGCCGTCCCTTGCGCTTTCGAATTCCGCAATCCGGGCTGGTTCGAGGCCGGGGCCGCCGAACTCCTCCGCAAAAAGGGATTCAGCCTGTGCATTGCTGATACGGATGAGAATCCCGTGCAGGAACTCGTCAGCACGGCATCCTGGGGGTACCTGAGGCTGCGGCGCACTGATTACCCGGAAGCCGATCTTGCACGCTGGGCTGAGTGGCTGCGTGCGACATCGTGGAAGAACATCTTCGTTTATTTCAAGCATGAAGGAGAAGCCGCGGGGGCGAACCTTGCAATGCGGTTCCAGTCCCTGCTCGGTGAACAGGCCGGCAGGAAAGTAAAGTCAGCCTGACGGGCGCGGCATACTCCGGCTGTATTGTACCGCGCATTCCGGGCCGCGGCTGGAAGGGAAGGAACTGCTGGACAGGACCCTGGATAGCGAACGAACAGAAACAGTGACGTGATGTATGATCGAAGGAGCCGTATCGGATTCCC